>JBDRJF010000010.1:0-13851 GCA_043815185.1 Candidatus Omnitrophota bacterium | reverse complement strand
TTTCAGACTCCAATTTTGCACGAACAGCATCAAACTTTACTACTTGTTTTTTAAGCTTATTTTTTTCAGAGCTTACCTGAGTGAGCTTATCCTGGATATATTTTGTGGCTGCTTCCCTCTTTAAGATAGTCGTCTCCAGCTTGGCGTTAATTTCGCCTAAAGCCAGCAGTTCCTTTGTCTTAGCCTGATTCAGAGCTTCTAAATCTGCTTCTAAGCTCTCAACTCTGGTGTTAGCCAGTTGCCAAGCTTTATCCAAATCCAGGAGCTTACCCTGCAATTCGCTGCGCTCAACCTTTAAAGTTTTAATCTGATTTCTAAAGTCATCTGCCAAGGTGTTAGCCTGAGCCAAGCCGGTTTTGAGGTTTTTTACTTTAAGCTCTAAGACTTCATTTGCCTTATCCAGTTCACTTATCCGGCCGGTGATTCGGCTCTCTACATTTTGAAACTCTCTTTTCCACTCCTGTGTCTCTTTGATTTCCTCGGCCTGGCCAGAAGCTGCATAGGCCAAAGACAGTATTACCAAAAAAACTATAAATTTTAATTTCCATTTATCCTGCATAATTCCCCCCGTTTTTTATTAAGCTGCGGTTATATTTTGTTTCTCAATTATTTTGATAAATACAAATTGTTAACTACTGAGTTTGGTAACAAACTCTTTAGAATTTACTTAGCCTCCGTTTAAAACTTCCAAACCGACCGGCCTGGGGTCTTTTACCTCTCTCTCGGATATTTTCAATTTTTTATAGATATTTCTTGCCCGTTTAGCAAAGACACTTGCGGGATAATCAGAGATTAAGCGGCCGAAAGCCTCCTGGGCTAACTCATAATCCTTAAAATCCCGGTAGTGAATCATCCCAGCTCGATAGATCGCCTCAGCTACCCGTTGATTATCAGGAAACTCTATTATGATATGGTTATAGAGACTTAAAGCTTGGCTCTTCCTGAAATCTTTGCTCTTATACGAGTTCTCCACCCCTTGGCCCTGATCCAAGACTCTGGCCTTGGCAAAAATACTCTCAATCATGCTAAGCTCACCGGCCTTCTCAAGAGTAACATAAGCATCTTCCGAAGCAGCATCTGCCTTTTTTAGGCGCAATTTCTCTGCTCTGGAACGCAGAATTTTAGGGGTAATAAATACCGCTAACTCGATTTGTTCTACAGACTTAGAGGTTCGCGAAAATAAAAACCCCAGAAAAGGAATGTCGCCTAAAACCGGGATCTTATCATGAGTGCGGTTATCAGTATTTTTAATCAATCCTCCAATAACTAAAGTTTCACCTTCTTTTACCCGCACCGTGGTATCAGCTTCCCGGGTAGTAATCCTGGGGTTGCTGCCGACCGCGCTGGCGAATGAGGAAACTTCAGGATGAATGCGCATGGTAATATAACCGTCGTCATTAATATTCGGGGTCACTCTCAAGCTGGTTCCAATATCCACAAAAGTAACAGTCTCGGTAGTTCCGGTAGTAGTCTGGGTTCGTTCCTGAATCGGATATCTTTCACCAATAATAATCCGGGCCTCCTCACCATTTATGACCGCAATTGAAGGAGAAGCCAGAAGTTTAGCCTTTCCTTGCCGGACTAAAGCATCTACCGTAGCGGTAACCGGAAAGTTCTTCAAGGTAAGGGCAGTTATGCCAATTTGATCACCGGATAAAGTACTATGGTCCTCAGCAAGACTTATATTAGCAGTTAGCCGCTCGGCATAGTAAGTGCCCCGGTCAAAAAGGCCATGGCCGGGATTATAATCAGCAGTCCACTCCACACCCAAAGCAGCTAAATCAGTTGAGGTGATATCCACAATCTTAGCTTCAATCAAGACCTGCTGGGGAGCAATATCAACCTGGGTCAGAAGATCTTTGATCTTGGCGACATTCGCAGGAAAGTCAGTGATAATTAAGCTATTGGATGTCTCATTGATCATTATACCTCCATTGGAGGAACCAACATCTCTTAAAAGATTTAAAGCTTCGGAGGCGGTAATGTACTTCAGAAAAACTACTGCATTATCCATATCGATAGCCTTAGGGTCGCCGGTAGCAACATAAATAATCCCCTCACGCTCAGAGAAAATAAGCCCGTTTATGGTCAGAATGGCGCTCAGAGCCTCCTTTAAAGCTACATCTTTTAAACTTATAGTCACCTTACCCTTAACCTTAGAGTCGGTAACAATGTTCAAATCATAAGTCCAGGAGAGTGAGCGCAGTACAGCTGCTAAATCAGCGTCCTTATAATCCAGGGAAATCTTGGTCGCCAATTTATCCAGAGGAGCTGATTCTGCTTGAGTACTTTCAGCCGGTGCAGCCTCCTTCACCTCGGTAGCTCCCACTCCTGCCGGCCTAACTGCCAAACTAAATATTAAAATGAGGATAAAGGCTAAAGAAACGCCTTGAGGCTGGCAACGGTGAATATCAAGATATCTCATCTTATACCTCCTTAAATAATCTTTTTTATTTTACTTAAATATTTCAGTTATAAACAACTATGAAAACTACTTTTGTTTACCCCGGCCAGAGCCTGCTCTTCTCTAACCTGCTTACATCTATCGCGTGATATTAACTATATACTCCTCAAAATCATCGGTGAATATTACCGTATCCGGTTGAATATCTTTTACCTTATAATTTTCAATTAATGAACCGATCCGGACCACCTCACCATTCACTATTGCTGTCGCACCCTTAGGGCCATAAGTTATACCATCGAGTTTTAACTCGGTGGTGCTGATTTTAACCACTGGTTTGGCTTTAGAAATAAATATGTTCCTGGATATAACCAGCGGGTCCGGACTCTTAGTCTCAATCTTGTCACCATTGGCCGTATCTCCCAGGAAACTGGAAAGGATCAGCCGGACTACCGGGCCACCCCGGTCGTCCTTGGCCTGCTCTTCAGAAATATCCACCTCTTTAATAACTAAAAACGGCGATATTGCCTCGATCTTCCGGAGATAATTAACAGTATCTATGTAAGGGGCATTGAATTTTAACTCAACATAAATGCTCTGATAATCGGCGCGGCTCTCCAGCTTCTGACGCACTGAAGATATTTTTAAATCTTTCCCCAGTTGGACCAATTCAGTTAGAAGCCGGGAGACGTTATTTTTATTAGGGAGAGCACTTTCAATTTTGGCTATCTCATTAAGCATGGCTTGAGTTTCTTCCCCTAAAGCCCGGATACTCTGTTTCTGTTGTTCCAACTGAGGCAACTTAGTCTTAAGATCACTAAGACGGGATAGAGACTTCTTGGCTTGAAGATCATAGCGGGAAGTACTCCGTGAAAGAGGTTTATAAATAATATGGAAGTATCCGCTGATGACTATCACTACCATCAATCCTGCTATCAAAGCTTTCTCTTTGGGCTTTAGCTTCTTGAAATCTAGTAATTTATCAGCCATAACTAACTATTTTATGTGCTCATCGTAACAATAACTTCAAAACTATAGACATCGGAAACTTTATCCACATCCCGCTGGGTATAGGTAAAAGTTACATCAATAAAACTCTTTGACTTCTTAAGAGTCTCAATCAGCTCCATCACTACCTGGATATTAGAGGTAGAACCGGTAATAGTTATTTTATCTTCTAGGTAGACCAGTCTGGTAACCCAAACCTCTTCCGGCAATAGATTTGCTACTTCAGCCAATAGCTTAGCAAAACTCTCCGGCTGACGGGTTGCTCCTTCAAGAAAAACTAACCTTTCCTTAAGCTTTAAATTCTTCTCCAAAAGCGCTGCCTCTTCTTCAGCTAATTTTAACTGCTGGGATTGTAAACGATTCAATTGGGTCTGAGCTAGTTGAACTTCTCCGCTAGCAGCATTCAGCTTCCACTTAGCCCGGGCGACTTTTCCGGTTTGATAAACCACCAACCCTAAGGTTGTAGCTAAAAGAATAATAGCAACCATTACTAACTTATCCCTTAATTGTTCTTTAAGCAGGGCTAAACCCTTTTTCTGCTCCTGAGATATAAGATTAATCCGTTTGTTGGGATCAATTCTGGAACCTAAGGCCAAAGCTAAAGCAACCGTAAACTCTAAATCATTACTCAATAAATCAGCCTTCTCTTTACTGATAGCCGGGGAAACCTTAAAAAAGCTGAAAGGATTAACCATTTCTACCGGAACCCCCAGACGGGTCTTTAAAAATAAGTCTAAATTCTTAAGTTTGGCTCCGCCTCCCGATAAGAGTAAAAGGTCAAAATTAGTAACCCGGGATTGGGTAACTTGATAAGAAAAATACTTAAAAGAATGGGTCATGTCTACCACAAAGTTCTCCAGAGAAGATACCAGGCTTCGATAAACCTCAGCCGACTTATCTTCAGCCCCTTTAAAAGACTTCTCCGGCTCGGCAAATACAGCGATCTTCTTATCAGGAGACCAATAGCTAAAACCATACTCTCGCTTAACCGCTTCAGCTTCTTCCTCGCTTATGCCGGTATGCTGGATAATCTGCTTAGTCATTTGAGTAGAGTTGATAGCTAAAACCCGGCAGAAACAGAGCAAACCAGCCTGAGTAATAGTCAAAGTGCTCTCTTGAGCGCCCAGGTTAAGCCAGAGAGCTATCTCTCCTTTAGCTTGAAACTGCTGATAGCCTGAAGACTGTAAGCGAAATTTATCTAAATTAGCCAGGGTCATCGGTGCAACCTCTATTGACAGCGGCCTAAGGCCTAAATCCTTAAGCAAAATAATCCGGTTATGAATTAACTCCCGGGAAGCGCAGACCAGCAAAATCTTCTGCTGAGTAGATTTAGTCCGGACTAAATTGTCTCCTTTAATAAAACCGTAGGTAATCGCGCCTAAATCTAACCCAAAAGGCCGTAGCTGAGTTATTTTCAGACGAATTGCCTCATTAAGTTCAGCTTCACCCATCTGGGGAAAAATAAGGTTATAAATCTGAACTTCGGAAGCTGATATACCGGCAATTACCTCAGAACCGATTTCGTTACGTTCGATCAAGGTCTTAAGGATCTCACGCTGGTCAATAATTTCCGGAACTTTCCCGCGAATTGAATAACCTTGCTGATCAATACAGACAATCTCTAATTCTCCCTTGGGTTGCCTTTGAGCCAGTTGAAGTATTTTAATGCTCGAGGCGCCGATGTCTATTGCTGCCGGAAGTTTCTTCATAAAAAGCGAGGCCTTAACTTTCGGCAGAGGTTTAGCCGGATGACGGAAATGAGTAAAAAGAGTAGAAGTTTTCTTAGGCCGGTAGCTAGATTTTCCAAATATCTCTTTTACGATATCCTTAGTCTCTGCTTCCTTAGCTTGATCTTGTTTTTCTTTGTTTTCCTCTGCCATAATCTTTTTTAGTCTTCCTCAGCGTATATCTTGAGGAAGCTTTAAGCTTTCTATTTTTTCGGTAGTCTTCTGAGCCTGTCGAGATTCCAAAGAATCATCTCCGTTTAACCCCTGAGATTCGTTCTCAGAGGTTTGAGTCAAAGCAATTACTCTTTCGGCCAAAGCCAGATAGTCTTTGGCCCCGTTAGAACCAGGGTCATATTCAAATATAGATTCTCGATGAATTTGGGCTTCGGCTAATTTTACATTCATCCGAATCGGCGTAGGAAAAACTTTCTCCTTAAAGTGCTTCTTTATCTGGCTAAGGATGTCCCGGCTCATCCGGGTCCGGGCATCAAAGAGAGTCGGTAGTATACCTAAAACATCTAAGTCGGGATTCAAGCGGTCTTTTACAATCTGAATAGTCGAGAAAAGTTCCTTCATCCCTTCTAAGGAAAAATAATGGGTTTGAATCGGCACCAGTAAAGTCTTGGCCGCTACAAAGCTATTGATAGTTAAAAGATTAAGCGAAGGGGAACAATCAATAATTATATAGTCGTATTTTCTACGGCCGGTATTTACCATTTTATAAATGGCGGTTCGTAATACCATCTCTCTTCCTAGTAAATCAGCTATTTCTAACTGGGCGCCGGTAAGCACTGAGGTGGCCGGAATAATATCTAAATTTTTAATTTTGGTTGGTAAGATGGCCAGCCCGAGTTCGATATTTCTGGTCATCACATCGTAAATTGAATAACTCAAACTCTCAACATCGACCCCTAAACCTAAGGAAGCGTGGGATTGAGCATCAATGTCAATTAATAAAATTGAGAAGCCTTTATTAGCTAAGGCTGCCGAAAGATTAATTGCCGTAGTGGTTTTACCGGTGCCGCCCTTCTGGTTGGCAATGGCAACAATCGGAAGATTTAAGTTACGGCTAGACTGCAAAGGATAAGCAGGATTTCTTTTCCCAGCCACAGTCTTATAGGAATTTTGCTGATTAAACTTGCCAAAAAATGTCTTAAAATCCTCAAACATCATTTACCTCCTGCTAAATACTATAACCCTTATCTAACCTTTGCTTAATCAGCATTAAAGAATAACCCTCTTTTCTTAATCGCTGAATAGTCTTGTAGGTATTGTTAATTTCCTCCCGGTCGTAGAGACGGGCATTCCCCTTTCTATCCTTGACCTTAAACAGGCCAAGGTTAGTGTAATAGTTCACACTAGCTACTGAAACACCCAGCAATTTTGACAGTTGGTAAGTGGTTATTAAACTATTTCTCATTGCGAACCTCCTTCATAATATTGGCTTATTTCTCTTAAGATAAATAACTTTCACAACATCTATTAATATATACTGGAAGAGCTGTTTTGTCAAGAAAAATTTAGCCAATCAGACAATACTATCCATTGGGATGCAAAGAGATGCACTTGATTTAAGCTTTTTTATTCGGGACAGTTATTCGGGACAGACCCCATTTAAAAAAGCTAAGCGGGTCAAGGAATTTTTTGGGCTTTTTGAGAAAACAAAGGTTTTGTACTCGGGGTTAAAAGTGGGGAAACTGCAAAAAAAACTAAGCTCAGTAAGGCAAATCTAAATGGGGTCTGTCCCGGTAAAAATAGCTTTGAGGATGGTTTTGATTATCTCCGGCTGGTTAAGGGTGAAAAAGTGAAGTTTTTTGGCCCCATTTTTGAGTAGGTCTTGGCATTGCCGGATGGTAAAGTCAACCCCAGCCTTCTCTTGTTCCCGGGGCTTTCCAGCCAGTTTAGCCATAGTTTCTTCAATGTTTTTAGGGATTGTGGTCCGGCAGATACTGGCAAATTGTTTAACCTTGGCCAGGTCGGTTAAGGGCAAAATCCCCGGTAATACCGGGATATTAACCCCCTGTTTCTTCATTCGCTCCAGCAATCGATAATAATAACTATTATCAAAAAACATCTGGGTTACGGCAAAGTCAGCACCAGCATCGATTTTTTGCCGGGCATACTCTAAATCCTGATCCAGGGTCGAAGCCTCAATATGTCCTTCCGGATATACGGCAACCCCGATGCAGAAGTGGCCGTAGTCTTTAATCGCTTTGACCAAAGCCCGGGCACAAAAAAAGTTCTGGCCGGAAAAACTAAAATTGCTGACATCTTGCGGCGGGTCGCCTCTTAGGGCCATGATATTTTCAATACCTTGGCTCTGGTAATCATCCAATAGGCCTTTTAAAGTATCCGGCTCTAAGTCAAGACAGGTTAAGTGCGGCATAACCTCAAAGTTTCGCTCTTTAAGAAGCAGTGAAACCGCCTCTTTAGTTGCTCCCTGAACAGTTCCTCCGGCACCACAAGTCATCGAGGCATAAAGCGGTTTAGACTCAGCTAAAGCTTTAATCGTATTTATCAAAGCAGCTCTTCCCTGTTCACTGCGCGGCGGAAAGAACTCAAAAGCTACGCCTTGCTGATTCTGTTTAAGTATCTCGCTTATCTTCATCGACTCCCCTCTACTCCTGTTTAAACCCTAAGCTTTAGCAATGGGCTTGAACCAATATTTGTTGATTATTTTATCATGCTCTAACTTTCAGTCAATCCCATTTCCCTCCCCGGTACTGGTTTGGCTAATTAGCCGCTATGACTAATTTGAAAGCATTAAAAGAGTTTTCTTTTTACTGTTAAGGATACATTAAGGTATAATGTCAGTGCGCTGAAAAATAAAAAGCAGAATCGATGATCTTCTATTGAAAATGGTAAGTTTTACTGATAAGTTCAGGTGGTTATTATATAATCTCAGCCACCATCCGATAATTTTCTTTCACGGGATTAAGTGGGCCGGCAGAAAATTCGCGAAACATGCCTTATCACTTCTTTACCGGTTCAAGAAATCACCATCCGGCCTTAGTTAATGTTCGGATCTGCTTGATTATTTCTTGAGTAGTATAATCCGGGGTTGATGCTCCGGCAGCTACTCCTATTTTAACCACACCCTTTAACCAGATTTTTTTGAGATCCTTACTTGATTGAACCCAATAGGTCCTTCGGTTCAGTGATTTTGATATTTCATATAGCCGCCGGGTATTGGCGCTGGCCTTTGAACCGATAATCACCATCAGGCCATTCTTAATAGCTAAACTGCGTATTTCCGATTGTTTTTTCCGGGTGGGAGTACAGATTGTGTTAAAACACTTCAAATCCGGAATATAGTTTCTCAACAGTTCACAGATATCGGCTACTTTTTCCGTATTCTGTGTTGATTGCACAACCAGGCCAGCTTTTTTTATCTTCTTTATGGCCGATAAAGGTAAATTTCTTTGATTCTCGATGATTAAAACTGTTGATTTCAAGTGCCCTACTATACCTTGCACTTCGGCATGATTCTTATCACCGATAACAATAACTCTGCGGCCCTCTCGCTCCATTCGCACGGCTACTTTATGTATTTCCTTAACCATCGGGCAAGTAGCGTCAATTATTTTATAACCTAATTTTTTAGCTTCCTTTAGGGCTTTTAAAGGGATGCCGTGGGCCCGGACCAATAAAGTCTTATTTTGGCCTTTTTTAAGGGTTTTTATTTTCTTTACTCCCGAGGCGGTAATCTGACGGCAGACATCTTGATTATGAACAATATCACCGAGCATCTCGATAGTTAGATGCTGACCGGCTGCCTTAAGAGCTATTTCTATTGCCCTTTTTACGCCAAAACAAAATCCAGCTGATTTAGCCCGGGTAATCTTTAACTTCATAGAGGTTATTTTATATTATCCCGCCTAAAAATCCAACAATAATTTATATTGCTAAGCTGATGATTATTAGCTAAAAAACCGGGATTAAATCTTAAGGCTTAAGGAATTTTTGGGGTATTGGATTAAAAAATCTTTATACTGCCGGCTGATTGAAGAAGAAGCTATCAAACTTTGAGATTTCCTAATCAGCGCATGAATCTCCCGGTAAAGGTAATCTAATGAACCGGAATCTGCGATAATTTTACGCATCTGGAGTAAATCCTGGTGAGTTACTTTATTTTTTGCGAATACTTTCTTGATCAAATTCTTACTTCTTTTATTGCCGGAGTGGTAAGCCTGCCAGATAAGCAGAGTCTTCTTAGCTTCCTGAAGGTCAGAAAGAGTTGATTTTCCGATTTTCTTCTCTTCGGCAAACATCCCTAAAATATCGTCTTTTATCTGAAAAGCCCGGCCCAGATAGATCCCAAACTTAAAAAGCTTATCCACCTCCTTTTTTCCGGCTCCGGCTAAAATTGCTCCGGTAACCAAAGGAGTAGAAAAAGTATAACAGGCGGTTTTGTAATCATATATCCGGTAAATATCTTCCCGGGATATCTGATCAATACTCTTGGCTCCGGCTAAGAGATCAATAAACTCTCCTGAGCTGGTATAAACCGCAGCTGCGATAAATTTTTTAAGGGCCCTTTCCTTACGCTCCCGATCTTCGCGTATTGAGAGAAAAGCACCAATGGCTAAAGCATAAATTACATCACCGGCAACTATGCTGAGATCCTGACCGCTAAACTTAACATTCTTATAACTTTTAAGTGGTTTATCAAGCATCTTATGCATTGAAGGTTTACCGCGTCTGGTATCGGACTTATCGATTATATCGTCATGCACCAGCATAAAGTCATGGAGCAATTCAATAGCTAAGGCGCTGCGGTATAATCCCGGAACTACTTTCCTGGCAAAACCCAGGTATCCGGCGATAAAAAGTATCGGCCTTATCCGCTTACCTTTACGCAAGATAAACTCCTTAATCGACTTAAATAAAAGCGGTGAGATCTTACTTAAAGAATAGGTTTTCTCAATATCAACCGCAAACTTCTTAAGCTCAAGGTCAATTTTATTTTTTATTCTTTCCAGCATTGGTTTATGCTATCATATAATCCTGGCTAGTTCAAATGCTAAAACCTATGGGAATAATTATTGTTATTGTAAATTCTGAACTAAACCTCTATGGGGGAGTTCAAACTAGCTGGGGAGCCAGTCTTCATATTTCGAACTAAATCGCCCTCCTTTTCTAGGAGGGCTTTTCTATTTCCCCCCGCCGGAAAAGAGAAATTAATTTCTATTGATTCTCTTGAATTGAATCTTTTTTCTTCCCCCCACCAAAAACAAAAAACCGGCACAGAAAGCGCCGGAAAAATGTTTCGTAATGAATACAAGGCTCCCGTATTGGACGAGTTTCGCAACTGGTTATATGCTAAAAATTCAAAAGTATTTACTATGCCAGTTGCTCCTTTTTCCGTCTTATAATTTCACCTATGAAATCAAACATTCCCAGAATAAATGCACTTACGAATAATATCAATATCTTTACATCTACTGTCTCGTGTTCTATCAGCATCTCGTCTTTTAAGTGAAATGCAATCATAAAAATTGTCACCCAAAGAAATGTCTTATACTCCTGGCTTTTAATTAAACGCCTAAAACTAAATGACCATTTTTCACCTTCACGATAAGGAAAAATTGTCGGGAATATGGCTGGAACCTTTTTCTTATATCTAATAAATGTATCTTTAAATTTTTCCTCTAACATTACTTCTTCTTTTTTTATTGTGCGGTAATATACTACTGTCATAAGAATAATAAACGATATCCCTATGTAATAAGCTTTCAACATAATAACAAAACCTACAACAAGAAACATCGTGCCTAAGTAAAGCGGGTGGCGAACATAACCGTAAGGCCCGGAAGTAGTAAGTTTATCTAATTTTATTGCATAACTATTCGCCCACAACCTGAGAAGCAGCCCTGCTATAATTAACCCTATACTTTGTATTATTGACTTATCATCAGAATTGGAGAAAAGTATCACGAATATACCGAAAGGATATATAATCGCAAAACGCAATTTAAACCAGCGTCTGAATCTTTCTTTGATATCCATATTGCAATTGTATCTCAAATAAAAATCCCTTGCAACTTATTTTGTTACAAGGGATTAAAAATACTGGCTCCCCGGGCAGGGCTCGAACTTTTTACTTAATCCTGTTGTTGTTTAGCGCTGTTTGACGTTGTTTTCTTAACATCGAACTCTATCTCTGATTCCTCTCTAGCTAAAATAAGAAAATTATACGTTTAATTAAATATTTGCTTAAATCAGAGATAAGGGTTATAACTGAAATTAGCGCCTCAAACGAGGCTCAAACTATGAGGATGCGTCAGTGCTGAGCGAATGAAACGAGTCGAAGTATTGTCAATTTGTGTCCCTATTCTTAGGGAACATCAAAACACTAAACCTTTGTGTTACAAATGTCACCCCTTTGTCCAGAGACATTCGACCAAATTGAAAATGTCCCTATCCGAAAATCCTACTTTTTCAAGCAACTAACCGACGGAAAACGGCGGAGGGTTTTCATCGTCTTCATCCCATGCGTTTTTAATTACCAACAACTCTTATCCGACTACTTAAGCGCGGCCTTTTATCCGGCGGGGAAATTGCTTCTTTCTTTGACTAGCCCTTCGCTTTCCATCAGCATACGGTTTATCAAAATAACGCCCTTTAACAGAACTTCCTTCTTTGGAGCTATTCTCGTCGCGCTTTCCTTTTGCCAAACCACCGCCCTTACGCTTTGAAAAACACTCCCTACAGTATACTGGACGGTCTCCACTGGGCCTGAAGGGAACTTCGCATTCTTTCTTACACTCTACGCAAGTTGCTTTAGTAAAGTTTCTTTCTCCGGAACTATTGCCTTGTTTTCCTTTGCCATAACGGGAAGAGTAATCGGATGACCGTAAAGGTTTTGAAAAATGTTTCGCCTCAAACGGCCTTTCTGAAGACTGACTGATTAAAATATCTATTTTCTTCTCCAAAGAAGCCAACTGCTGTTGCATTTTATTAATTAGCGCTACTACATCCGGCTCAATTTGTGATGGGATTGAAGAACTATTATGTTTAAAATGTTTTTCCATTTTATTATTATTTCTTCGCAATGTTTACATTAATAGCGCTTGGCCCTTTGGGAGATTTTTCAACTTCAAACTCAACTTCCGTATCTTCATTCAAAGCGTCAAACCCAACACCCACAAGGTTGTTCTTGTGGAAAAATACTTCGCTGCCATCAGTATCACTTATAAAACCAAAACCCCTCTCGCGAATTAACTTCTTTATTTTTCCTGTATGCATTTTAAACCTCCTTTATTTAGTAAAAACATAGTATGCGCAAAATAAAACTACTTGTCAAAACAGTTTCAAATCTTCATTGAAACGCCTCCTTATTTTGATTTAATAAAACTGTCTTTATATTTTACCTTTAATTTCTGCAGGAATTTTACTACTTCTTCTTTACCATCAAAATCACCTACCCAAATTCTGTGCCAGATTCCCTTTCCCCCTAAATCTTTAGTCGATATTGTCGCTTTATATCCTTTCTTTTTTAATTCCTCTATCAACCTTTCTGCCCTCGACTTATCTTGAAAAGAAGCTACCTGAATCGTGAATAATCCCCTGGGAATACCTACGGACTCTTTTTCTTTTATTCGAGAAACATCATCAACCCTCACTCCTGCAGGAATTTCATTGATTTCCTTTAACTTTTTCTGTTCTGGTAAGACATTTTCTTTTTGTTCCCCATTTCTTCCTAATTCCTGCATGCCGAAAAACATCATAAATGCCAAAAGAATTACGAAAAGTATCCCACCAACAATTAATTTAAGATCTTTCGCTCCCACAAAACATCCTCTATTTAAAAATCTTCAACTTGACCCCTTGTGTTTAAACCAAGTCATTATCCCTCCAGTGCCAATAAGAAGAGGCCTAACAAAAAGGATAACAACCACCATGCGTTTTTGTTTGCTCGTCAAATCGAGCCGTTCGACTTTAATTTCTTTCTGATCGATAAAAATCTTATATTCTAAATCTGAAAGCCAACCAATAACATTTAGTCCCATCTGGGCATTGCTATATTTCTCAATAAAAGCATTCGACAAAAAGTCTGTATCAGTAAAGACAGCAATACGGGTATCGGAAGGTTCATTCTCTTCCTTTGGCTCCAAAATAACAAATGCAATGGGAACAGGCCCCGGGACATCCACGCCTTTATCAAATTTAACACTGAGAGCCCTATCCGTTTCGCCCCAACTACTTTCGTCTGAAGCGGTTAAAACCACTGGAAAAAACAAAAAGGGACAGACACTTAAACAAAAAGGTACAGACACTTTTATTGACAGAAGATATAAAATAGTATCTGTCCCTTTTTTCTACTAGTGTGTTTTTTCTTGTTTTTTCTTGTTTGCTTCGTTTTTTATGTTTTTTGCTTTGTCTACTTGTTTGTTGTGTTTATTCCTATCTTTCTTACCTTTATCGCCCATAGATGTTCCTCCTTTCTTTCCGGGTTAGCTTTTCCCAGATTCGAACGTGTTCTCTGCCCACCTATTTTGAACCTATCTATAAAAAAGACGCGTCCCTCTCATATAAGCCGAGGAGAAACCTCTCGCTATATACAGGTATCTATTATAGCCGAATTACTGAAATAAACAAGGGGATTTGGGCCTTTAGAGAGGTTTTCCTCGCCAAAAATGCCTGCTCTCCGAAACAGTCCCTAGCGCATAGACGGACTGGGGATTAAAGTCAAAAACTTACTATTCATCC
>JBDRJF010000009.1:0-33204 GCA_043815185.1 Candidatus Omnitrophota bacterium | reverse complement strand
CATTTACTGGTATCTCTCCAGCGACCGGCGCGCTCGTTGTCCTCACTAGTAATTATTGTACAGGGAGCACAACCCAAAGACCGATAACCCTCAGCGTATAAAGGGTTTACTCTAACCCCATAGAGAGCTAAATATTGCCATACTTCTCGCTCTTTCCAGATAAGGATAGGATTCAGCTTCATTAACCCTTCATCTCTTTCTTCAACTTCTTTATAATCAGTCCTGGTACGGCCTTCGGTACAACGTAAGCCAGTAACCCAGCAATCAACTTTCATTTCCTCAACCGCCCGCTTCACCGGCTCAACCTTCAACAAGTCGCAGCATTTATCAGGGTCGGTTTTGTAGAGTTCTGGTGGTATATCCACATCACTTTTGTAAATTTTTAGTTCCGCCGGGTAACGAGCCACTTCTTGCTTCATGAATTCTATGGTTTCCTTAGGTTTAAATCTGGTTGTAACAATAAACCCTTTTATTTTCGGACTAACCCTTTTTGCAAGATGCCAAACTGCTACCGAATCTTTGCCCAGGCTATTAGCTACCACTAAACCACTCCGATATTTCTTATAAGCTTGATCAATAAGCGAGAGGGAGCGGTTGACTTTCTGCTTAAAATTTAAATTTTCTACCAATACTTTTAAATCATCTTGTGCCACCAAAGAACTCATCGCAAACCTCCTCGTTGTTTATATAACAAACCTTAAATCTGATACTCGGGACCTTTTACTCTCCCAAATTTAACTCTATTCCAGATTCTTTCATGGATGTAATATAAGAATATTTTTACAAAGTTAGCGCTTACTCCTATAATAAGAGCTTCCTTAATATCCCGGCTATAGATATAGACAACAATTACAGTCACCAATAATCCTATAATCCGCCAAGTTAAGGCCTTTATTGCTGATCTTTTAGGCTGTTCCATATAATTTATATACTACTTTTTCTATCGAATCAATAGTAAAAGGGTTAAAAAATAAAAGCCTAAAAAGTTCTTTGAAATCAACATTTTTCTAATTTCTATTAACTCTATGGTTTCAATAGTAATTAAAATATAACATATATTCTTCTTTTGTCAAGGGAAAAAATAGAAAATTACCTGGGAATTAAGTGGTCAAGATCAAAAATCTTCCTTGGGAAGGTTAAAATAACCATGTTTTAGGCCGGGGAATTGTTTCTTTATTGTATTTAGGAGGCAAAGAATTCCTTGAGGCTTTAGCTTCGTATAGGGAATATGCTTTAGGTAATAATCAGGGTCTATATTCAAGTTACGCCACTGAATCATATCAATGCCGGTATTTTTTACAAACCTGACCAAAGACTTTATCTGCTGAGACGAATCAGAAAATCCCGGGAAGGCAAATAAATTTATTGAAACAAACTTCTTATACTTCTTAGCTATGGCTATTGATTTTACAAGATCGGAAAACTTATAGCCTTGGGGCCGAAAGTAGAGATTGTAGAATCTCTCATCGGGACTGTTTAAGCTAACCCGAAAAGAATCCATACCAGCCCGGCAAAGCATCTCTATTTTTTTGGGGACACTGGCATTTGTGTTTATATTTATTGTACCTCTTCTAACACTCTCTCTTACCTTAATTATACTCTTGGCAATTAAGTCGCTCTCGAGCAGAGGCTCTCCTTCACAACCCTGGCCAAAACTAACTATTGCTTCTCTGGCTACTTTCAAATGATTAGCCATAACTTCAGATACTTCATCTACCCTGGGCCTAAAACTTATCCTCTGATGTGATGAGGCACAATCTGACTCTTGATGGCTAAGGCAGCCAATACAACGAGCATTACAAGACCTTGCTGTAGGCAGAGGCGCTTCCCATCTTTGAAGAAAAAGATTCTTGGCTGCTAAACAATTATAATTAAGAGCGCAATGAGCCAGGTGCCGGTAAAGCCGGTTGCCAGGATGCTTTTTAAGCAAGGCCTTTACCCGCTCATTAACCAACTTATTATCGTAGAACCGGGGGCTCTGGCGGACTCTTTTATCGATTCTCTTGGCTGTTATATAGAAATTACCCTTGTAGTAACCGCAAGCTGCATAAGCCCAAAGAGGAAGTGTCTTTTTTGTTTTAGTTATACAGGCCGGGTTATATAAGCGCAGATATGCCGGAATAGGAAATGCAGCAACTGCAAAGACCTCTTTACCTTCAAACTTATCTAATACTTCGGACTTTTTCTCTCTGGGATCAAAGCCTATTGCCTGTCGCTGAGGAAGATAAAAAAGGGTGCTCCCCGGAGGCAATCGGATCAACTCAGTTTCTTTGGGCGGACTGGTTCTTATCAAAGATGAAACACTCATCTTTAAATAAGGGTGGTGATAAATTTTTCCTTTTTTATCAGAAAAGACTAAGTAAGGTAAATTCATCGGAGAAAATACTTAACTCAAAACTAGTATAAAAAGACCCAGACAAAAGAAGACTAAAGCCATTAAGATCTTTATCCGGCCTAAATTATTCTTTAAGAAATTGTTGAATTTTGTTGAACTAACCCCAGCTAAGGAAAGCAAGAAGATAACTATTAAAGGAAGAATAAACATGAAATTATAGAGAAAGAGGTAGGTAGCTGCTTTTAATTTCAAATCTGTATTTTTTAGGATAAAAACGATAGTTGGAAGATAAATCTGCCCTGTGCATACTGCTTCTAATAGAGAAACCAGAAAACCAACAATAAAGGAGCTAATGCATAAGCCCCAAACCCCGCCTTTTTTCTCCCGCATCCTTGAACCAATAACAACATTTATCCTCTTTTTTAAGAATTTTGGCAGTTGCAGAATTGCCTCTTCTGAACGGCCAGTCTTTTTGAATTTATAGTAGTCATAAAGGGCGGCTATAGCCATGCAGAAGCAGAAGAAAGCGACGAAGCGATAGAAGACTTTTATAATCAAATAGACCTGCTCTAGGGAGTAGAAAAAGTTAAAAAAACCTAGGCCTATTAAAAGGTAAGTAATAAATACTGCCAGGCAATAGAATGTTCCAACATAAATTATCTCTGCCTTTTTATAGCCATACACCCCTAAGAATGATATGAAAAATACAATTACCGCAAAAGCACAAGGATTTATTCCGTCAATTAAACCATTGCCGATTACAGTAAAGACGGAAAACTTCTTAAAAAAATCTACTAAATCTGTCCGTAAAAAAGACAGGGGATTCTTCCCCCTCGCTAAAGCCCGTGCAATCGCCAGTTCCAAACCTTTCTCAATCTCCTGCTCCCCGACTAAAAAGATATCCCCCACGGCGATACTGGGAATTAAGGCTTTGCGGTTAAATTGCCCGCTTAATGATATAAGCAACTCTAGGTTATCGGGGTTACCGGAAGTATCTAGCTCCTGCCAGCTAAGATTGTCTTTATACTTCTCTTTGATCTGAGGAAAAATCTCTTCCCTTACCTTATGACAAACCTTACAGTGCGGAGAGTAAAATAGGGTTGCCGATATCTTCTTGGCCGCATTTGAAGAAACCGGCAAGGCAATAAGAATTAAAAGAAAAAGAATAATCTTGCGCATTCTGTTTAAAATTATATCAGAATGTCTTTAAAAAGCTACCCTATTTTCCCGGTTGAGGCAGGGTTCTAACCAATTATTGAAAAAGACAGGATTTGTTGTAGAATATAGCTCAGATGATTTATAGATTTATTGATAATCAAGGAACTTTTAGGGTTAAGAACCCTCAAAAGTATAAGCTCTACTTTCCGCTTACTAATAAAGACGGCAGTCTTTTAAGCTCAATCAGCCCGAATTTAGGCGGAGACATAAAAGCCGATAATGAGCATTTTCTCACCCCGCCAGCCAGCATAGTAGACATAGAAAACAACCTTCTTTGCCGTCGAGATTTCTTTATCGGCCTGGAATCTAAAGGAAGGCCGAGAAAGTTACTAAGATTATCATCCTCCTACAAAGACACCTTAGAGATAGGTTTTCTTTACCATAAACTAATAAAAAAAGTGAATTCGCTGGATATAGAAATCTTGAACTTCGTCCCCCACTCTCTCGGCGTTGAGGTGATGTCGGTTAAGATAATTAACCGGGGCCTAAGCAGTGTAAACATTACTCCTACCTCCCTGATTCCTCTTTACGGAAGAGGCGAACGAAACTTAAGAGACCATCGCCATGTGAGCAGCCTGTTTAATCGTATCCATCTCGATAAGTATGGGATATTTCTTAAACCAACTCTCAGCTTTAACGAGCAAGGCCACCAAGTGAATGAAACTACTTATTTCTGTCTGGGATTCCAAGACAAAACAATTGCTCCCCAGGGACAATTCCCTACTCTTGATTACTTCTCTGGCACAGGAAATTTACTTAACCCCCAAAGCTTAGAAGAAAAACTAAAACCAGCTAAAGAAAACAAACCAGAATTCCAAGGTCAAGAAGCTCTGGCCGCATTTAGGTTCAACTGCCGAAGGCTAGCCAGGGATGAAAGTGTAAATTACTTCCTGATTATGGGAATTGATTCTGGCTCAGGTAGAAATTCCCGGCAGCGAATAATGCACATATTTAATAGGCTCAACACTCCGGTCAAAGTCAAAAGGAGCCTAGAAGAAACTAAAAAATACTGGCTGGATTACCTCTCAAGAGTTAACTTTGACTTTAAAGACAGAAATTTTAACAACTGGCTTCTCTGGGTCAAGCTACAGCCGACCTTACGCAAGCTATTTGGCTGTTCATTCCTGCCTCACTTCGATTATGGAAAAGGCGGCAGGGGTTGGCGGGATCTCTGGCAGGACGCCTTAACTCTTCTGCTTAATGAACCGGCTAAAGCAAAAACTCTTCTCTTAAAGAGTTTCAAGGGAATCAGAGTCGATGGTTCAAATGCCACAATAATCACCAAATCTGGAAGCTTTATTACTGACCGAAACAAAATAAGCCGAGTCTGGTCTGACCATGGTATCTGGCCGCTGCTTACTCTGCGCTTATATATCGACCAGACCGGTGATTTAGGCATCCTTAATAAAAATACTAATTACTTTCGCGACCACCTCTTAAAGAGAGCAAAAGAAATAGATTATAATTTTTGCCAGAATCCCTGCCTGCCGGCAGACAAGGATTTTCTCCTCCGCGATAGCAAGGGCAAAATTTATAAAGGTAGCATCTTAGAACACCTGTTAATTCAACACTTAACTTCCTTCTTTAATGTTGGCCAGCATAATATTCTCCGTCTGGAAAACGCGGATTGGAATGATGGCCTGGATATGGCACCGGAATTAGGCGAGAGTGTTACCTTTAGTTTTATGTATGCCCATAATCTAAAAAGTATCTGTTTGCTCTTAAATCACCTGAGTAAAAAAGCAAAACAAGTATCTTTGATGAAAGAGCTGTTTCTACTCCTGGACCAAATAAACAAACCAATAGACTATAATAATTTTAGAGCTAAACAAAAAAGATTGGAGAGATACCTTGAAATATCTAAAAATATAAGCGGCCGGAAAAAGAGGGTAAGAATTGAACGGTTAATTTATGATTTAGAGAGAAAAAACGAACACCTGTCCCAGTGGCTGCAGAAGCGAGAGTGGTTGAAGCCGGGATTCTTTAATGGCTACTATGATAATAAGGGCAGGCCGGTCGGGAGGCGATCAAAGAACGGGATAAGAATTGAGCTGGCCTCTCAGGTTTTTGCCATAATGAGCGGGATAGCCACTCCTGACCAGATTAAAAAAACCTGGGTTTCGATAAAAACCTATCTTGAGGATAAAGCCCTGGGTGGTTTTCGGCTCAATACAAACTTTGGCCCCTCTTATTTTGATCTGGGAAGAGCCTTTTCTTTCGCTTGGGGCGATAAAGAAAACGGGGCTTTCTTTAACCATATGGTAGTGATGCTGGCTAACGCCTTATACCGCCGCGGCTTCATAGAAGAAGGTTCCCAAGTCTTTGCTTCTATTTATAAGATGGCTACAAGCCCCCGGTCAAAGATCTACCCCTTAATCCCGGAGTATTTTAATAATTCAGGATCCGGCCTTTATCTTTATCTTACTGGTTCAGCAAGTTGGTATGTTCACACCTTGGTAGAACAAATATTAGGGGTGCAATTTATTCTCGGGAATCTTGTTTTGTCTCCAAACCTCACGACTTTAGATTTTCGCAAAAAAACTATTGAGGCCAAATTAGTCCAATCAGGGAAAATAATTAGAATCTCCTATATGCAAGGGAAGAGCTCCCAGATAAAGAAGGTGCTTCTGGAAGGAAAGAAAATTGCTAAAACTAACCATAAGTATATTATAAATAAGGGCCGGTTAAGAAAGATAAAGAAAAAAGAACTTAACCTTACGGTATACCTGGCCTAAATTTTGGCAAAAAAATACCTAAACTTCTTTGAGAGGAAGAAAAATAATTTTGGCAAAAAAAGTACCACTCTTTTTTGTAGCAGCACTTAGTTTTGGTTGCCTGCTTTTTCTAACCGAAGCTAAACCTTTAGATAAAAAAAATCCGGCCAGCATATCTATCGCCATCGACCTAAAGGACCCCTTGACCTTGGACTTTGAATTATCACTTCTAGATAAAATAAGCTTAAACGGCCGCTGCGACTCCCGCAACAACTCTTTAAAGGTAAAAGCATTACTTCAAGATTTTGACCTCAGCAGCCTCGGCCAACACATGGCACTGCCCCTGGGCGGCTATATAAAGAAGGGGGATATTGACCTGGCAGCAGGAAAAACCTACTCCTTAAAGGGTGAATTGGAAATCAGAAAACTTAACCTCAACCGGAAAGATCTAAACCTCAAAGGAAATATAAAACTTTCAGGCTACTTAAACTTGCCCCAGCAAGGACTTGATTACCATATTAACTATCAAATCAAAGATGGATACTTCTCTAAACTGACGAGTGTCAGCGCAATACAGGTCAAAGGTTTTCTTAAAAAAGATGAGCTATGCTTAAACCAAGGAGGTTTAATTTACAAAAATACTCCTTTTGGAATAGCCGGCCGGTTAGAAGACTTTTCATCACCTAAAATAGCTTTAACCATCACTAATAATCTTTGGAATTTAAAGGCCGAGGCCCAACGCAAAGGAAAAATACTTGAAATAAGTAATTTCCTTATCGAAGGCAAAGATACAAAAATCAAAACTCAGGCAAAAATAGACATTGAGGGACCTCGGGCAAATGTTCGGGGAGAGGGCCGCTTAAATTTGGCTGATATCGTGGCAACTTTGGATAGTTTCGGATTAAAATCGCCTTGTTTATCCAAATTGAACCCGCAGGGGCACCTGGAAGTAAGTTTTGCGCTTAGCAAAAATAACCTTCAGGAAAAAGGACAAATTACACTCAGCGGTACTTCCAGTGAGTTAGAAATTCAAAAATCGCAAGTAACTGATCTGAAATTTGACCTGGTAAAAGAAGGAAATAAACTCACCTTTGTCTCCTTAGCTAATCTCAGTGGAGGGGCAATTGACCTTCAGGCGCTATTAAATACTTCGAATAAGAAAGGCAGCTTATATTTAACTGCTAATAATATCGATATCTCCCAAGCTATGCATGAGCTAAATTTAAAAGGACAGGAAAGCTCTGGAAAGTTATCCCTTCAGGTTCACTTAAAGAACCTAGATTTCTTCCAGTGGAGGGAGTTAAACGGTGAAGGCAAGATCGTTATTAGCGAAGGGAATATCTGGCAAATAAATTTCTTAAAGGGCTTAGGTAAATTCTTATCCATCCCCGGATTTGATCAGCTGGTATTTAAAAAGGCCTATAGCGACCTCTTCTTTAGAGGAGAAGATATTGTCTTTGAAAACTTTCAGCTAAATGCTACTCAAATGAATATAGAAGGCAGCGGAAAGATAACTTCGCAAGGCCGCCTTGATTTTCTACTGCTCCCTAAATTTAGCCAAGAACTGATAGATTCATCGAAAGGCTTACAAAAATACCTGACTACCCTCTTGGGTGGGGGTAATTTATCGATTGAGGTCAAAGGAACCCTTAAAAACCCCCGGTACAATATCAAAGTCTCGCTCATTCCGGCTTTAGAGGACTTTGATAAAGTCAAAGATATTTTTAAAGACTTCTTAAAGTAACCAATTTAAAAATCACTGGTTGGCGGGTTAATAAGGCAAGGAGAGGGTTAATTTGCGATTATCCTTAATGCTGGACATCTCTACCGTATCTTCGCTGATTTTATCTATACGGAAATCGCCTAATTCATCTAACTCATTTTTAACTCTACCGTTAATAATTGCAAAAGACCCTTCTCTATCGTAAACAATCCCCTCAAGAGTATACTTCGTAACCAACTCCTCTTCTAAAACTACTTCTCTAGAGGCCTCACTCCCAGGTTCTAGGCTTACATAAACTTCAGCTGGACTAACTTGCTTTACCCCTAGCGTCCCGGGAGTTAAAATTCTCAGTTCCCTTCCTGGCTTAGTTAACTTGGTAGATAAAAAAAGCGAGCTTAAAACTATCAAAATCCCCATTGAAGAAAAAAGAATAGTTTTTCTCCGAAGAGATGCTTTCTTTTCTTTTAGCGGAAGCGGTGGTTTTGTCTCTTCAGAAATGCTGCCGCGGATACTTTTAAGAAGCCAAGGGGTCTTTTGACTCTCAACCTTTTTCAAAGCATCATAGACTATGCTCATAAAAGCTCCTCCACGCAAGCCTTAAACATCTCTTGGTCAAAAACTTTACTATCCCGAACAAAACCTAAAAGAAGCACACGGTCACAAATCATATTAATTAAGCGGGGGATACCTTTAGAAAAATCATAAATCACCTTATAGCCTTCCGGCAAAATATTAATTTCTGTCGACCCGGAAAGTTTCAGTCTGAACTCTACGTATTGTTTCACCTCTTCTTCCCTTAAAGGAAAAATATTGTGCTTTACAAAAATTCTCTGCCGAATCTGCCTTAAATTAAATTTAGTGAGCTTTTCTTTTAATTCTGGCTGTCCGACAAGAATAATTTGCAATAATTTTTCTTTAGCTGTCTCGAGGTTAGAAAGGAGCCTGATTTGTTCTAGCTGACGGTTAGTTAGATTCTGGGCCTCATCAATAATCAGGACTGCGTTTTCTCCTAACAAACTAACATCTACCAAGAATGAATTTAATTTTTCTACGATATCCAAACGGCTCCTCTTCTCTAGTTTTAACCCAAAATCCTCAACTATTGCCCGTAGGAGCTGGACTTCGCTAAAATAAGGGTTAAGGATTAGGGAAGTTCTAACCTTCGAAGGCAGACGCTTTAAGAGAACCTTACAAAGAGTTGTTTTCCCTGTGCCTACCTCTCCAGTAATTAAAATGATTCCTTTTCTCTCCTGGATACCATATAAAAGAGCAGCCAAGGCTTGTTTATGAGACAGGCTTTCAAAGAAATATTGAGGATCGCTGGTTATATTAAAGGGAGAGCTTTTTAGGTTGTACAATTCAAAATACATATTGGTTTAATTTTAAAGGTGCCTTAAAAATTACTTTACCTTTTTAAATTTTTTTATGAATTTTTCCTGGTCGATAATATTCACCGGGGCCAAGGCACCCGGTTCAACCACTTTAGCTGTAATAAAGATCACTAAATCTATTCGTTCGATATCCTTTGTTTCCCGCCTAAAAAGGCGACCGACTAAAGGAAGCTTGCTTAAAATCGGAATGCCGATTACGCCTTCGGAAATTATATCCTTATAGAGGCCGCCAATAGCAATCGTTTCACCGTCTTTCATTAATATTTGGGTTTCGATCTCACGAGAAATTATCCGGGGGTACTCTACAAGGGTCACCAGATTTTGATCTTTTATCTTCACAGTTGCAGAAGAACTGGTAACTGCCGGATGAATTATCATATTGATAAAATCATTATCTTCACCGGAAATCTGGGGAACAACATTAAGCTGTATTCCGATGTCTTGATAATAATCTAAAGAACCTCCGGTAATCTGAGAAGTTTCGGTACTAACCTCTGTTTTTACTATCGGGAATTTCTCTCCGATCAACATAGAAGCTTCCTGGCCATCTAAGGTTAAGATGTTCGGTGCAGAAAGGGTTTTAGTATTAACATCCTCTTCCAAAGCGCTGAGTATTGCTTCAAATGTCGAGCCGGTAAGTTTTTTATAGAGAAATTGAAAATCAGTAGAGTCTAAACTAGTCTGTTTGGGATCAAATGCAGAAGTAGCCGGGGGGATTACCCGAGCACCAACCTGAGTTGCAGCATTACCGGCGACCTTATTTGCACTAATAGGCTGAATTGACGATGCTGTTGCGCCGGTAGTGCCGGTCCCCCAGCTAAAACCAATATCTTTCAAAAAGTCCCGGTCTATTTCCATAATTTTTGCTTCGATCAAAATTTGCTTGGGCATAATATCAATCTTCCTGACCAAAGCATCGATCTCTTCTAATTTCTTAGCTATATCTGAAACAATCAAGGTTTTAGTCCGTGAAGACTTACCTTCTTTGGCCCGAGACCGCTTGGTGATATCCACACCAAATTCCCAACCGGCTTGGCCAGTAACTTCTAATACTGAAATCCTCCCGACAGGAGAAAGCAGGGGCTCAACCGTCCTTTTAACATCATTAGCATCGATATATTTTAGTTTGAAAACCCTGGTCCGAACAGGCTCTGTGTCTTCTCTTTCTTTAGCTACCGCCTCTCTTTCACTTATTTTCTCAGTAGTATCCACCAAGAGTATAGTCTCCCCGATCCACTCGTAGCTATAATCATAGGGCCGCAATACCGCCTCCAAGGTAGAAAGCCAATCAACATTCTCTAAATTTATGCTGACCAGACCTATTACATTTGGGCTAACCACAATGTTTACCTTTTCGCCATCCCGGAATGCTTTCTGGGCTATTGATTGCAGTACTACTCTAATATCCGCATCCTTAAACTTAATAACCGGAATCGGCTCACTGTCTTGGGCAGAAACAAGGGATAGAAAACAAAAAAGAAATAATATAAATAAGAGTTCTGTCTTCATTCTTATCCCTTTTCTCTTCATTTTTTTTACCATTATTCTTCCTCCTGTTCTAATTCTAAAATAAATTCTTCATTTCCTTTTTTTAAAATAATTCTCTTCTCTTCTATCTCTAGAACGCGATATTCGCCAATAGCTGCCCCTGGTTCCAGCACTTCATCATTGACGATAGCTAGCGGCGCTTCCTGGGAATAAATTATACCTTTTAGCGTTAACCCATTTAAATCTATTTCTTTCCATATCAATATAGTACCATTTTTGCTGACTAAAGGAGAGAATGGATCTCTGCCGGCAGCATCAAAAACCTGTTTATTCTCTTGAGGATAAACCGGTATTAAAGACAAAAAGCCGATAAAGAAAAAAAAGCTTATTTTACCGCAATAGCTCCGCATATTACCATCTCTATTGGGTTAAAAGGAGAACCGGACAATATAGTTAATTCTTTAACCTCAAAAAAATACTGGCTGTTGTGGAGATAATTTAAAAACATCACTAAATTATTGAATTTACCTTCTGCTTTGACCTTGATCGGCAGATACTTGAATTTGCCAAACTTTGTGGAAACATAAGTTTGTAACTCCTGAGGGGAAAGAGATTGTATTTCAATCTCGAAATCTTTACTGTGTGCAGAAATAAAAGAAAGGGGTTTGGATTCTTGGTTAGTTATAATAAATTCTTCTCGTGTTTTCTTGATTTCTTCTTTTACCCTTTTTTGATTTTCCAAATATCTATCTTTTTGCGGCCATTCATTTTCAACAGAATTAATTTGTTCAGCGATTTTGCCTATTCTTTCGGTGAATTTATTTATCTTCCTCAACTCCCAAGGAAATAGGATAAACAATTCTCCGGCTAAAATAGCCGCCAAAACAATAAAAATAACTGTTTGCCGATCCAAATTTATTTGGCGCATTCGATAATAAATTTCAGTGTCTCTACGCTATTAAAAGCTGATTTCTTAGATTCTTTGATACTTGCTTTCTTGAATTTCGACGAAAAATACTTTTTTTCACGTAAAGAATTTATGAAACCGTCCAGGGCCACAAGATAATCCTCACCCCACTTTATCACATACCCTCTTAGATTAATAGTTCCCTTCTTAAACTCCAATCCCTCAAACCAGACATTCTCAGGCAAGGAAGAAGCGATGTCACTTAAAATAAATGCCAGATCGTACTCCGGAGTTACTACCTCCTCCAGCCCTTTCTTCTCCTTCTTTAACTTGGATATTCCTTGCTTTATCTTTTTTATCTCTTCATATCTGCCTTCCCAGGCTTTCCATCTTTTCTGATATCCGGCATATTCATAAGTCTGTTTGAAAACAACCATTTGTAAAAGGAAAATTATAATTGCCACCAAAGCTGCTGTTAACCCTACCAAGGGAGCGTAGGAGACTACGGTTTGCGAAATAACATTAGTAACAGTTTCTTTCTGGGGGCTTAAGTTTATGACTATCTTCTTCATAAAATCAAACCAAAAGCTACAGAAAAGCTATTTTTAAAATCACTGAACTTCTTGCCAGAAAAAACTTCACTTAGATTATCGCTTCCTGGGAGAAAAGGCTTTAGGAGCCCTACTTCCATATCTAGTGCTTCAACAAAAACATTTTCTATGCCGGCTATAGAAGCTAATCCCCCGCTTAGATATAACTTATTTATGGTTTCACCCTTATTAACTTCAAAATAATCAAATGAACTCTTTAATTCCTTACAAAAATTCGAAATACTATCACGAGTTGACTTTAAAAGTTCATCGCATCCTTGCGGAGAAAACAGTTGTTTTTCTACCTCCGGGAGTGATTTATTACTTATCCGTGAGACAATCTGAAATATCTCTTTGGCACTAAACTTCACATCGCGGGTAAGAAAAGGGGTACCCTTACTTAATATAGTCATTGTTGAAAAATTATACCCTATATCTAAAATACAAGAATTTGCTTCTTTGTCGCCACTATAATTATTCAAAAAAAGGTTAGTAAGACACACACTATCTAAATTGATCTCGATTACTTTTAAATTAACCTTTTCAAAGACATCTATGATATTATCAACAAAATCTTTTTTGGCTACAGCAAGCAGTATAGATAACTCTCTGGGAGAAGTATCGTCTAAGATAAAAAAGTCAAAGTATACATTATCCGGTGGAAAAGGAATAAGCTTGTTTAACTCATAAAAGATTGCCTGGCTTAATTTTTTCCTATCCATCTTAGGAAAAGTAAAGTATCTGACCAAACAAGAGGGATCTTTAACCGAAAGTTTTACTTTTCGAACCGGGATTTTTTTCTCAGACCAGATTTTTTTTATTGTAGTTGCTAGATCTTCCTTCTTTTCTATAAAATAATCTTTGACCTTACCCCCCTCAATAATCAATCCCTTTATATAGCAATTACCTAAATTAACTACGGCAGATTTCTCAACCTCTTTTGCTATAAGTTTATCCTTGAGGAAGGCTAAATTTCTCTCAGAGCAGGCCTTTTTTATCGTGGCAGTTAAATCTTTCTTTTTTGCTAGAAGGTAATCTTTGATTTTACTCCCATTGATAATCACCCACTTTATATAACGATTATCTAAATTAATCAGGCCGGATTTCTCACCCTTTTTTGTTATAAGTTTGCTTTTCAGGAAGGTTAGCTTCATCAATTTACCATTAAATTACTGCTAAAGAGTTAGCTTTTATTGTGCTTTCGTTGTCAAAAACACTCTGAGAAAGGGAAAAGACAGACTGTTATAAATATTTTATAACTTAGCCCTCTCATTGTCAACGAATCTCTTCTCCAGAAACTATATTTAACTGGTAGGCCCACTAAAAGCAAAGGGAAAATGATTCAAAAGCGGTGGGCTTAATGCTAGGAAAAAGAGTTGTGACGGAAATTTATTCCGCAGCAACTTCTGTTAACTTAGCTCCGGTTACAATTTGAAAAGTGCGGGCTCCGCTATAGCTAACATTAGGGGTTGCTGTGCAGGTATAACCGGCGATTGTTAACTCACAGCTGTAAGAATAACCCTGGCAAGGTGAGTCAACCGTACAATCGGCAACGTAATCTTTATTAATATACTTAGGGTCAGGGTCATATAATTCGCTTAAATCATCGCCAGTAGCATAGATCCCGCCATTTGCCCCGGCATAAGACTCTAAGGCTGTGCCCATTGTCTTTAGGGTAGTTTGGGCATTAGTCTCAACTGCGGTTGTTTTTGACCTCACCAGGTTAACACTGACCATTGCTATTACTATACCAATGATAGCAATTACAATCATTATTTCCACAAGTGTAAACCCTTTCTTCATGCTGCTTTTACCTATTATCCCCTATAAAGTACTGTCTACATTGTATTACAGGCACTCTTTTCTGTCAACATCAAGGCAAGCTCTTACTCGAGTTTAAAGTGCCTTTTAAGCTCACTAAGAAGCTCTTCCCCCCGCACTGAATATAACTGAGAATCTTGGCCTTGAGGCCTAAGAGATATATCTTTACCAGTTTCCCTATCGACTTTGAAAACCTCAGTAATATTCAAAAAGGGATTATGTATTAACCTTTGGTCCTTATCGATTAACATATACCATTTTTTCTTGATCAGCTCCTGGTAATCATCATCATGAATATAAGTAAACCCGGCCTGAGGATCTAGGTTAAATCGTTTCAACTCGGAACGGATACTTTTGGGATCTATCATTACTTCCTGGCTAAAATCAAAACCAAAAGAGTATCCGCTTTCAGCAAATAGCTTACGGGGTTTTGCTTCCTCGCCCTGGATTAAAGACATCAGGCTTTTACCGTCTATGCCTTCCGGTATATCGACATCCAGCATCTCAAGAACTGTGGGATAAATATCTATGCTCCTCACCAAAGCATTAATTTTCTGAGGGGCATTAAGCTTTAAATTAGGGCCAAAGGCAAGAACCATTCGGTTGGCCCAGGGATAATAGAAGTCGCTTCCATGGGTTAACAGGGTTTTATTACTGCTCCACCCGCATCCATGGTCAGATAAAAGCACAATTATTGAATTATCATACAAACCGCTCTTTTTTAAATACTCTACTAATTCAGCAAATTGATCATCAACCATGGCTATGCAGCGTTCAGAAGAGCTTATTAAATTCTCATCCCGGGTATAGGGATAAGGGGAAGAGTATGGCTGATGATTCCCGCAGAGATGAATAACTATGAACTGTCTCTGGTCTTGGGGCAGACGATTAATCCTTTTAATCAAGGCTTTTATAAAGGCCTTGGGATTATAGGCAACGTGGGCCCGATTATGGATTATCGGGCTAAAGAGCCCGGCTAATATATCCTTCTGAATCATTATATTGCCCAAAGCATAGTCATAAAAAGCAGTAATGAAAATACCGCTTACGTCTTTACGGGGAGAAAACAGCTGATCAAAGCCATGCTCTCCCCGAATATTACTAAACCGCACGTCATCGGTACAATGCAATCCATGATAACCCCTGCCTTTAAGGATATCGCCTAAATAGATATTATCCGTTTTTATATGCTGATCCGGGACTAAATTGGCTCTGGCTCCATTATTTATCGGATAACGTCCGGTCAATATACTCAGGTAAGAAGGGTAAGTTCGGGCAAAGGGAGACCAGGCATTGATGAAGGAAGTTGAATTCTCCAGGAAACTACAAATATTAGGCGCAAGATCTTTCTCGTACCCCCACTTTTTACAAAGCTGATTGTATTGCATTGAATCTAGGCCAATTAAAATAATGTTGTCTCTCTTTTTAAATTCTTTAACCAAGAGAAAGTTAGCAGCCACCAAAGAAAGGGCAATAATTAACCCGGCAATTAACGGCATTGTGATTAGAACTACCCTTGATTTTGCTACTTTGAGGGTAAATAAAAATAAACCCAACCAATAGACAGCGGAGAGATAATAACTAATTTGAACCCAAAATGAAAGTGGTTGGTGGTAATTTTCCTGGGCCAGGAAAAATTTATAGAGAAAAAAGTGGCGGCCTTGCGAATCCGGGCATAAAAATCCATTAAAGCCGTAAATAGCATAAAGGGCTATATAAATACTTATTGCCGAAAATAAGAGAAACCCTGGTGAAGCCTTCTTACTGCTTAATCCCAAGCCTTGCTTTAAGGAAAATAGTGCATAGACAAAGAAAAAGATTATGAAAAGATAGACCATAAAAGTAACCAGGGTAAGCTGAAGGATTGGCAAGCTGATAAACTTTAATACCGTAGAGTTGAAAATAAGAGTAAAGAAGCCCTTACGGGGAAAATGTTGGTAAAAAAAGGTATAATTCCCTAAAGACTCTATGGATATCAAGAGAAAGGTAATGGCTGTTGTTATCTTAAGCGACTCGGCAATAATACTTTTGGGGGATGACTTATTTTTTTGACCCATATTTAATAGCAAAATCATAGCAAAATATCGTAGGCTTGGCAAGGAGATAAAAAATTGGTGGGGATAAAAAAACCGCCTCTTTTTCCAAAGAGGCGGTTATAGTTCCTACTGAAGAAGTTTTATTACGACCCGCTAACTACAGTTAAATTTCCGCCGGTTACTACCTGGTAGTTATTAGCTTTGCCGGAAATAGCACCCTGCCCGGTAGCTGTACAAGTGTAACTTCCCACTGCCGGGGTACAAGCAAAAGAGTACCCTTGACAAGGAGCATCTGCTGTACAAGCTGTGTAATTCTGGTTAAGATAAACCGGATCATGGACAGCTGAGTTTGCTAAATTAGCTAAGGTCTCGTTGTAACTGCCATTATTGGCTGCGGCATAGCTCTCATAAGCTGTAGATATGGTCCGCAAAGCTGCTTGGGCATAGGCCTGAGCAGCATTCACTCTTGCTCTTAAAAGGTTAGGTATAGCTATTGCTGCCAAAAGAGCAATAATGGCAACAACAATCATAATCTCCACTAAAGTAAAACCCTTGCGTTTCATTTTTCACCTCCATTTTTAATGGCCAAGGCCCATTTTTTGCTCCTTTTTTCACCCCCTTTTTTACAGGCCCTGCAACAAAAATATATTATAAAGAATACACATAGAATATACCACAGCCGGGTTAAAATGTCAACTTACTGCATTCCCCCAATAAATTGGGTCATTTTTATTATCGGCAGGAATAAAGATATGACTATGCCTCCGACAATTATGCCTAAAAAAGCTATTACCAAAGGTTCTATAAGGCTGGATAAACCAGCCACCATGGCATCGGTCTGCTCTTCATAAAACTGAGCTATTTTTGAAAGCATTTCCTCTAGCCGTCCGCTCTTCTCGCCTACTGATACCATCTTAATAACCATAATCGGGAATACGCCGGTCTTCTCGAGGGGGGCTGAAATAGGCTGACCCTCCTGGATAGCAATCTTAGATTCCGTAACAGCATCTTCAATTATTTTGTTTCCCGAAGTTTTACCGACAATCTCTAAACATTTAATTATAGCCACGCCACTTTTTACTAAGGTAGAAAATGTCCGGGAAAATTTAGCAATGGCCATTTTTCTCACTAACTCTCCCACTATCGGGAGCTTAAGAAGAAGCTTATGATAAGTTTTCTTACCGCCAGGGGTATTAATATAGGTCTTAATCGCAACGAACCCGCCAAATACGCCTCCAATTATAAGGATTACAAATTCCTTCCTGCTTAAAGCATCAGAAAAATTTATTAAGAGCTGGGTTGGTAAAGGTAATTCTCCGCCGAGCGAAGCAAATATACCTTTAAAAGTAGGAATTACTTTGAATATTAAAAACCCGGTTATGCCAACTGCCATTAAGACAATGATTGCCGGATAGTAAAGAGCTGAAGTCACTTTTTTCTTTAAAGCATTGCTCTTCTCCAGGTAAATCGATACCCGGTCTAAAATTTCGGGTAGGTTCCCGGAAAATTCTGCAGCTTCCACCATACTTAAGTAAATATCGGGGAACACATTCTTGTGCTTAGCCAGAGCATCTGATAAAGCTGCCCCTTCACGAACATCTTTTAATACCGTGCTGATGACCCCTTTGAAATAAGGCTTTTCTATTTGCTCTTGGAGAATGCTTAAACATTCAACCACTGGTATCCCGCTCTCAATCAAAGTAGTAAATTGGCGTGAGAAAATTACTAAATCTTCGGTCTTAACCTTACCTTTTACCTTTGTCTTGAGCTTCTTTTTGGTCTCCTTGATCGAAAGAACTATCAATCCTTCTTTTTGGAAATGTTCGATTGCCTTGCTTTGAGACTCAGCTTCAATCATCCCTCGAGATGTCTTGCCGGCTTTGTTTTTGATGTTGTAAAAAAATAATTTCATCTTTTAGCTATTGTATAGATCTTATTCTGTAGTTACTCTTATAACCTCCTCAAGGGAAGTTACCCCCTCTATACATTTTAAGAACCCATCCTCCCTTAAGGAACTGTAGCCTCTAAATTGCCGGGCATAATTAACAATTTCACTTTCGGGACGCATCTCTACAATCATCTCTTTTATCTTATCATCTAAATGAATAATTTCAATGATAGCTACCCGGCCTCGATACCCGCTATGCCCGCAATAAGGACATTCATGGGGCCGGTAAAACTCCTTTCCTCCTCCCTGCTGACGGCAAAAAGAACCTATCTGCAGCTCCTTTAAAACTCCCTCCTCTACCTTATACTTTTCTTTACACTTAGGGCATAACTTTCGTACTAATCTCTGTGCAGTCAAAGCAACCAGTGAAGAAGCCAAAAGAAAAGGTTCTATGCCCATATCCCTTAGGCGGGTAATCGCTCCAACCGCACTATTAGTATGGAGAGTTGAGAAAATAATCTCACCGGTTAAAGAAGCTTTAATCGCAATATCAGCAGTCTCTGAGTCTCTTATTTCCCCAACCATTATAATATCCGGGGATTGTCGTAAGACCGAACGCAGTCCGACTGAGAAAGTTAACCCTATATCAGCATTAGCCTGAATCTGAGTTATACCTTCCAGGTGATACTCAACCGGGTTCTCAATAGTTATTATATTCCTTTCAGGACTATTTATCTGGTTAATTATCGAATAAAGAGTTGTGGATTTGCCGCTTCCAGTAGGCCCAGTTACCAAAATTATCCCAAAAGGTGCCCTTACTGCTTCCTCAAATAATTTTAAAGGTTGGGGAGAAAATCCTAATGTTTTTAACCCTAGAGACAAACTTTTTTTATCCAAGACCCGCAAAACAAATTTTTCCCCAAAGTTAGTAGGAAGACTGGAAACCCTAAAATCTATTTCGCGATTCTCAAATTTCACTTTAAATCGTCCGTCTTGGGGCAGGCGAGATTCAGTTATGTCTAACGAAGAAATTATCTTAAGCCGGGCGATTACCGCTTGCTGGTTACGCTTGGGAAAGTTGAATTCTTCGCTTAAAACACCATCAACTCTGTATTTTACCAACAACTTGTCTTCATAGGGCTCAATATGAATATCAGATGCTCTTTTTTTTAAGGCATTATAGACAATTAAATCAATAGCTCTTACGATCGGCGGATTCTTGCTTTCCGAAATTAAATTCTCTAAATCCTCGCTACCCTCCTTAGCCTCGCTAACTTCCGCAATGTCAAAAGAAACGTTTTCGTCAAAAGACTTGGTACTATCTTCGGAAACTTTGTAGAGAACATTTAGCTCTTTAGCTATATCTTCTTGGCGAGAAAGCACCAGATCTATCTTATCAACTCCAGTAATAATTTTTAGATCATCATAAGCGATGGGGTCTAAGGGATTAGCAGCCGCAAGGGTGAGTGCATTGCCGATTTTACAAACCGGTATCACTTTATGCTTAGAGGCTACTTCCTGAGGAAGAAATTCCTGATTCTTTAAAGGTATTTTGTATTTCTTGAGGTCCAGGAAGGGAATTTTAAGTTCTTTTGAGAAGAGGGACAGCAACCCTTCCTCATCAATAAGGTTCTTCTCCAGAAGCATTTGCTTAAAGTCTTTATAGCTAGCGGATTTCTTGTTGATCTCGGCAAGTAACTTCTTATCCAGATTATTGTTTTGCTGAATATAGGCTAAAATTTTCTCTTTAACTGTCATTGCTTTTATTCTTTCGACTCATCAGCAGCGGTAACTTTTAATACCTCTTCCAAGGTGGTTATCCCCTTTTCCAGTTTGGCTATACCGTCTTCTCTTAAAGTACGCATACCTGAGGCCCGAGCTTGTTTTTTTATATCGCTCTCGGTAGCTGAAGCATTTATTAAGCTCTTGGTCTTTGGTAAAACCCGTAGGTACTCACATAGAGATATTCTCCCTTTATAGCCCATCTTTTGGCAGAAATTACATCCTTTGGCTCTATAGATTTCCGCCCCTTTGCTAATTAAATACTTCTCTCGCACACTGCTAGACAGCTCCATTTTCTCCTTACACTTAGGACATAATTTTCTTACTAATCTCTGGGTGAGGACTCCTAAGAGAGTGGAAGAAAGCAAAAAGGGTTCCACCCCCATATTGATTAACCGGGTAATTGAACCAGAACTAGTTGTAGTGTGAAGAGTGGACAAAACCAGATGTCCGGTCAATGCCGATTTTATAGCCATATCTGCAGTGTCACCGTCTCTAATTTCACCAATCATTATTATGTCCGGATCCTGTCGTAATATCGACCGCAAGGTAGAAGCAAAAGTCAAGTTTATGCTAGGTTTTATGCTTACCTGGTTAATCCCTTTCAGTTGATACTCTATGGGGTCCTCGACAGTAACAATATTTTTCCCGGGGCTATAAATGTGGTTTATTACCGAATAAAGGGTTGTGGTCTTGCCGGCTCCGGTAGGCCCACAAGCAAGAATCATACCGTGAGATTTTAAGCTGTCTTCTTTTAGCTTTTTTAAAACGTCTTCTTCAAACCCCAAGAGGTCTAAGTTCAGAAGGGCTGTAGTCTTATCTAAAACCCTAATCGCAGCCTTTTCCCCCAAACTAGAAGGTAAAATTGATACCCTAAAATCTACATCCTTGTCGAGAATTCTTCCTCGAAATCTACCTTCTTGAGGTAGCCGGTGTTCGGCAATGTTGAGGTTACACATTACCTTTATTCTGGATATCACAAAGGGGTGAATCTTCTTAGAAAAGGTTTCAACTTCCTTTAAAATTCCGTCGATACGCAACCTGATTCTACTTACACTCTCCAGAGGTTCGATTAATATATCCGAGGTTTTTTCTTCAACTGCCTGTTTAAGAAAGTAGTTGGTAAATTTCAATATCGGCGCCTCCTCTATAGAACGGATGATTTCCTCTTGGGTCGCCTCTTTTCTGGATTCCTTTATATACATTATGCCTTCGGCTGGCTGAGACCCGATTATCTCTTCGATAGATTCTGCCGGTTCCTGAACATAACAATTAGCTATGGCTTCCTTGATTTCAGAAAAAGGAGCTATGACTGGATTTATTTCGCACTTGGTAATCTTTTTGATGTCATCAATAATTAAGACATTCAAAGGATCACCCATGGCTAAAGTTAAAATGCTGCCAATTTTGCCGATTGGTAAAACCTGATAGTCCCGGGCAATTCTTTCCGGGACAAGGTTCAAGATTTCTTGGGGGATATTTAAGTTAAGGACTCTGACCGGAGGAATTGAAAGATAACCCGAGAGAATACCAACAAGCTCCAGTTCCTTTATATATCCTAATTTTACCAGCAATTCAACTAATGAACCGCCTCTTTTCTTGTGGACAGTTAAAACTTTCTCTAACTCCCCGGGAGGTAAGGCCTTTTTCTTTATCAAATAATCTGAGAATTTATTTCGCTTCACACCACTCTTCCTCTTTTACCATTTAATTTATGCATCTTGGTTAATAAAAGTAGTGCCCCTTAGCCCTTCCGCTCGGCCACTTAGTTTCAAACCTTAGGCAACGCGTAGTTCATAAATCTCACTTGGCCATGAAGACATAGTTTATTTTTCTTTGGGAAACTTATCTATGCTCTTTCTTATGTCCGAAGGAGTGCTGACAAATATCTGGATATCGCAGTGAGTTATATCCTCTAAATCTTCTATAGCTTGAATGTTCAAAGGATTGGCCATAGCGACCGTAAGGGTATTCCCGATCTTATCTATGGGAATTAAACAATAGTGTTTAGAGACATTCTTAGGGATAATTGCGATAATATCCGGTGATATCTCGTAATTTTCTAAAGAGAGATAAGGGTATCCAAACTGCAGGGATAAGCAATAAGCAATGTCCTCTTCTTTAGCAAACCCTAATTCCACAATAACTTCTCCAATAAGCCCGCCACCGTGTTTTTGGGCTTCCAGGGCTTGCTGGAGCTGAGTTTTATTTATAACGCCCCGCTCTACTAATATTTGCCCTAAAGGTTTGTCGATTTGTTTATAGAATTTCATCTTTATCTACAATGGTCTTTTATGCTATTATGCATTATTGTGGTTCTGGACAAAGAGCATAAGCTCGTGGGCAGTAACCCCGTGGATGGGGCTCTCAGCTACAGAAAAGTTTAATTTGATCTCAGACCCACAAAGCTGTTTTAAATTCTCCTTTAGATTATTAGTTATTTCCTGGGACTGTCTCTTGTTGCTCTCGATGAGAATCGCCCCTAGTGTACCTGGCCCAATTCTTCCGGCAATATCAACTGACCCTAAGGTCTCTTTAAAGACCTTACCCATTTTTTTAAGCACTCCTTCAGCAGCAATTAAGCCCTGTTTTGCCCGGTAATCATCATAATTTGCTATCTGCACTGCGATAAAACCGCAGGGCCGCTGATAAAGAGTAGACCTTTTAATCTCCTCATCTAACCTCTTAATTATTAACTTTTCATTATACAAACCAGTTAGATAATCAATAATTTCCAGGTCTTCGACTTTTGCCGAGAGCCGCTCATGCTGCCAGATAAGGGTAACGTTCTGGGAAAATAAACCCAAAACTTCCAAATCATCTTTGCTGAAAAAAAACTCATCGGCATTATTGCCAATTCCAATCACGCCGATGGTCCGCTCTTTGATGACAATCGGAGCAATGGCTATATTCTTTACCTCTAACTCTTGAGCCCATTGCGAATAGCCTTTAGGCTTGTTGCGGCTATCTACCACTATTGTCCCTTTAATCTGGGTAAGCTCACCGATTCTTTTTTTAAAAAGGCTCTCGACCCTCAAAGAATCTATGCCTACTCGAGCTACTGTTTCTAACTTGCCTCTGGCCTTATCTTCCAAGCCGCAAAAGCATACCTCAGCCCGGATAAGATGCTTAAGATGATTGATAATTAGCTTGATTACCGACTCGGCCGGAGCTTCTTTGGAAAATAAGTCGTTGGCCTGAAGGATAGTGGACAGAATCAGCACTGTTCGCGAAACTTCTTTGTTTAGGTCTTCGGTCATCTGAGTGAAATCTCTTAGTTGCTCAAAACCACTCTTGACCCGATCGGAAAGAAGACCGATGATTTTTTCTAAACTTGCCACCTCATCGGGGACCGAAGGAGTTTTTTCGCCTATATCTTCTAAAGCGTTTCGGGACTGGTTATAAACCTTGATAATAGTGTCAAAAACTTCGAATATAATCCACCAGCCCAAAACTATGACTGCAGCTATAATAAGGGTAGTCCAAAGAGAGATATAGTACCCGGAAAGGTGGTAAAATAGAACAATTAGAGGCAGCAAGGAAACCAGGGCTATGGCAATATAAACCCTTCTTCTCAAGCTTAAATTAACTAAGGAAACTTTGGCTTTCATCTTCCTCCTTTAAGCTGGCTTTTCCGTGGCTTCTTAGTGTAAATACTATCACTTTTTATATCCTCTGTCAATTAACTACTTCTTAAAATAGTGAGACAAATCAACGGCAATCTGCTCATCCCGAGGAAAGCAGTCAGGGGGCGAGACTCTTGGCAATAGCCCTTAGCATTTTCAGGTTTTCAATTCTCTTTCTTATCTCCTGATTGTTGGGTTCTTTCTTTAAGGCCGCCTGAAATTCCTCAAGCCTTTTATCAATATCTTCGATCTTTTCCTGGGTCTTCCCGGGCTCTTCTTTTATCTCCTCTTCTACCTTAGCCCAGGTAGCAAGGGAAGTTTCAGTTTTTAGCTTCTTGACCTTATTCTCTAATAGCTTATCCCAATCTTTCTGGGTTTCAGGTTCATCATCCGGTTCAAAGACAATCATTCCATAATCTTCAGGGTTATCCGGCACTAACTTACGCCGGGTCTCTTTGGCTTCCCCGCCCTCTTTAGTTGGCTTTATTCTGGGAATAATTTCTTCCTTTTTACCCGGATTTAGCGACAGAAACAGAGCCGTAGCTAATCCGGCTAATAAAATACCTAAGATGGTCTTCTTAGTCATACTCCTCCTGCCAGTCTGACATTTGATTAGATAAAACACCTGACCCTGAAGATAAGCGGTCAAAACCCGGCGGCAAGTCTCCGTTGTAAGCCCGGTCCGAGTAGTAATACTTCTGATTAGTTAATACTTCAAACAAAGATACATCATCGTTGGCAATAATGTTACCGGTGGTGGAACCCCAAGCCAGAATATCCGTATAAGAGGCATCATCGTGAGTATAAACTACGCTCTCATGGGCGTTGCGAAAAATTGCTATTTCATTATAATCATCCCAGGAAACAGCACTAAGCCGGGCATCCTCTTGAACTTGCAGAGGTTGAACATAGGTAATCTCACCGGTAGAGATAACTGTTAGATCCTCCCCGCTCTGCCAGGTAGCATCAAAAAAGATTCGCACATCGCCCTGGCCAGGAGCAGAACCTTCGACAAAAATAACCTTCTTGCCGACCAGGCTGGCGTCAGGAAAGATATTGACAGTTCCGTCAGTCTGGAGGTAAACCACCTCATCAGCTGGATAATCAGCAATTACTTCCTGGCCTAAAGCAACAAAATCGGTAAACTGATCAGCGGTTCCGTTTAGGTCATAATCAGGAATCAACAGGGTTGTCCTGGCCGGGTCTACACCTTCGACTTTATTTTCAAACCAGGCTGCAGTTGCCGGCCCTGACTTTGAGAAACTTCCGCTAACCCGAGTATTGCCATAAACACTGATACTGGCTAATGCACCGCTTAAAGAGATATCCCCGCCGACAGAGACGGTATTTTCAAAGGGATAAGCAACCAAGGCTAAGGTGCCAGTTAAGACTTGAGTGGTTGAGCCGGATAAACCTTCGGCTCTAATTTCAACTTCCCCAGGGGAAGAATTCTTGATTATCCGGTAGCTGCCGCTGGCTAAAGTTGTCCAGTCTTCTCCAGCATAAGAAGGACTGCTCATTAATTCACTATAACCTTTAGCCATTGCGGCCTCAGCCAGCCAGAAAGCACGCACAGAATCAATGTATCGGGTAGTTAAATTCCTCTCCTGGATACTCCGGGAAGTAAAAGCAATCCCCAGTATACTGAGAGATAAGGTCAAGATAACAGCGGTTATTAAAGCTGCTGATTTGCTCTTTCTAATCATTCCGCACCTTCAATTTTGTTCTTAAAGCAAAATTTAAATTTCGGCCCCAGCTGGTTTTCTCGGCCTGGAGCTGAATTTCTAAGATATCATAGGTAGCGCTACAGCCGCAATTTCCATCACCATGGGAGCAGCAAAAGTAGGCATTAGTAATGTTACTGGCCAAAATCCTCTGGCCTCCTGATGCATCTTGACGGATCAGTTGGTTAGTTAGGTTATCGTGGAGAAATTGAATATTACTCTCACTGGGAATGTTAAAAGTAATCTGGTTACAATTCTCAGGAGAACTAAGATGGTCACACCCTGCCGGTATAGTTATACCAGCAAGACTAGCTGCTCTTAATTCTCTGGTTGCGCTATAAAGCCCACGCCGGACTGTCTGTTGTAAATCTAATAGGTTCAGATCACTATCCCAGGTTTTCTGCCCGGAAACAAATATCTGATGTATCGCCCCCAATACTATAGTAAAGACAGCTACACTGATCATTACCTCAACTAAGCTAAACCCTTGCTTAACTTTATCCTTCATCCTTTATCCTTGTCGGCCTAAGGCGGACTACTGATAATCAGCTATCCGAGTTAGCAGTTGTTCATTCCGGTTTCTTCCCAGACGATCCTGCCAACTCACAACTACTTCTATCTCAAGCATATTCCCGACAACTGTCACTGTTGTATCTATTGCTTCGTTATCCAAGACTGCCAGATTATAAGGAGCAGCACTAAGCCCGGTACTGTCTAAATCCCAATGTCCTCCTCCAACTAACCCCTGTATCAAAGTAAAATCAGTACCCCGTACCTCTTCCATTATGTACTGAGCATGGGTAATCGCCACAGTAGAGTTACGGTTTGCCGCATTTAAAAGCATACAATTTATAAAAAGCAATAAAATACCGCTCAGGGCAACAGCTATAAATATAGTAGCGATCATTATTTCCGACAAAGTTAAAGACTTGCGCATAATCTTTTCTCCTCCCCCTGGGCTAATTATCACAACTTGCTCTGGCTAAGTCAAGGAGTAATCGGATAATAATTAGGTTGCTCCATCCAAGAAACAATTTGAGCATCAGCGTCTATGCCTAATGCCTGCATGGCTGAAAGATAATCCTGATTATAGGTTATATGAGCATTACCATTTAACCGGGCTTCTTCTCCGGCCCAAATTCCCCCATTAATATTAAGATTACCTCCTCCGCCATTAATCCTCAAGGTACCCCGAGTATAAATCATGCCTTCTATCTGGCCATTCCCATTAATAGTGGCACCTTGGATATCATCGGCAGAGGTAATAACATCTCCTGCCACCACAAAGAAACCGCCGATAGTGCCAATGTCGCCATTGAGTTCTAAGTCTTCGGTTATATAAACCACATTGGGGACACCAGTGGTAGGGTCACTGGGATCGGTTGGCGCTGAATACCAAAATGAATCAGGAAAACTTTCTCCGGCATCTAATCTGGCTTGGTCATAAAAGTTACCTTGACCCTGACTAACAGTGAGAAGTTGTGGGAAATCTAAACGGGCCAAAGGAGCGATAAAAAGGTCTTGAACCACATTTCCGGTTATATTAACCGGGTTATCACAGCTGCCAGCATAACGGACATCACCATCTATGCTATATTTGCTCCCGTTTAGGCCAATATCTCCGGCCGAATATATTGCATTATCATAAAAATTGGGAGGTATCTCCTTTCTTATCGACACCTCAATAATCCGTTGAGCCCGGGGATTGCCGGCAGAGGGAATAAACCCCCGGGAGATAACACTACGGTCTTGGCCCAGACAAATCGCATCAACTAAATAGCCACCATCAAGATAAGACAAGGATCCCGACCATATATTTACCCCACATTGGCTGTAATCATTTCTTAACTCATCTATTGCCCGGCTAACTCCGGCCTCAGCCAGCCAGAAAGCACTTACAGACTCGATGTGTTTGGTGGCCAAATTCCTCTCCTGGATACTCCGGGAAGTAAAAGCAATCCCCAATATCCCCAGAAATAGGGTAATAATAATAGCGGTTATTAAGATGGCTGCCTTTCGCTCCTTAAACATACCGTCTCCTCCCAATTAAATTTTACCATTTTCACCTGGATAAAGCAACACACCCGGATCTCCGGATCTCTGGAAAGGTTATCTTTCCGGCCTTAATAGTTTTTGATGATTTTTATTACTTCAATTACAAAGCTCTCTTCAGCAGCTAAGAGATTAAGGTGGTGTTTTAGAAGAAGTTTTTGGTGGGGCGGAAACTGGTCCTTCTGTTTGAGGTTTGTAGCCAGCCACTTTTTAACTTTTTCCAAAAATATTTTTTTTAAGCGTAGGTGGGCAAAAACCTTTTTTTTCTCCAGATAAGGCAAAAAATATAAAGGGATATCTATATCAATAAAAGGACGTTTCTGAGAAAGCAAAGCCTCCATAGCTAGCTTGCGAAATTCTCTATCTCCCCGAGAGGTAAGAGAATAGACATGCCGTTCTAACCTACCCCGTTCTCGGGTGGTGTTCCTCTTTATTAATCCACCCCTTTGCATTATCTTAAGGGGGTAATAAATAGACTTGTTTTCCAAAGAAGCAAAAATCTCTAATTCTTCTTTAATTATCTTTTTTATCTCGTAGCCGTGCTTAGGACCTTCTTGTAAAATACCTAGAATTATCAGTTTTTGTGTATTCATTCATTAACAACTCCCATCTTCCTATATCTCTGGTAGCGATTATTCAGTAAAACCTCCAGAGAAAGACGGGAAAGTCCATCCAAGTTTTTCAATATTGCTTCCTTAAGGTTACTAGCTGTACTCTCTGCGCCTCGATGAGCACCACCTTCAGCTTCAGGGATGATTTCGTCAACTATCCCTAATTTCTTGAGATCAGGTGCGGTTAGTTTTAAAACTCTTGCCGCTTCTTCCCTCATTGCAGCATCTTTCCATAAAATAGCCGCACACCCTTCGGGAGATATCACCGAATAATAGGCGTACTCCATAATCAAAACTTTATCCCCCACCCCGATACCCAAAGCTCCTCCGCTACCTCCTTCACCAATAACCACAACTAAAATAGGTACTTTTAAAGAGAACATATCCCTAATATTCTCAGCAATAGCCTGGGCCTGCCCCCTCTCCTCAGCCCCAACTCCTGGATATGCTCCGGGAGTATCAATTAAACAGATAACCGGCAGGTTAAAACGTTCAGCCAATCTCATTATTCGCATTGCTTTACGGTATCCTTCGGGGTGGGCGCAGCCAAAGTTTTTTTCGATATTTTCTTTAGTATCCTTTCCTTTTTGATGCCCAATAACAACAACCTTTAACTCATCTATCATTGCAAATCCGGCAAGAATAGCCTTATCCTCGCCATAGAGACGGTCCCCGGCTAAAGGAACAAAATCCTTCATTATTAAAGCGATGTAGTCACGAGTAGTGGGCCGGTTGGGGTGGCGGGAAATTTGGATTTTTTGCCAAGGGGAAAGTTGGGAGTAAACTTCTTTTTTAAGCTTCTTTAATTTCGAGTCTAAGTTACCAATCTCTGAAGAAAGCTCTACCCCTTTTTCTAGGGAAAACTTCTTTAATTCTTCTATCTTCTTTTCTAACTCGATAATCGGCTTTTCAAAATCCCAACTTTGTATCATAAACCATCGCCCTCTGGTTACACCTTAGGGGTTAAAGTTTTAGTCGATGATGATTACTTCCGTACCTACAGGAACAATGTCAAATATTTCTTCTACGTCCGCGTTTCGCATTCTTACGCAGCCTAAAGTAATTTGTTTCCCTAAATCGTTGGGCTGGTTTGTTCCGTGGATACCATAACCTTCCATCTCAACCCCGGCGCTATCAATTCCCCCCAAACCCATCCATCTTGATCCCAGAATATTCTCGGAACTATCCGGGGGGATAATTGCACCGGTCTTATACCAGGTAGGATTGACCAGTTTATCCTTGTTGATATAGAAGGTTCCGGTAGGAGTTGAGTTATCTTTTCCGGTGGATACGGTATAGGTTTTAATAACCTCTCCCTTCCGCTTCAAAAAGAGAAGATTCTGCGACTTATCGACAACTATTGAGAATTGACAAGTATTCACCTTTAATAGTTGAGCTGGCCGTATTGTGTCGGAAGTCAAGTTGTTTGCCCGCTTTATAAGATTGACTGTGGTTTTAAACTTTCGAGCGATTTTTACCAAGGCATCGCCGGGTTTAACTTCATATTCAGCGCTGCAGGCATCGATAATCGGCGACAAGATGATGCTGGTGTTTATCTCTTCTATTTTTGCTTGGACTTCTTTTAACTTGCCCGCGTCTTCAATTGATTCCATAGCGCTTTTATAAAGAGCTTTTGCCTCCAGAAGTTGCTGATTGCTAAACGCTTTATCGGCTTTCACCAAGGGTGCTAACTCTAAGGCACTATCCCCGTCGCTTTTGTTTTTGGGCGTTAAAAATAAGCCCGCTATAATTCCCAGCCCAACTACTCCGGCTATAATAGCTATATAGACCTTCTTCATACAACTCCTTTCTGTTTCCTTAGCCGGCAAACACCCAAAGAGACCTACCAGTAAAATATAAAGGTAATAATACCTCCGATAAGACCACCGACAAAAACTTCTGTCGGGGTGTGCCCAACTAGCTCTCTTAATCTATCTTCTCTAACTTTTTTTCTTTCTTGGAAATCTTCCATTATATTATTAAGTATCTTTGCCTGGAACCCTATAGAACGCCGCCAGGTTTGAGCATCAAACATAGTAATTAGAGCAAAGATTATGCTTAGGGCGAAAAGTGGTGAAGAACTCCCCAGTTCCTTGCCGACACAAATGACCAAAGACACTACTGCGGCACTATGAGCAGAAGGCATACCCCCTGTACCCAAAAGCCAATAGAAGTTAAATCTTCTCTCGCTTATGACCCCTCGAAGTATCTTCAGCCCCTGAGCCGCCGCAGCACTTAAAATAATTGCCCAAAGAGCCTTATTCCTATATATACCTTCCCAAAACTCTTCCATCAGGCTATTATTATAAGAAGAAAAAGCAATTTAAGCAACACAATATTTGAGAGTTCTGAAAAAGCATAAAAGGCACAGAACTCTCTGATTAAAAGATTAAAACAGATTACACAGATATACCTTGCTTTTATTCAGAAGCAGGAGTAAAATCTAGGGAATCTGAGTGATTAGGTATAATTTTTAATTATACTAGGGGGGTTCATGGGAAGACCAAAATGGGAGTTAAAAAAAATCCATAAAAAAAAGGCTAAAAAAGCTAAAAGAAAATCTCAGCTATATTCCAAGGGAGAAATTTCCTACGATAAACTTACCCAGAGGGCAAAGCACTTTTTGGAAAAGAGCAGGAAACAAAAAAAATCTTAGTCTAAGCTATCCAAAGTTGTAGTGCTTTCTAACCCTTCTTTTAATATGCCACTTACAGCTCAATCCTTGAGGAAAAGTAACTAAGTTTCCTTTTCCAATTCGGACCCTATCTCCATCTGGTTTCTCAACTTCCACCTCTCCTTCTAGAAAATAACAGACTTCTTTGGTGTCGTAGTGCCAATCAAAACTGCTTTCTTCTTTCTCCCAAATCGGCCAAGAACTGACTTTTAACTCTTCCAGCTCCTCTGGGCTGGGTTTTCGCACTTCTATTTCCATCTTAAACCTCCCTTGTATATTTAGTGATTGCTGTAAATGCCAGGACTGTTACAAGAACAACCAAAAGAATGTTTCCCATAATGCCGACAGTCTTCCCATTACCAGCCCGACAGTTTTCTTAAAGCCCTTATCTCTGGACTGCCGATTTACTCTCAGGGTTTAATTCAAAAGATTTTTGGAACTGTTCTTCAGCTTCAATTCTTCCTTGCAACTGGTAAACCCGTCCTAATCCCCTATAGGCATTATCATTCTGAGGATTTAATTTTATAACTGTTTGGAATTGTTCTTCGGCTTGAGATAATTTCTTCAGGAACCAATAGAGCCAGCCTAATTCCAAATAGGCCCGCTCATCCTGAGGGTTTAGGGCGATGGCTTTTTGGAATTGTGCTTCGGCTTGTGGAAATTTTTCTTGGTATTGATAAGTCCCTCCTAATGCCAGATAGGCTTGATACTTTTCCGAGTCTGCCTCGATACCCTTTTGGGATTTCTCTTCGACTTCCTGATGATTTACTTGGTTTTGGCAGGACCACCCACTCATAACACTTAACACCATCGCTAAAAATAATATAGTTCTCATAATACAGACCTCCTAACTCTTATGTTAAACTACTAATTCCTAGAATGTGTGCCTTCAAGAATCTATTAACTTTAATATTTTCTCTTGAACTCTCTCACCTCCTTGGTATTATTATACAACCAATCGGTCAGTTTTGAGGTAACTAAATTAAAACATAGTATCACTGTGCAGGCAAGGCCCACTGATGCACAAACATGGCCTTCACAAATCAATCAGCTTGGTATTTTATCTATTTTTTACACCCAGATTTCTATTAGCTGAGAAGGAAAAGCTTCCACCCCTTGGTAGGGTTAAAACATGGTGGCGAGTGGACCCTCCTTCGCTCCATAGAAGAAATTTCATAGCAGCAAGCTCCGGAGGGTAAACTTGTTCCATCCAGAGCCTGCCATACGAATCCATACTTCTGTGAAACTCTTTCATGCAAGGCGAAGTATGGCGGCGAGTGGACTTGAACCACCGACAAAACGGGTATGAGCCGTTTACTCTACCAGACTGAGCTACGCCGCCAAAAGCATCTAAATTATATCAAAGTCCTGCGAAAAATCTATAATAAAATTGCCTGGGGTTAATTAGAAAAGGCCAAGAAAACCTTAGTTGTGGGACCGTATCTTGTCAGCATCTACGCTGTTTAACACTGCTCCTAAAACTTTTACTTTTCCGCTAATTCTTTTCTGGGCATCAATGATCTGCTTAAGTGGAGTGGCTCCGGCTTTAATCACAAAAACCAAACCATCACAATAATTACTTAAAATGAGAGGGTCGGCAACACATAGGACTGGTGAAGAATCAATAACTATCCACTCAAACTTCTTTCCGGCCTCGGTTAGGATTTCTCTTAGCTTTCCGGTATTAAGCAGCTCACCGGGATTAGAAGAAAGTTTACCCATTGGCAGAAGAGAAAGATTAGGAATAACAGTGGAAAACACTACATCCTGCCAAGAAGATGTTCCGGCTAAAGCACTAGTTAAACCCTTATTGCTGCCGGCAGTAAAAATATCAGCCAGCCGCCCTTTTCGCAAGTCTCCGTCAACCAGTAAGACTGCCTCTTGGTCGGCAGCTAGAGTTATGGCCAGATTGGTAGCTACAAAAGTCTTCCCTTCTTTAGGAATGAAGCTACTCACCATTAAAGTCTTAATCGGTTTTTCGTGAGAAGAATCCGCTATAAGTTCTGCTTTTATTTTCCGGAAAGCTTCAGCCACACAAGAATAGCGTTGATAATGGGCTATTAAATCAGCATCCTTTTTATCACTCAGTTCTTCTCCTGCCACCGGTATATATCCTAAAAAAGGTATTTTGGCACAACGTTCTACATCTTCAGATGTTTTTAGTGTGCAATCCAGATATTCTAGAAGATAGCTTAAAGCTACCCCAAGCATAAATCCTGTCACCCCGCCCAAAAAAATATTTGTCCCGGTAAAAATAGCCAGGATTCCCAAGCTGAGCGCTAAAACTATATTAATCTTGATGTGACGACGAATTATATTAAGGTGATCTCTACCGCTAAGTTTTTTTTCTTTTAACGCTGGTATCATTTCCCCTCTCCACCTTAATACCATATTCTAATGAAAAGTCAAGACTAGGCTGGACTGGCTTTAAAAACGGGGTGTGAGGAGTAAATTATTTTACCAGTCGGGGTCTTGGTTAAGTTTGGCGGGGCCGATGGGATTCGAACCCACGATCACTTGATCGACAGTCAAGGGACTTAAACCGGACTAATCGACGGCCCCAAGCCGCTAGATTCTTGTATTACCAAGGTGTTATTGGGAAGTATGATTATAGGCAAAAAAAC
>JBDRJF010000008.1:0-2142 GCA_043815185.1 Candidatus Omnitrophota bacterium | reverse complement strand
AAAAAAGCAAAGAAAGAATCCGGTATCGATGATTATGAAATCATTGCTAGAAGTCTAAGGGATGAGGTTTTAAGGCTTAAAGAAGAAACGGATAAAAATGACAAAGAAAAAGATTTTTTCCGAAGATCTGGGAATTAATCTTAAATCAGGTAATGAAAAGGAGCTCTTTAAGTGGTTTTTGGCAAGCTTGTTGTTTGGAAAGCCAATTCAGCAAGAGGTGGCAAAGAGGACTTATTTTGAGTTTGAGAAAGAAAAGATATTATCACCGGAAGAGATTCTAAAGGCCGGCTGGGATAAATTAGTAGAGATTTTGGATCGCGGTCATTACGTAAGATACGACTTTTCCACGGCAACCAAACTTTTAGAGATTTCTAAAGAGTTAAAACAGCGATACGGCTCCTTGGGAAATCTTTTAAGGCAAGAAAAGAATCGCAAGGATTTAGAAATGAGGCTGCAGGAATTTAGGGGGATTGGTCCGGTGACGACAAGGATATTTTTAAGAGAGCTTAAAAAATGGTTAAAGAGCAGGATTTGATATAAGAAAAAATTGCAAATTTAGAGATGAGGATGATAGAGATAGACGGTTCAGAAAAATCGGGAAGCGGCACGATTTTGCGTTATGGTCTCATGCTTTCCTGCATTTTAAATAAGGACCTGCATATTTATAACATTCGTGCTAAAAGGAAAAAGGCGGGACTACAACCGCAACATCTTAAAACAGTAGAGGCATTTAAATTTTTAACCGGGGCTACAGTAGAAGGCGCGTACCTTAATTCTAAAGAGATAATATTTTGCCCGGGAAGGAACCGTATAAAGTCCGGCGAGTTCACCTGGGATATAGGGACTGCCGGCTCAACAACCATGATGGGTCTTGCGCTGTTGCCTTTGGGATTCCTGGCTAGCAATCCGTCCGTGTACAGAATTTCCGGCGGTCTCTTTCAGGATTTTGCACCCAATGCCTTTCACACTAAGTACGTTTTGATGGAACTGCTTAAAGGATTTTCGCTCCATGCGGATTTAAAGATGGTAAAACCGGGTTATGTGCCTACCGGAGGGGGAAGTATAGAGATTAAAGTAAAGCCGTTGGGAAGAGAGATCACGCCTTCAAAACTGACAGAACAAGGCAAAATTACAAAAATCGAAGGGGTTTCGCTTTCATCACATCTAAGTGAAAGGAAAGTCAGCGAAAGAATGGCAGCTGAATGTAACAATATCTTGAATAAAAGAGGACTGAATACCGATATAAAGATTATAAATGACAAAACGGCAAATCAGAAGGGAGCTGCATTAGCAATATGGGCGCTGACCGACACCGGTTGTATCCTTGGTTCGGACATGGCGGGAAAAGTCGGCAGGACTTCTGAAGAAATCGGCAAGAGTGTGGCCAGGAATTTATTGGAGGACCTGGATAGCGGCGCAACTGTTGACAGGTTCATGGCAGACCAGATCATAATTTATGCAGCCTTGGCAAACGGAGAGAGCCAATATATATTCCCCAGGTTTACAGAACATATAGAATCCAACCTCTGGCTGATTAAAGATATTTTAGGAGCAGAGAGTTCGATAGACAAGAACTTCCTTAAAATTAAAGGTATTGGTGCCGGAATAGATTTTTTTAAACTTGCAAAACAATAGTTATTATGTTTGAAGATAGAAAAGAGGCAGGGGAGAAACTTGCGAGAACTCTAGTAAAATATAAAGATAAGGATGCCTATGTTCTGGCAATCCCAAAAGGCGGAGTTCAGGTAGGTTTCGAGATTGCAAAATTCCTCAATGCAGAACTCTCCATATTAATAGCCAGAAAATTACCGCTTCCTGATGAGCCGGAGGCAGGATTCGGCGCAATTGCCGAGGACGGAAGCACATTTATCTCTGAATATGCATATAAATATCTTCCGGAAGATACGATAGAAAAGATCAAGCAGGAACAAATACAGGAGATAAATAGAAGGATAAATGTTCTTAGAGAAGGCAAGCCCTTGCCTGATATTAAGGAAAAAACCGTCATTTTAGTTGACGATGGCCTGGCCATGGGCTCAACTATGCAGGCAGCGATAAAGCTTTGCAGGAATAAACGCGCAAAGAAAATTATAGTAGCAGTGCCTGTAGCGGGAGTGGATGTCGCAGAAAATATCGGAAAGC
>JBDRJF010000007.1:0-3897 GCA_043815185.1 Candidatus Omnitrophota bacterium | reverse complement strand
GATTTATTTGGTAGAGCTGTTATTGCTTATGCAAAATTACGCGCAGATGGTAAGATTCCGCAAGGTCATTCTGCAAGTCCAATTTATACATATCTTCTCCCTGTGCCTGAAGAAGTCCAGAATGATGAAGCAAAACGAGGAAAGAAAACATCTGCTTCCAGCCCAGCCAATGATGAAGCGATGAGGGATACCTCAGAATTCTTAAAAGACATACCTCAATCCCACTCCAGCTCGCCGATAAATAACAAGTCAGACAAAAGGATAAAGCCGGTAAGGATAAACCTCTCGGATGAAGAGAAGGCATTAGAGGGGCTCAATGACAAGCAGATTGAGGCCGTCAAACATGATCAGGGCCCGCTTTTAATTATTGCTGGTGCAGGCACAGGTAAAACCGCAGTGATTACCCGGCGTATCGCCCATCTTATTTCTACTAAGTCGGCCAAGCCCGAAGAGATTTTAGCCTTGACCTTTACTGATAAGGCTGCTGGTGAGATGAAAGAACGAGTTGATTTACTTGTGCCCTACGGCTATACCGATATCTGGATTTCTACCTTTCATGCCTTTGGTGACCGCATCTTGCGCAAAAATGCTTTAGAGTTGGGCTTAGACCCGAAGTTTCAGGTTTTAAGTAGCCCTGATCAGCTTATCTTATTAAGAAAGCATCTCTATGAATTTGGTTTGGATTACTACTGCCCCAAAAGCAATCCCACCTTCTTCTTAGAGGCAATAGTAACTCTTTTTAGCCGTCTTCGAGACGAAGATGTTTCCTGGGAAGAATATTTAGAGTATGCAAAGTCGCTGGAGGAAAAATCCAAAGAGAACCCTCAGGACAAAGAGCTTGGGGAAACTGCTAAAAACCAGATGGAGCTGGTTTTGGCCTTTAAGACTTACCAAGAACTCTTAATAAAAGAGGGCAAGGTTGATTTTGCCAATCAGGTATATCTGGCCTTGTATCTTTTTCGCCACCACCCCCTTGTTCTTAAACGCTACCAAGAGCAGTTTAAATATATTCTGGTAGATGAGTTTCAGGACACCAATTTCAGCCAGTTTCAACTGGTAAAACTTTTGGCTGAGGCTCATAAAAACATAGTTGTTGTTGGAGACGACAACCAGTCTATCTTTAAGTTTCGCGGCGCAGCGATTAGTAATATCCTTAATTTTATGGACTATTATCCGCAGGCAAAAATAGTTGTGCTCACAGAAAACTACCGCTCAACCCAAACCATCCTGAATAAGGCGTATCAGCTGATAAAATATAACGACCCGGATACTTTAGAAGTAAAATGTAACATTAGCAAAAAGCTAACTTCCCGTAAAGAGAACGGCCTATCTATAAAACACTTTCATTTTGATACAGGCGCTACAGAGGCCGATGAAGTAGCTAGGTTAATTGAAGAAAAGAAAAAGAACGAAGGCATATCTTTTAAAGAAATTGCAATTCTGGTGCGTTCCAATAACAATGCGCAGGATTTCTTGCGCGCTTTAAATATGCGCTTTATCCCCTGGCGCTTTTCCGGAAGTCAAGGTCTTTACAGACAAGAAGAAATTCGCTTTTTGATTTCTTTTCTGCGCACTCTCGCTGACCTCAATGATAGCATAAGTCTATATCATCTGGTAAGCTTTGGGCAGGTATACAATTTAGATATGACGGATTTAAGCCGCTGCACGAACTGGGCGGATAAAAAGAAGCAGTCTTTATTTACCGTATTTAGACAGTTGGATAAAACTGAAGAACTTAAAGATATTCTGCCAAAAACTAAAGACTTGATTGGAAAGATTGTTGGGGATTTAAACTACTACTTGGAGGAAGCAGCCAATCTCTCTACCCAAAGATTACTTGAGCTATTTTTACAAAGATCAGGTTTAGAAGAATTGTTAAAAGAAGAAACCACTGTTAATAAGCAGCGCCGCAAAAACATTGCCTGCTTTTTTGATATTGTAGCGAATTTTAAAAATCTGGCTGTAGAGGACCGCGTGCCTAATTTTGTTCAGCATTTAAATGAGCTTATTTCTGCAGGCGATGACCCGGCAACTGCTGAGCCGGATTTAGATTTAGAAGCGGTGAATGTTTTAACAGTGCATAAGGCCAAGGGCCTGGAGTTTAGGGTTGTCTTTTTGGTCAATTTAGTGCAGGGCCGTTTTCCCTTGAAGAAGCGAGGTAAGACCTTGGAGGTGCCTCTTAAGTTAGTCAAATATAATCTACCCAGCCAAGACACTCATATTCAGGAAGAGAGAAGGTTATTTTATGTGGGGACGACCCGGGCAAAAGATGAATTAATTTTTACCTCGTTCGTTGGCAAGGGGAAGCGCGCACGCAAGGTCAGCCAGTTTGTGTTTGAGGCCCTGGGTGAGAGTTACCAGGAGCCAGAGGTAATCAAGACACCGGCTATCCAGGAGATTAAGCGCTTCGCTCCCAGGGTTCCTACATTAGCTCTGAAAGAAAAACCTATAGCTTCTGATGAGCTTCTGGTTTTGAGTTTTAGCCAGATTGATGACTACATTAGCTGCCCCTTAAAATATTATTATCTGTATGTTCTGCGTATCCCGATTTCGCGCCGCCATCACAGTGTAGTTTACGGAATTGCCATTCATAAGGCAATCTTAGATTTTTACCAGGCTAAAATAAATAAAATCAGTTTTACTTTAGAGGATATGTTTAGAAGTTTTCAGACAGCTTGGAAAAGCGAGGGCTTTTTATCGCAAGAACATGAAAAGAAAAGATTTGCCCAAGGTAAAGAAACACTTAAGCGTTTCTACGAGCGAGAAAAAGATAAGCCGCTTCCGGCCTATATTGAGCAGAGGTTTAGTTTTGTTTTGGGCAAAAATAAGGTTGTTGGCCGCTGGGATAGGATTGACGAAACACCCGAAGGAGCAGTAATCATTGATTTTAAAACTACTGATATGGTAAAGAAACAGGAGCAGGCGAATAAGCGCGTTAAAGAGAGCTTGCAACTTTCTATTTACGCTCTGGCCTATAGCATATTTAAAGGAGAACTTCCGCTCAGAGTAGAACTTCATTTTGTGGATACGGACTTGATAGGACAGGATAAACTAACAGAAAAGGATTTGGAAAAGACCAAGGAATTGATTACACAGGTATCAACCGGTATCCGGGCGCAGGAATTTCAGGCTTCACCCGAGTATTACGCTTGTGAGTATTGCGCCTATTGCGAAATCTGTCCCTCTACCGCAGTATCCGAGGACTTCTGGTCACCCTCCTCCAGCAGCCCGATACTTAACGCCGTTAACGCCGTCCGCTCCAGCCCCGTTAGAAATACCAAATCTCTTAAAAGAGAAAACAAGATTTCTCACGGCTCCAGCTCGCCTCTTAGAGAGAATTCAGATTCGAAAGAAAAAGCGGTTCCTTACAAGGCAAGCCTTGCGCTTACAGCGCAGATATTTTTTGATGCTGCCTTTACTTTTAAAGATGAGTCTTATGTTGTGGCTACATTTAAGAGATTGGGGAGGATAAGCTTTAGGATAGTAATGGTAAAATATTTGGTTGATTCAGGAAAGATTGTCGGACCGCCTTTACGCGAACAAATCGAGCGTTCAATTTCTGAATTATCAAAAGAAGAAAGAGAAATTATAAATAATTACAGTTTTTTAACCAGCAAGACATGGGATGAAGTCAAGAAGAAAGAATTTAAGAAGATTCTCAAATCTCTCAATTATCCCACCAAATATATCCGCTCATTCATTTATGCAGTCTCTTTATATTTTAAGTATCCATCCACACAAAAGGCAATAGAGGCTTTAGCCAGAAGATCCCGATTTGAATATAGAGGCGCCTTAAGCAATTTAATTGTTCAACTTATAGATTGGAATATCAGGATATACACATTGTCTTTTGAGCGGATTTATTTAAAGAATAAACCCCTATTCCTTAAGTTATTA
>JBDRJF010000006.1:0-2992 GCA_043815185.1 Candidatus Omnitrophota bacterium | reverse complement strand
TTAAAGGAAAAAATCTCTTTATTTTGTAATGTACGAAAAGAAGCAGTTATTGAGGCAAAAGATGTAGGGTCAATTTATCAAATCCCCCTTGTTTTTAAAAATCAGGTTTTAGACGAGATTATCTTGAGCCATTTCAGGCTCATCTCTAAAAGCTGCGATTTAAAAGATTGGGAGAAAAACGTTGTAGAAAGGGCAATCAGCCCTAAAAATAAAATAACTGTGGCAGTGGTAGGAAAATACATAACGTTACAGGATGCCTATAAGTCTATTTACGAGGCTCTGATTCATGCGGGGATTGCTAATGACGCAAGAGTGGAAGTGAAAAAGATAGATTCAGAGATTATCGAGAAACAGGGAGCAGAGAAAATTTTGAAGGGAGTTTCTGGAGTTCTTGTGCCGGGTGGTTTCGGTTACCGGGGGATTGAGGGTAAAATTAAAGCCATAAAATTCGCCAGAGAAAAAAATATACCGTTGTTGGGACTTTGTTTAGGGATGCCGTGCGCAGTAATTTAGTTTGCCAGGAATGTTTGCGGTTTAAAAGGAGCAAACTCCAGTGAATTTAAGCCTAAGACAAAATATCCGGTAATCAGCCTTTTGGAAGAGCAAAGTAGGGTTAAGAACTTAGGTGGAACCATGCGTTTAGGTGCGTATCTTTGCAAGATTAAAAAGGCAAGCTTAGCGTATAAATCTTATAGTAAAGCATTAGTTAAAGAAAGGCATCGGCACAGATATGAGTTTAATAATAAGTATAAGAAAATATTCGAAAAAAAAGGAATGGTCTTTTCAGGGATTTATCAGAAGAAGAATCTGGTTGAGATTGTGGAATTGAAAAATCACCCTTATTTTGTGGCTGTGCAATTTCACCCGGAGTTTAAATCCAAACCAAATAAGGCGCATCCTTTATTTAGGGAGTTTATCAAAGCAGGATTAGCTTTAAGCAAGTGATATGAAAGCGATATTGGCGTTAGAGGACGGGAAGGTTTTTAAGGGAGAGTCATTCGGTGCAACCGGTGAAAGTTATGGCGAAGTGGTTTTTAATACGAGTATGACCGGATACCAGGAGATCCTTACTGACCCTTCCTATAGGGGCCAGATTGTAACTATGACTTATCCTTTGATTGGTAATTACGGAGTGAATAAAGAAGATGTAGAATCGCGCAAGCCCTTTGTAGAAGGATTTGTAGTTAGAGAATGTAGTAAAATTGCCAGCAATTGGCGTTCCAGAATTTCCTTAGCAGATTATCTTAAAGAAAATAATATTGTGGCTATCGAAGGCATAGATACGCGGCAGCTTACCTTGCATATAAGGCAGGCCGGTGCAATGAAGGCACTTATATCCACCGAGGATTTAGATGAGAGGAGCTTAATTAAGAAAGCTAAAGAATCTTTGGGCCTTGAGGGTATAGATTTGGTTAAACCGGTTACCTGCAAAAAGAAATATATATGGTCAAAAATAGAAGTGAAGGGTTATAAGGTTGTGGTTTTAGATTGTGGAGTAAAATTCAACATTTTAAGAGAATTGTTAAATAGAGGATGCCGGGTAGAGGTGGTGCCAGCGCATACAGAAGCTAGAGAAATATTAATGATGAAACCCGACGGGGTATTGCTTTCTAATGGGCCGGGGGATCCGGCTGCGGTCAAGTATGTGATTGAGACTACCAGAGGCTTAATTGGAAGAGTCCCTATTTTTGGAATCTGCTTGGGGCATCAGATGTTGGGCCTGGCGCTGGGAGGGAAAACTTACAAACTTAAATTCGGCCATCACGGAGCAAATCATCCGGTAAAGGATTTAAGGACAAAAAGAGTGCATATCACCGTGCAGAATCATGGTTTTTGTGTAGACATTAATAGTCTAAACAAGAGAGAAATAGAAATTACGCATATTAATTTAAATGATCAAACCTTAGAGGGCATGCAGCATAAGAGACTCCCGGTGTTTTCAGTACAGTTTCATCCTGAAGCCTCAGCCGGCCCGCATGATGCCGCATATCTGTTTGATGAATTTATAAAAAAGATGAAAAATGCCTAAGCGAAAAGATATTAAGAAAATTTTAATCATTGGTTCAGGCCCGATTATAATCAGCCAGGCCTGTGAATTTGATTATTCAGGTTCGCAGGCTTGTAAGGTCTTAAAACAGGAAGGTTTCCAGGTTATCTTGGTTAATTCTAACCCGGCTACAATTATGACTGATCCGGAATTAGCCGATAAGACCTATATTGAGCCGATTACTCCAGAGATAGTGGCCAAGATTATTGCTAAAGAAAGGCCAGACGCGTTACTTCCCACGCTAGGAGGCCAAACCGCGCTAAATACTGCTGTGACCTTAGATAAGATGGGAACTTTAAAGAAATATAAAGTCCAGACTATCGGTGCAAATATCAAAGCGATTAAAAAAGGCGAGGATAGAAGATTATTCAAAGAGGCAATGCAGAAGATCGGCTTAGATTTGCCGAAGAGCGATAAGGCCTATAGTTTGAAAGAAGCTATGGAAGTTGGCGCTAGAATTGGATTTCCGCTAATTATTCGGCCGAGTTTTACTTTAGGCGGGACCGGCGGAAGCGTAGCTTATAATATTGAGGAATTTAAAGAGTTAGCTAAGCAGGGTTTAGAGTCCAGTATGATTGGTGAGGTTTTGATTGAAGAGTCAGTGATCGGCTGGAAAGAATTTGAATTGGAGGTAATGCGGGACTTAAAGGACAATGTGGTAATTATTTGCTCGATTGAGAACTTTGATCCTATGGGTGTACATACCGGAGATTCGATTACCGTAGCCCCGGTTCAGACACTTACGGATAAGGAATATCAGAAGATGAGGGATGCTGCGATTGCCTGCATTAGAGAAATAGGTGTTGAAACCGGAGGTTCTAATATTCAATTTGCCGTGCATCCTGGAACCGGGCGTATGGTTATTATTGAGATGAATCCCAGGGTTTCTAGGAGTTCCGCGTTAGCTTCTAAGGCGACCGGATTCCCTATAGCTAAGATTGCCGC
>JBDRJF010000005.1:0-86089 GCA_043815185.1 Candidatus Omnitrophota bacterium | reverse complement strand
GTTGAAGTTATTCCCGGGATAACCTCAGCTATTGCCGCAGCCGAAAGCTTCGGCATACCTTTAACTATTAAGAATCGGATATCATCAGTAGCTATATTAACCGGCAGGAAGAAAGACATTAAGGCCAAAATTGATGCTCCTGATTGCGGTACGCTTATTTATCTAATGGCTGTTGCTAATATAGCTAATGTGGTTAAAGCTTTACGTCGAAGTAAAAGAAGCGAGGATACTCCTTGTGCTTTTATCGAGCGGGCAACCAGTAAGGATTCACGAATTATCTGTGCAACCATTAGGACAATCGAGAGAGAAGCTCAAAAATTTAGGATTAAGCCGCCGGCAGTATTGATTGTCGGTGAGGTAGTAAGAAGAGGAAGAAGAACCAAAACGTGAAACGCAGGGGGGCAATAAAGCTTAATAAGTGGAAGAATATTTCTCTGGATAAGTTAATCTACCCCTTATTTGTTAAAGAAGCAAGGGGTGTGGTTGAAGAGATTTCATCTCTGCCAGGAGTATATAGATATTCTCCCGATACTTTAGTTAAAGAGGTATCAACCCTACAGTGTTTAGGTCTTAAATCTGTTTTACTCTTTGGAATACCCAGAAGTAAAGATTGGGCAGGAAGCTCTGCGACTGGCGAGGATAATGTAGTCAGTGAGTCGGTGCGTCTACTCAGGAAGTATTTTCCCGAACTGGTAATTATCACCGATGTCTGCTTATGCGCTTATACTTCTTCCGGCCATTGCGGAGTTATTAAGCAGGGAAGCAGGCAAATAGATGCCAAAACTACCTTAAGCGCGCTTTCGGGTATGGCTTTAACCCATGCTCAGGCTGGAGCAAATTATGTTGCGCCTTCAGCCATGGCTGATACTCAAGTTAAGTCCATCAGGAAGGCTTTAGACAAAGAGGGGTATCAGCAGACAAAAATTATCGGTTATTCAGCTAAGTTTGCTTCTAATTTTTATGGCCCGTTTAGAGATGTTGCTGATTCAGCTCCTCGGTTTGGTAGCCGACATGGGTATCAGCTTGATTATAACGATAGCAAAACTGCCCTATATAAAGTTGAGCAAGATATAAGGGAGGGGGCAGATATTGTTATGGTAAAACCAGCTCTTGGATATTTGGATATAGTAAAGAAGGTAAAGAGTGAATTCAATTATCCTCTTGCAGTTTACAATGTAAGCGGAGAGTATGCTATGGTTAAGGCTGGAGCTGGGGCCGGGTCTTGGGATGAAGGAGAGATGGTATTTGAAATTATAAGCTCGATAAAACGGGCCGGCGCAGATTTTATTATCAGCTATCATGCAAAGGACATAGCAAGATGGCAAAAACGATAGAGATGAGAAGAGCTACAAAAAACAGATCACTATTTAACCAGGCCAAGGAATATCTAGTTGGCGGGGTAAATAGCCCGGTGCGTTCGTTTAACTATATTGGCCGAGAGCCAGTATTAATTAAACAAGGCAAGGGCTCCAGAGTCTTTGACTATGACGGCAATAGCTATATTGATTATGTTCTCTCGTTTGGGGCTTTATTCTTAGGCCATGCTCATCCAAGAGTTGTCAAAAACGTAAGTAGAAGGGCAAAAAAAGGATTTGGTTTTGGAGCTACAAGTCTTGAGGAGATAGAGCTGGCAAGGTTAATTAGTGAAGCGATTCCAGTTTTGGAAAAAATCCGTTTTGTTAATTCTGGAACCGAAAGCGTCATGGGCGCAATTCGCTTGGCAAGAGGCTATACTGGCAGACAAAAAATAGTAAAATTTAAAAATGCCTACCATGGACATGCTGATTACCTTCTAGCCAAAAGCGGGTCAGGCTTAGCTACCTTAAATATATCTAGCAGTAAAGGTGTACCCGATGATTTTACAAAACATACAATTGTTTTAGATTATGCCGATAAGGCCTTGATAGATCATACATTTGAAAAACATGCTCAAGATATAGCGGCAGTGGTTATCGAACCAATAGGCGGAAATTACGGGGTGATTGTTCCTGATAATAGTTTTCTTCAATATTTAAGAGAGGTTACCCAAAAGCATAAAGCCTTACTCATATTTGATGAGGTTATTACCGGTTTTAGATTTAGGTTTGGTTCAGTAGCAGAAATCTTTGGGGTTCAGCCGGATTTAATTTGTTTAGGTAAAATTATTGGCGGAGGATTACCAATAGGCGCTTTTGGGGGCAAGAGAGATATTATGTATAAACTTGCTCCTTTAGGAGAGGTTTATCAAGCATCAACCTTTGCCGGGAATCCGATTGTGATGAAAGCAGGATTTGCTACGCTAAGTATATTGGCATCGCTTAAAGATAAGTATAGCTTACTAGAGCAATTAGCTAATGAGTTAGTAGAGAGCCTTAAACAGAGAGCTAAACGCTACAACATTGATTTAACAATAGCTAGTTATGGAACAATGTTCAGCTTAAAGTTTAAAGAAAAGGATAAGTTCCGTTTGTTTTATAAGAAAATACTTGAGGAAGGAGTTTATCTTGCTCCTTCGGAATTTGAGGCAAACTTTCTATCTTTTGCCCACACCAAGAGAGATATCGAGAAGACAAAACAGGCAGCCAGGAGAGCCTTTGAAAGTATAAAAAAATATGGGGACGGTTCTCAACCGCATAGTGCGCGCCGTAAAGTAGAGAACCGTCCCCTTTTGAGGGTAAGATGAACGAGAAGAATATTGATTTTGATGCTTTAAAGAAACGAGGGTTCTTAAAAGAAAAGGAAGAGGGGTATTTTACCCTGAGAACGCGTGGGCCTTCAGGAAATTATACCCAGAAACACTTAGCAGGCTTAGCTAAGATTTCAGAGGAATACGCTCGAGGATTTGTTCATCTTACAGTTCGTCAAGGAATCGAAATCCCTTTTATAAGGTTTGAAGATATACCAAAGGTTGAAGAAGAGGTAAAGTGTCTAGGTGTTAAGCTAGGAACTTCTGGGCCGCGCCTGCGGGCTACCACTGCTTGTCCGGGGAATAATTGGTGTAAGAGGGGCCTGGTGAATACTTTTGCTCTTTTTGAACGGATAGAGAAAGAACGAGGAATTGGCTGCGGATTAAACTTACCACATAAATTTAAAATTGTTATCTCCGGCTGTCCCAATGCTTGCACCCGAGTCCAGATGTCTGAGATCGGACTTCACGGGGCAATAGATACTGAAGGTTCTGAGAAAAAAGTGGGGTATGTTATATATTTGGCTGGATGCGGAGGTAAAACTCCTCGACTGGGGTTTAAACTTAAGCCGGTTTTTACTGAAGAGCAAACTTTAGCTTTGATTGAGAATGTAGTTGATTTTTATAGGAAAAGGGCAAGACCAAAGCAGAGATTAGCTCTGCTAATTGAGGAGATCGGCCGGGATAATTTTCTACAGCAGATAGGGATCAGCCAGTAATCCTTAACGGTTTATTGTTTTCTTGACAAATTTTGGTTAGGTAATACAATTTGAGATATTACTATTCAGGTTATTATATTAGTAGTAATTGTGATTATTAGGAGAGGATTATGAAAATTCCTACAAGAGTAAGGTATGGAACTAGACTGATGTTAGATTTGGCTTTAAATTATGGCCAGGGGGCACTTTTTTTAAAGGACATTGCTGAACGAGAGGAGATTTCTGAGAAATACTTAAGCCAGATTATTATTCCCTTGAGAACAGCCGGGTTAGTAAATTCTTTTCGTGGGGCTCAAGGCGGATATGCTTTGGCTAAACTGCCTTCGCAGATAACGGTTAAGGATATAGTAGAGATTTTAGAAGGTGGGTTAGACCTTCTTGAATCGGTTAAGGATCCCGCGATATACAATAAGGTTTCGATCTGCGTTACCCATGAGCTTTGGAATAAGGTGAGTAAAAGAATAGCCGAAACTCTGGCTGCAATGACTTTGGAGGATTTAGTAAAAGAATATCAGGGGAAAGAAGGTAAGACTCTTCTTTATAACATATAAAACAGAAATGGTGGTGAACCGATAAAATGAAAGCCCTGGCATTATTCTCCGGTGGCCTGGATAGTACCTTAGCTATAAAAGTTATTTTAGAGCAAGGAATCGAAGTGGTTGCTTTAAACTTTTCTTCATCTTTTTGTTGTTGCAATAGGGCCGGTGGTTGCGGCTCCAATATTAAGAGTATGGCTGATAAGTTAGGCGTAAAATGTAAGTCTATATATTTAGGGCAAGAATATTTAGATATGGTAAGAGAACCTAAGTACGGGTATGGAAAAAATTTAAACCCTTGTATTGATTGCCGGATATTTAAACTAAAGAAAGCCAAGGAATTTATGAAGAAGATCGGCGCATATTTTATTATTACCGGTGAGGTTTTAGGCCAGAGGCCGATGTCACAGCATCGTCAGGCGCTTAAGACAATTGAGCGAGAATCCGGCCTAGAAGGATTGATTTTGCGTCCTTTATCGGCCAAGCTTATGCCGGAGACTAAAGCCGAAAGTGCCGGATGGGTCAGGCGAGAGAATCTCCTTGATATTAGCGGAAGAAGCCGCAGGGCCCAGATGGAGCTGGCAACTTCCTTTGGTATAGACGATTATCCTTGCCCGGCTGGGGGCTGTCTTTTAGCTGATCCCCAGTTTTCAAAAAGGGCCAAAGATGCCATAGGACATGGGGAATTTACTTTAGACAATGTGGAACTTTTAAAAACCGGAAGGTATTTAAGAATAAAACCTTCTTTTAGATTATCGGTGGGTAGAGATGAGAAAGAAAATAACCGGCTTTTAGCTATGGCTAAAGGCCAAGACATTATTTTCGAGCCGCTTAATTTACCGGGGCCAACCGCAATAGGCCGAGGCCTGTTTGATCAAGAAGTTAAGGCTATAAGTTGTAAGATCATAGCCTGGTATACCGCTAAAGATGAGCCGGTAAAAGTAAAAGTTAAAACCTTCTCTGACGGAAGAGAAGAAGACATTAGAGTTGAGGCGATCCAAGAAAGGGAGTTAGAGCTTTTAAGGATTTAAATCGATTAATAATAGGTAGTAAAGCGGAGGTAAACAATGACAAAATTTGATTCAAAATTAAAACCGGAAACCCTGGCTCTTCACGGAGGACAAGTAGCTGACCCTACTACTGGTGCAAGAGCCGTACCGATTTACCAGACTACTTCTTACCAGTTTAAAAATACCGAACATGCGGCTAATCTTTTTGGTTTAAAAGAATTCGGCAATATCTATACCCGCTTAATGAATCCCACTACTGATGTGTTTGAAAAAAGAGTGGCAGCCTTAGAGGGTGGAGTAGGTGCACTGGCAACTGCCAGCGGTCAGGCAGCAATTACCCTTTCACTACTGAATATTGCTCAGGCTGGAAACGAAATTGTCTCTGCCGATAATCTTTACGGCGGAACCTACACTCTTTTTCACTATACATTTAAAAAATTGGGGTTAAAGGTTAAATTTGTCCCTTCCAATGACTTGGAGGGATTTAAGAGAACAATTACCTCTAAGACAAAAGCAATTTATGCTGAGACTATTGGGAATCCTAAATTAGATGTAGCTGATTTGGAAGCACTTTCTAAAATCGCCCATGACCAGGGAATTCCTCTGGTGGTCGACAATACTGTAGCACCTTATATTTTGCGGCCGATAGATTTTGGGGCTGATATTGTGGTTTATTCTGCAACTAAGTTTATTGGCGGCCACGGAACATCAATCGGGGGAGTTATTGTTGATTCAGGAAAATTTGATTGGACTAACGGTAAATTCCCTTTAATTGCCGACCCCGATCCCAGTTATCACGGGATAAACTTTGTTGAGGCTCTAAAACCATTAGGAAATATAGCCTATATCATAAAGGCCCGAGTTACCCTTTTACGTGACCTAGGCCCAGCTCCCTCACCGTTTAACTCCTTTTTGTTTTTGCAAGGGCTTGAGACTCTGCACTTGCGGATGGAAAGACACTGCCAGAATGCTTTGGCAGTTGCCAAGTATCTAGAGAAACATCCTAAAGTAAGTTGGGTTAACTATCCTGGTTTGGATTCAAGTCCTGAGAAGCAAAAGGCCGATAAATATTTGCCCCAAGGCGCGGGAGCAATCGTTGGTTTTGGGATTAAAAGCGGGCCCCAAGGAGGCAAGAAGTTTATCGACTCGCTTCAACTGATATCTCACCTGGCAAATATTGGTGATGCCAAAACCTTAGCGATTCATCCGGCAAGCACAACTCATCAGCAACTTTCTTCCCAAGAACAGTTAGCAACCGGGGTAACACCTGACTACATTAGGTTATCAGTGGGAATTGAAAATATAGATGATATTATTGCCGACATAGAGCAAGCTTTAAGAGCCGGCAGCAAGTAATAAGGAGGTTATTATGGCAAAGGTGTTTAGCGACATAACCAAAACAATAGGAAATACTCCTCTGGTTAAGATTAATCATTTAACCAGAGGCATAGATGCTACAATATTAGCTAAGCTGGAATCTTTCAACCCACTTTCAAGCCTAAAAGACCGGATTGGCAAGGCTATGGTTGAAGCAGCCGAAGAAAAAGGCTTAATTAATAAAGATACGGTTATAGTTGAACCGACAAGCGGCAATACCGGGATTGCTCTTGCTTTTGTCTGTGCTGCTAAGGGATATAAGCTAATCCTTACGATGCCCGACACCATGAGTATAGAGCGCCGGCAACTTTTAAAGATTTTTGGTGCTGAACTGGTTTTAACCGAAGGGGCCAAGGGAATGAAGGGGGCGGTTGAGAAAGCCGAAGAAATTACAAAAAGTACTCCTAATAGTTTCCTCCCTCAGCAATTTAACAATTTAGCCAATCCCCAAATTCATAAAGAGACTACTGCTGAGGAAATTTGGAGCGATACCGAAGGCAAGATAGATATTTTTATAGCCGGGGTAGGAACCGGGGGAACCGTTACCGGAGTCGGAGAGGCGCTTAAGCAGAAAAAGCCGGGAATCAAAGTTATTGCTCTTGAACCAGAGGATTCTCCGGTGCTTTCCGGGGGCTCTCCTGGGGCCCACAAAATTCAAGGTATCGGTGCTGGATTTATCCCTGCAGTTTTAAACCGGGGGGTAATAGATGAGGTTATGACTGTAGCTGATGCAGCTGCCGGAGATTTAGCCAGACAACTGGCCAAAGAGGAAGGTATTTTTGTGGGAATATCTAGCGGTGCAGCTATGTGGGCGGCAGTAGAGGTGGCAAAGCGTCCAGAATCGCAAGGCAAGATAATTGTCGTTATTTTCCCCGATACCGGCGAAAGGTATCTTTCAACCTGGTTATTTAAGGGGTAATTACAGCCGAACAAAAAGTTTGAATATTTTCCCACATTATGGTCTAATAAAGCTTAGCTAATTCAGCTATAAAACCATGAACAATAAAGATAGTTTAGGAATAGTCGAAACTCAGTATTTTACTTTTGCTCAAGAGCCCAACCAGATTAGGCTCGACAGTGGAGCGCTACTGGGGCCAGTCACTTTAGCTTATGAGACTTACGGTGAACTGAACCAGAAAAAAGATAATGCCATTCTGGTTGCTCATTCTCTCTCCGGAGATGCTCATGCCGCTGGTTTTCATCAGGAGGATGAAAAACCTGGATGGTGGGATAATATGATTGGTCCGGGTAAAGCCTTTGATACCAATAAATACTTTATTGTCTGTTCTAATATTATCGGCGGCTGCAGGGGGAGTACCGGGCCCTCAGCGATTAATCCGGCAACTAGAGCGCCTTATGCCCTTAGTTTTCCCATGATCACCATTAAGGATATGGTTAAAGCCCAACGACAACTGATAGACCATCTTGGTATTCCCAAACTTTTATCAGTTTGCGGCGGCTCAATGGGGGGAATGCAGGTTTTAGAGTGGGTAGCTTCTTATCCTAAAATGATCCGTTCGGCGATTCCTATTGCAACGGCCCTGAAACATTCTCCGCAGCAAATTGCTTTTGATGAGGTAGGCCGGCAAGCAGTAATGGCTGATCCTGACTGGTTAGAGGGTAATTATTACGGCCAGAAACAGCCGGAGAGAGGCCTGGCAGTTGCTCGGATGATCGGCCATATCACTTACATGAGCGATAAATCTATGGAGAGCAAGTTTTCTCGGAAGTTGAAGGATAAAAACTATAGTTTTGCTTTTAAAACCGATTTTGAAGTTGAAGGCTATTTACGCTATCAAGGAGATAACTTTGTAAAGCGTTTTGACGCCAATTCTTATCTTTATATCACCAAAGCTATGGATTACTTCGATTTGTCTGGAGGTAAACTGATTGCTAAGAATGATAAAATTGATACCCGGTTTCTGGTAATAGCCTTTAAGTCCGATTGGCTTTATCCGGCATATCAATCTCTGGAGATAGTACGTCAGCTTAAAATGCGGCAGGTAGATATAACTTACTGTGAAATGCAGTCTACCTATGGACATGATGCATTCTTGCTGGAAGTTGATGAGCAAACCCGTCTGATTAAGCATTTTTTAAAAAAAACCGCCAGCCTTTAAAAAATGGATAAGATAAGATTAGACCACAGAATTATTTATAAGATTATTAAACCCGGTTCCAAGGTTTTAGATTTAGGGTGCGGAAACGGAGACTTACTGTATTTTTTGGTTAGAGAGAAAAAGGTTAAAGCTCAGGGCATAGAGTTAGATGAACAGGCAATATATAAGTGTGTTGAGAAAGGTTTAAGCGTATTTCATGGTGATATCGAGAGCGGCCTCTCAGGTTTTCCGGATCAGTGCTTTGATTATGTGATTTTGAATCAAAGTATGCAGGAAGTTAAGAAAGTTGATTATGTAATGAATGAAGCTTTGCGTATCGGCAACAAAGTTATAGTCGGATTTTCTAACTTTGTCTATATTTCCGCTCGCCTAAGAATATTTTTAGGAGGAAAAGTTCCCATAACTGTTTCCTTACCCTATCGCTGGCATAATACACCGAATGTGCACTTCCTTAGTATCAGCGATTTTCGAGATTTTTGTAAAGAGAAGAACCTTGCGATTATTAAGTCTTTTTATTTAGGCAGAAAAAAAGTCATAAGATTATTTCCTAATTTACTTGCCTTAAATGCGATTTTTCTTATTAGTTCAGGTAAACAATAAAAGATGCTAAAGATAAAGATTCCGGGATTATTGCAACAAGATGCTAATGACAGCGGCGACATTGATGTAGAAGCAAAGACTATCCCCGAAGCTATAAGAGAGTTAATTAAGCAGTGCCCCCAGCTGGAGCAGAGGCTTTGTGATCCTGAAGGCAGGATAAAGCAATACATTCGTTTTTACATAAATCAAGAAGTTATTGAAACCGATAAGTATCAAAGCTTATCTTTAAGGGATGATGACCTCATCTCTATAATTATTCCTGTGGCCGGGGGATAATTTACCAACCTTTAAGTATATGCCGCTGACAAAAGAACAATTCCAGCGATATGCCCGAAATATAGCAATCCCTAAGCTAGGGGCGAGGGGCCAGGAAAAATTATTAGAATCCAAGGCCTTAATCGTTGGCCTGGGGGGCCTGGGTTCTTCTTGCGCTTATTATTTAGCTGCAGCTGGTATCGGAACAATCGGCCTGGTTGATTTTGACTCAGTTGAGCTAGATAACCTCCAGCGGCAAATTCTTTATATCACTGAGGATATCGGACGCCGGAAAGTTAAAGTAGCAGGAGAAAGGTTAAGCAAACTTAATCCTGGCATAAACATCAACGCTTACCAGGAGAAGATTTCTGGCAATAATATTTTGGATTTGGTTGGCGGTTATGATTTACTTATAGAGTGTTCGGATAATTATTTAACCAAGTATATGTTGAATGATGCGGCAATTATTGCTAATAAGCCGTTTTTTTATGCGGCAGTAGCAAGGTTTGAGGGCCAGGCCTTAACTGTCTTACCTAAGCAGTCTGCTTGCCTGCGCTGCTTATTCCCGCGCCCGCCTGCTCAAGAAGAAGTTATGTCACCCAAGGAAACCGGTATTTTAGGGACCGTAGCCGGCATGGTTGGTTTAATCCAGGCAAATGAAGTCATAAAATACATTTTAAAAGTCGGTAAGTTATTAACTAATAAGCTTTTAATTTTTAATTCTCTCAATATGGAGATTAAAAAAATTAAGTTAAAACCTAATTCTAATTGTTTAGTTTGTGGTGTGAATCCCACAATAAAGGAAATCAAAGATAAGAAGAAAATATTGGCTTTTGGGTAATTATTGTAAATATATTTAAATCTGCTAAAATAGCGGTCAGTTTAAAAATTAAGGCGGAAGGAGGAGAAAAATGTCAAGTAAGAAGATTTTTAGTAGCGTAGGAGAAAAAGAAGTTACCCGTTCAATTGTTAATGAGTTTTTAAAGCAATTCTCAGAGTATACTGAGAGTGATGTAATTATTATTGGTGCCGGCCCCAGTGGGCTTATGGCTGGTAAAGAATTGGCAATTGCTGGCTACAAGGTGCTTATTGTTGAGCGCAATAACTATTTAGGCGGCGGCTTTTGGATTGGCGGTTATCTGATGAATAAGCTTACTGTGCGAGCACCGGCTGAAGAAATCCTAAAAGAGCTGGGAGTTCCTCACAAAGAGACTAATCCCGGGCTTTTTGTTGCTGACGGCCCTCATGCTTGCTCTAAGCTTATTGCTGCTGCTTGTGATGCCGGAGTTAAAGTTGCTAATATGACTGTCTTTGAAGATATTGTCTTGAGAGAAAAGAATCGTGTAGCCGGAGCAGTTATTAACTGGACCCCGGTCCAAGCCCTGCCTCGGCAGATTACCTGTGTTGATCCGGTAGCAATAGAAGGGAAAATCGTAATTGATGCTACTGGCCACGATGCTATGGTTTGCAAGATGATGGAGGAAAGAGGTTTACTTAAGACTAGAGGCTATGGAGCAATGTGGGTTGAGCGCTCCGAAGATTTATTAGTTGAGCATACCGGTGAAGTAACTCCGGGATTAATAGTGATTGGCATGGCTGTGTCAACCATGTACGGACTGCCTCGTATGGGCCCTACTTTCGGGGGAATGCTTTTATCCGGTAAAAAAGGCGCTGAGGTTGCAAGAGAGAAGTTGAAACAATTATAAAATAAAGAATGCCTAGGCGAAGCCACCCCTTTAGGGGCGCCATTTCTTCTATTTATGTTTATAAATGTGATGGTCCACCCCAGTACAGAATAGAAGAAATTACCGATTATATAGCGAAAACATATCCTAAAACAAAAGTAGTCGCAAGAGAAGATTTTTTTTCTTTAGCACTTAAGCAAGAAAACCATCCTGATATCGATGATCTAGCCAGAAAAATTACCCTTTGCCGAGTTCATAAAGTTAATCAGGAGACAGAAGATTTTTCTCCCTTAGCCCTGGAGATTGACTATGAGAAAAAGAGGCTAATTGCTGATCAGCAGTTAAAAGGGGTGATCTATGATGGTTTTAAGCTGCAAGCTGTCTGCAGAAAACTTCTGGCTCCCGGCGAGCTTAATTTTTCAACCTGCCACATAATATTCACTAACCAACTTATCGCTAGTTTTGATGCCGGGGATAGACGCTATCATCTCAGGGTCGGCATTTACGGCTACCCTCATATTATCTCTACCCCCGGCCTAATCGAAGCTTTGGCTAAACCTCGGGAATACTATCTTAAACTGCAGATGGGAATAGATGCGTTAAGTTTGAACCAGGAGTTTAAACAAGAGATTATTAGCTATGAAGATTCCCGGATTAGCGAATTATTAAAAGGTTACTGCCTGCAGGCTCTCTTTCATCAACTAAAGGGAGATCCTTTTTGCTTTGATAAGAATTGCCGTCTTTATAATGCTCATTGGCAAAAAGAGGCTATCTGGGCCCAGATAGAGGCTGAGGATGAATTTTGCCCAAAACATACTGAAATTATTTCTCAATGGCAAAAATAGCGAGTAAATATAAGGTATTTTTTGACTCTAGAGTGATCATTTTTACCTTGACATACCCTAGGGGGGTATGGTATAAATGATTTGAGGAAAAGGGAGTAACAAAGGGATTAGATATTAAAAAAGAAGGAAGGAAGACGAAGGTTATGTTTGTTGTTGCTGTATCAGTTATTTTAAATATCGGTTTTGTTTATGCAGAAGAGGGGCATCATAATCATGTTATGGGCCATGAAGATATGAGCGCTGCTGATCATGATATGGAGGGTGAGAGCCAAGTAGAAGCTGATGAAGGTTTAGGCATTTGTCCGGTTATGGGCGGAGCTGCTTTGAAAGAATATTCGTATATTCACGAAGGGAAAACTTATTATTTTTGCTGCCCGATGTGTATCGGAGAATTTAAAAAAGACCCCGAGAAATATATATCAAAAATTAAGGAGATTAATCTAGAAGCCTATCAATTTGGCTATGAGCCCAGCGAGATAGTGGTAAAGAAAGGGGATGTAGTCAGGTTGCTGGTTAGCTCTCGTGACGTTACCCACGGGGTTCATATTAAGGAATATGGAATAAGTGTCCGGGCTGTGAAGGATAAGGTAAACAAAGTAGAATTTATGGCTCAAGAAAGCGGTAAATTCCCTATTCTTTGCTCGGTTTATTGCGGCCGGGGGCATTCAACAATGCAGGCCGTCTTAATTGTTGAAGAATGAAGAGAATAATAAGTGATAAAAAAAATCTGCTAATTTTACTTCTGGGAATCCTCTCTCTTATTGCCGCTCAGCAGGCAGGCCTTGAGTTTATTATTTGGATTTTAGGAGGAATTTTAGCTTGCAGCCTCTGGGATTTCTTGATTAATAAATTATTCCTTAAGCGGAAGATATCTTTCAAGAGCGCAATTATTACCGGTTTTATTATCAGCGGTATCTTAGATTATCATCAATCTTGGCTTACTTTAATAATTTTATCTTTAGCCGCCATCGGTTCTAAGTACATTTTAAGATTTAGAAAAAAGCATATTTTTAATCCGGCAAATTTCGGGCTTTTTCTGGCCGCGATTTTTAAATTACCGCTTACTTGGCAGATAGAGTCTAATATTTATCTGATTATTATTGCCGGAGCTTACTTAGCCTACTCGTTTAAAAAAATACCCCAGGTTATTAGCTTCCTGGTTTTCTTTGGAGGATTGTTTTCCTTGATTAAGATAAATCCCTTAAATCTTATAAACTGGTTCTTTCTGTCGGTTATGCTTATTGAACCTAAAACTTCCGGATATGGTTTAGTTAAGGGCTCGATCTTCGGAGCAGTAGCAGCTATAGCATGTTTTCTAATCTATAAATTTAGTCTTGGCACTAGCTTATTCATTACTGCTTTAGTTATAGCCAACTTATTTAATATAATTTCTGATATAATAAGAATAAACAAATCTGAGGTGAGAAATGCCGCATAAAACAACACATATCGGGAATTTAATTGCTTTGCGAAGAATTGAAGGCCAAATTAAAGGGATCCAGAGGATGATTGAAGAGAAGAAGTATTGTGTGGATATTATTAATCAGGTTCATGCTTCTGTTAATGCTCTTCGCCGGGTAGCTAAGAAGATACTGGCTAAACATATGGAACATTGTGTAGTAGATGCCATAAAAGGAAAATCAGAGCAGCAGAAAAAAGAGAAAATAGATGAAATAATGGAAGTAATAAGTAGACTACAAAAACTATGAAAGTGGTTAGGGTCCTTATTGTATTTGCCTTTAGTTTTGCTATTTTTGAAGGTTTAGTTTTAGCTGAGGTTGATAGCTTTGTCTATAATTTAGTAACCCAAGCTTTGGATAATAACCCTCAGATAAAAAGCTTAGCCAAAGAATGGCAGGCCAAGCAGGCAAAAATAGGATCAGAGAAATCACTACCTCAGCCAGAGATTAGTTTTACTCATTTTGGGGAGTCTGTTCAAACCAGAGTAGGCCCTCAGAAGAGAAAATTCGGGATAAAGATCCCAATGCCTTTTCCTACTAAACTTTCTACCAAGGGTAAAATTGCCAAAAAAGAAGCTGAGATTGCTTACTCTCAATATATCTTAGGCATAAGAGGAGTCGTTGAAGAGTTAAAGGTTTATTTTTATGATTATTATTTTGTCAGACAATCGATTAATATTTTACAGGAGGAGAAACTCATATTAGAAAGTATACACAAAAACATTCAAACCAAGTATGAGGCTTTAGAAGCCCCTCAGCAAGACCTGGCAAAGGCAGATTTGGAGATTTCAAAGATAGAAGAAAGGATTTTAAACTTAATGCGTCAAAAAAACCTTTTGCGGGCCCAAATAAATAGAGTATTAGATAAGCCTCAAAAAGAAAGCTTTAGCCTTCCTTCAGGCTATAAGCTTTTAGCTAGCGGGTTTGCAACTCGGAAAGATGTTTTGTTAGATAAGGCTTTTAAAGAGAGCCCTCATATATTAATGGAAAGGATAGGAGTAGAAAAACAGGAGCAGGAACTGTCTCTGGCTAAACAAGGGTTTCTGCCTGATTTTACTATTATGGCCGAGTATATAGAAATAGGGGAAGGAGAAACGTCTGCAGCCGATGATGGGCAAGATGCCTGGATGATTGGGGTGGGCGTTAAAGTTCCTTTGTGGTTTTGGAAGATAAAGTCGGATATTAAATCCGAAAGGTTTAGGCTAGAGTCTAAAAAGTATAGTTTTAAGGAGAAAGAGAACTTCTTGTCTTTTAAAATTGAAGATTTATTTTTTAAACTAAAGACTGAAGAGCAACTGGTAGATTTATATGAAAATGTATTGTCGCCTCAGGCTGAACAAAATTTTTCTGTATCTCGTATTGGCTATGAGGCCGGAGAGGTTGATTTTTTAAATTGGCTTGATGCCGAAAGAAACTTAATTTCTATACAGATAGCGAAACTTAAGCAAGTAGTTGATTATAAAAAGACAATTGCTCAACTTGAGTATATTGTGGGAGAAGATTTAGAGTAGGCCTAGGCAGGACTTCGGCGGACAGGGAGGATTTATGAAAAAAATAATATTTATAGTCTTAGTTATAGTTATCGGTTCAGCCTTATTTCTGAGAGGAGATAAGGAGGCTGCTAAGAACCTCATAAAGAATGAAGAAAGCCAGGCTCAAGCTAGAGAAGAACCTAAAGTACTATATTACACCTGCGGTATGCATCCGTCAGTTAAAGTAAGTCCTGAGGAGTACGACAAAGGAAACAAAACTTGCCCGATATGTAATATGTTTTTAGTGCCGGTAGATGAGAAAACAAAAGGAGTGGCTTTAGATCAAGATGTAGTATCTATTGATTTGAAAGCTTTATCCTTAGCCGGCATTGAGACTTATGAGCTTAAAATTCTTCCTTTATCTAAACAGATAGAGACCGTAGGTATTGTAGCTTATGACCCGGCTCTGCGCACAGCCGAGGAAGAATACCTGCAAGCTTTAAAGACTTATAAGAAGATTTCTGAATCGGACTTTCAAGATGCTCAAGACAGAGCTAAAGATATCTTAGAGGCTGCGAAGACAAAATTAAGAGTCTTAGGCTTGAATCAAGAGTCAATTAAGGGCTTAGAGGTAAAGGGTGTAGCTGATAAGAGTTTAATTTTGCCGGCTGAGAAGATGTGGGTTTATGCCCATCTTTATGAATATGAATTAAGTTGGCCTCAAGTAGGAGGTAAGGTCGAGATGGTATCTGAGGTTGATCCTTCAGTCATTATTGAAGGAGAAATTAAAAACATTGAACCGATTGTCCAAGAGAGAACAAGGACTTTAAAATTGCAAATACTTGCTGATAATAAGAGTAATATTTTAAAACCGAATATGTATGTTGATGTTCGCTTCAATATGGAATTAGGTAAGGCTTTAGCTTTACCTAAAGAATCAATTTTAGATACTGGTAAGAGAAAGGTTATCTATGTAGATCTGGGCCAAGGTAATTTTCAGCTAAGAGAAGTGCTGGTTGGGCCTTTGGTTCAAGGAACTGTTAAAGGTGAAGAAGTATATTTCTATCCCTTAGTTGAAGGGGCAAAATCTGGTGAATATGTTGTATCAAAGGGAAACTTTTTAATCGACTCTCAATCCCAATTAGGAGCAGCTTCCTCTGTTTATGGGGGAGCCTTGGGGGCTGAAGAGGGAACTATAGCACCTGCGGCAGCAACACACCAGCATTAATGAGGCCAAAACTTATGGAGCAAAGCGAACATAAGTTTAGAGGCCGAATTAATCCGCCGAAGCCTTGGCGGAGGCGGATAAAATACTTATGACCGAATCATGATTAATAAAATCATCGAAGCTTGTCTTAAAAACAGATTTCTGGTTATTGCCGGGTTTGCTTTGATTATCTTTTGGGGAATTGTGTCTATAAACGATACCCCGGTAGATGCTATACCTGACATCGGAGAATTACAGGTGCTTGTCTATGCTGATTGGCCGGGTCGCAGCCCTAAAGATGTAGAAGACCAGGTAATTTATCCTTTGACTACCGGCCTTATGGGTACGCCGGAAGTAAAAGTGGTGCGTTCGACATCGGCATTTGGCTTTGGTTTAGTAAATATGATTTTTAAAGAAGGTACTGATTTTTACTGGGCTCGGACCCGGGTATTAGAAAGATTAGATTTTGCTAAACGCAATATTCCTCAAGATGCAAAAGTTACCTTAGGCCCTGACGCAACTGCTTTGGGGCAGATATTTTGGTATACAGTAGAAGGGCCAGGCTATGATCTTGCCCAATTGCGTTCAATTCAGGATTGGTATATTCGATATCAATTAAATGCTGTGGAAGGGGTTTCGGAAGTTGCTTCAGTCGGAGGCTATGTCCGGCAATATCAGATAGATATTAACCCCAATAAGCTTTTTGCTTATGGAATAGGCATAGATAAGGTTATTGAAGCAGTTAAAAAGTCAAACATTGATGTAGGAGCTAAGGTTTTTGAGGAGGGGGGAGTTGAGTTCATTGTCCGAGGATTAGGTTTTATCAAGAATACTGCTGATATTGAGAATATTGTTATTGACCAACGCGAAGGTGTGCCGATATATCTTAAGAGTATTGCCAATGTAACTATCGGGCCGGAATTTAGAAGGGGTGCTTTGGATAAAGAGGGTAAAGAAGTTACCGGTGGTGTTGTGATTATGCGCTATGGCCAGAATTCGCTTGAGGTTATAAAACGGGTTAAAGACAAGATAAGTGAATTATCAGTGGGGTTGCCTGAAGGCGTAAAAATAGTTCCTTTTTATGACCGTACCGGCCTGATAAAGCGTTCGATTAATACCTTAAACAGAGCTCTCAGCCAAGAGCTTATTATTACTATTTTTGTGATAATGGTTTTTCTTCTCCACTTTTGGGGGAGTGTAGTTATATCAATAGTTTTACCGATAGGAATTCTGATCTCTTTTATCTTGATGAGGCAAGTGGGCGTAGATGCTAATATTATGTCTTTAGGTGGCATTGCGATAGCAATTGGAGTGATGGTTGATTCGGGATGTGTATTAGTTGAAAATATCTACCGAAGAATTGTCGGTCGAAGAATAGAATTAGGGGGCAGGCGTCTTAATAACGAGGAGAGATTGGATACCTGCATAAGTTCAGCCCAAGAAGTAGGCAAGCCAGTACTCTTTGCCTTGCTTACAACTATTGTTGGTTTTATCCCGGTATTTGTTTTAACTGGCCAGGCCGGGAAGCTTTTTAGGCCTCTGGCTTTTACCAAGACATTTGCTATGGTTGGAGCTGCTGTTATAGCCATCACTTTCCTACCCACCCTTTGTTATTATCTCTTGAGAGGAAGAATGAAGTCGGTTGATGAGAATAGAACAGCTCAAGGTTTATACAAGGTATACAAACCGACAATTACCTGGGCTGTTAAAAACAAAGGCAAAATTGCCATAATTTCTATTGCAATCATAATTTTAGGCCTTATTTGCGGTTCTTTTCTCGGCCAGGAATTTATGCCGCCTTTAAATGAAGGTGATCTTTTGTTTATGCCGGTACTTTTGCCAGGAGCATCCTTAACCCAGGTTATGGATGTGATGAAAAAGCAAGATATTATTATTAAGAATGAATTTCCGGAAGTTGAATCGGTGGTGGGAAAATTAGGCCGGGCTGAGACTGCTACTGATCCGGCACCAATAGGAATGATCGAGACCATTATTCATCTAAGGGATAAGAAGTTTTGGCGCCGGGGTTATACCAGAGAGAAGCTTATTTCTGAAATTCAAGAAAAAACAAGGATGCCGGGGGTAAGCCCAATAATGACTCAGCCAATAAGGAATAGAATTGATATGTTGGCAACCGGGATTCAGACCCCGGTAGGGATTAAGGTCTTTGGGCCAGACTTAGGTACAATAGTTGATATAGCTATTAAGCTAGAAGGTATTGTTAGCAGGGTCAAAGGTGCGGTAAGCCCTTATGCTGAGCGTACCTCTAACCGGCCTTACTTTGAGATAGAGATAGATAGAGCCAAAGCTGCTAAATATGGAATAGAGGTTGCTGGCATCCAGCAGGTTATTATGACTGCAATCGGTGGGATGAATTTAACCACTACTGTTGAAGGAAGGGAGAGATATCCGGTGCGAATTAGATATTTAAGAGAGCTAAGAGATAGCTCGGAAGCTCTGGAGCGTATTTTTGTTCCCACTAATGGAGTACGTATCCCTTTAGCTCAGATTGCAGATTTAAGAAAATCTCCCGGTCCGGCAGTAATTAATGCTGAGAATACCCTCACTTATGCCAGAGTTTTTATAAACGTTAATCAAGACGAACAAGGTTTGATAGATTTTGTAAATGAAGCTAAGAAAGAAGTAAACAAAGAGGTAAAAAATGGAAATTTAGTATTACCGCCGGGGTATTATATCTCCTGGTCTGGCCAATTTGAGTCCGAGATGGAATCGCGCCGGAGACTAATTCCCTCTTTGATAATTTGTTTAGCTCTTATTGTTATTATTCTCTATATAGCATTTAAAAATATGACTTCTTTATTAATTCTTTTAACCGGGTTACCAGTAGCACTTATGGGAGGTGTCATATTATTATTTTTCTTAGGTTTTAACTTTTCTACTGCAGTATGGGTAGGGTTTATTGCTTTGTTTGGAGTGGCTACTGATAACGGTGTGGTTTTACTCTCGGCTTTAGATGATTTATTTAGAAGAAAAGTGCCTAAGACTATTGAAGCAATAAGGGAAACAGCTATAGAGGCTGGGCTGTTAAGAGTACGGCCGGCGATTATGACTACTGCGACTACAATCCTTGCTCTCCTGCCAGTGATGCTTTCAAAAGGAACCGGCTCTGAGTTTATGAAGCCAATGGCAGCACCTACAGTAGGCGGCCTGATTACAGCCACTCTGTCTAATCTTATCTTGGTCCCGGTTCTCTATTGCTGGGCTAAAGAAAGAAAGTTAAAAACCCAAGCAACTAAGAAAGCTTAAATAATTCTTAAAATACTATAGGTACTAATTATGATGACAAAGCTGGACAAGGATTTAGATTATATAATTCTTGAGGAGTTAAAGGATAATCAGGGCTATACTTCCGGAGAAGAGCTAGCCAGTAAGCTAAAGATTAGCCGCCAGGCCTTATGGAAACATATCGGCAAACTTAGTGATAAAGGATATGAGATTGTAGCTGTTCCTCATCTAGGCTATAAGCTTGAATCTTGCCCTGATAAATTTTATCCTTGGGAAGTTCAACATAATTTAAATACCGGTTTTATCGGCAAAGAGATTCAATATCAGGAGGTAATAGATTCCACCCAGGACCTGGCCTGGCAATTAGGGTTGGAAGGAGCGCCTGAGGGTACAGTAGTATTTGCTGAAACCCAGAAAAAAGGAAGAGGCCGTATCCAGAGGCAATGGATTTCTCCACGAGGAGGTATTTATTTTTCTTTACTCCTCAAGCCTCAATTTCTTCTTATTCAAGAGGTTCCTCAAATCACTCTGCTTATTGTTTTGGGTTGTCTGCGCGGTATAAAAAAAGCAACTGGTGTAGAATGTTCAGTAAAATGGCCTAATGATATTTATCTTAAAGGGAAAAAATTAGGCGGAATACTCTCTGAGATGAATGCTGAGATGGATAGAATTCACTTTGTAGTAGCCGGGATAGGTATTAATGTTAACTCTAAAGATTTACCTTCTCAGGCCACTTCTTTATTCTTGAATTTAAAGAAAAAAGTGTCACGAGTAGAGATTGCCAAAAGAATACTTGAAGAGATAGAAGCTTGTTACCGCCAGGCCCAACGCGAAGGCTTTTCTAACTTGCTTAAAGAGTGGGGTCAATTTTGTTTTCTCTGGGGCCAGCGGGTAAAAGTAAAGGTCTTTAACCAACGGATAGAAGGTGAAGCTGTTGGAATAGATGAGAAAGGGTACTTACTCCTGCGCCAGGACTCGGGGCTGATCGAAAAAATATCGGCCGGCGACGTCACAAAGTTAAATCTAAACCAATCTTCCCGTTAAAAATTAAGTCCCAACCAATACCTACACACCGGGTGTGCAAGCGGGGTTGTAATTGTAAACCTTTAGTGCTAAAATGGATGACAATAGAGGTAAATGTCAATATGAACAGCCAAAACATAAATTTTTTACTAAGCCTACCTTTGCCGGAGTTACTCGCTTTAGCCAATAAGACTCGAAAAGATTATTTAGGTTCCAAGTTTGAATTATGCAGCATTATAAATGCTAAATCCGGTTATTGCGGCCAAGATTGTAAGTTCTGCGCCCAGTCAACCCATCACTCCGCTGATATATCAACCTATCCATTGAAGAAAAAACAAGAAATTCTAAAAGCTGCTAAGAAGGCAAAGGATACTGGAGCTGAGAAGTTTGGTATTGTAACCAGCGGAAACTGTTTAGCGGCTAAAGAGTTAGAGGAAATAATTTTAGCAATCTTTTCAATAAGAAAAGAAGTCGGTATTGTTGTCTGTGCTTCTTTAGGAGCCTTAAGCGAGAAGGAGCTTAAGAGATTAAAAGCAGCCGGCCTGACTCGTTATCATCATAATATTGAAACTTCTCGGCGGTTTTACCAACAAATTGTCTCAACCCATGATTTTGGCCAGAGAGTTGATACAATAAAAGCTGCCAAAGCCGTTGGCCTGGAGGTCTGTAGCGGCGGAATAATCGGGATGGGTGAGACCTGGCAGGATAGAATTGATATGGCTTATACTTTAAAAGAGTTAGATGTGGATTCAGTGCCGATAAATATTCTGGTTCCGATAAAAGGAACTTCCCTGGAGAATTTGAAGCCAATTTCCTGTAATGATGTTATCAGAACTTTAGCTATTTTTAGAGTAATTTTAAAAGATAAACCGATAAAGATAGCAGCCGGAAGAGAGAGCGCTTTAGGGGATTTCCAGGGCCTAGGTTTTATGGCTGGAGCTAATGGAATGCTTATTGGTGGTTACTTAACTATTAAGGGAAGAGAACTTGAGGCTGACTATAGGCTTATAGAAGAAGTAAAAAAAATATGGGACGGATAGAAGAATTCTTAAAGAAAAGACAACAAGATAATCTGCTAAGAGTCCTGAAGCCGGCAACTTCCCGGGGCCAGGGCCTAAGGCTTTTCAAAGGTAGAGAATACATTGATTTATCTTCTAATGATTACTTAGGTTTTTCAACTCATCCTAAGCTAAAACAAGCCGCAAAAGAGGTAGTAGATAAATTAGGTGTAGGTTCATCAGCTTCCCGGCTCCTGAGCGGAGATCTAGATATTTACCATCGCTTAGAAGAGGAAACAGCTGATTTTAAAGGTAAAGAAAGAGCCTTAATCTTTAACTCTGGTTATCAGGCTAATCTTGGCATAATTAGTGCTCTCTGTCAGAGAGGCGATGTTATCTTCTCCGATAAGCTAAGTCATGCCAGCATAATTGACGGGATAATTTTATCAGGGGCAAAGTTTTTCCGTTTCTCACATAACGATTCGAATCACTTAGAGCAATTATTAAAAGAGCAGAGACATAAGTTCCAAGAAGCCTTAATAATAACTGAGAGTGTATTTAGTATGGATGGCGATAAGCCGGCATTAGGAGAATTAGTTAGCTTGAAAGAAAAATACAATTGTAAATTAATGGTCGATGAGGCCCATGCTACCGGTATATTCGGTAAGAGTGGGGCTGGTGTAGTTGAAGAAGCAGGGGTGGTTAAGAAAATAGACTTAATAATGGGCACTTTTAGCAAAGCTTTAGGAAGTTTTGGCGGTTATGTTTCTGGTTCGAAAAGTTTAGTTGATTACTTAATAAATACCGCCAGAAGTTTTATCTATTCTACAGCTCTTCCGCCGGCAGTAATCGCTGCTAATCTCGCTAGCTTAGAATTAGTAGAAGAGGAGCCGCAGCGCAGAAGAGACCTGATCAGTAATGCGGATTATTTTCGCAAGAATTTAAAAGAAGCAGGATTCAAAATAAGAGGTTCATCTCAGATAGTGCCGTTGATTGTTTCCGATAACCAGAAAGTAATTAAGATCAGCCAAGAGTTGCAGAAAAAAGGTTACTGGGTTTTTCCGATACGGCCGCCTACTGTGCCAACAGGAGAATCCCGGTTAAGGTTTTCATTAACCTATCATCACTCAAAAGAAGTATTAGAAAGACTGATTAAAGACTTATGTCAAAGCCAATTTTTAAATATTTAGACCGAGGCCAGCAGAAAACTATGGTGCTTATCCCGGGCTGGGCTACTGACTACAGGATTTTCGACTCATTAAATCTGAAATTTAATTATCTGTTGCCTCTTGATTTTTCTCCTTTTACCTTTGAGAATAGCATTCTTAATACTTTGCAAGAGCGAGGGATAGAGAAGATTTCTTTATTGGGCTGGTCTTTGGGTGGATTCCTGGCCGTTGAATTTGCCACCAAGTATCCTGATTTAATTGAAGAGCTAATCTTAGTAAGTATCAGAATAAAATACCAACAAGAGGAGATAGCTGAAATTAAAGAACTTCTTAAAAAGAGCCGGCGAGGTTATCTTTATAAATTCTATGGGCAGTGTTTCTCTAGGCAAGAGAGCTTAAGTTGGTTTAAGAAAAACTTACTTAAAACTTACTGTGAGAAGTTCGATTTAGAATATTTACTCAAGACTTTAGATTTTTTAGAAAAGGCTCAGATAAATACTCAAGAGTTATCCGGGATAGAAAGAATAAAGATTATCCACGGAGAGAAAGACCGAATAGCACCTATTGATGAGGCTAGAGAAGTTCAACAAGCTATCCCGAATGCTGAGTTAATAACTATTAAAGATTCCGGCCACATTCCTTTTTTAGAAGCTGATTTAGGCAGGTATCTATGATCGATAAAAGAATAATCGAAGAAAACTTCTCAAAACATGCCCGGGATTATGATCAGCATTCAAGGGTTCAGAACCTTTGTGCTTCTCGGCTTATTAATGAAATTGATAGTAATCGATATAATAATATTTTAGATATTGGCTGCGGAACCGGAAATTATACCAAGCTTCTCAGAGATAAATTTCCAAAAGCGAAGATAAAAGCTGTAGATATATCAGCCAAGATGATTGAAGTTGCCAAGGAAAAGCTCGGGGATGAGAGGATAGAATTCATTGTTGCTGATGCTGAAAGCCTTAACCTGGAAGAAGAGTTTGATCTTATAAGTTCTAATGCTAGTTTCCAGTGGTTTCAGGATTTGAAATCAGACTTAATAAGATACAAGCAAGCCCTTAAAAGAGGAGGTTTTATTTTATTCTCTACCTTTGGGCCTGAGACTTTTTCCCAGTTGCATAGTTGCCTGGAAGAGTTTCTCGGTAAGCCTCTTGCGATAACTGCCAGTAATTTTTTGGGCAAGGAAAAATTAGAGGGGATATTAAAAGCTATTTTTAGTGAGGTTGAAGTAAAAGAAGAGGTTTATAATCAGAATTATAACTCATTGCTAGAGCTATTAGAGAACCTAAGATGTACCGGGACAAGAGGTGATGGCTTAAAAGGGGAAATTTTCTGGACTCCCCAGAAGGTAGCTTCAATAGAAGAGATTTATAAGAAGAAGTTTCCCGCCCCAGCCAAAGGCTGGTCCCAACCAGAGGCTGGTCAGCCTTTGACTGAAGACTCAGGCCGAAAAAATATAGTGGCTACCTATCAAATTTTCTTTTGCCGAGGTACTAAATAGGTCTGAAGCCGGTTGAGGCTAAGCCTCAACCGCACTATTGTAGGTAAATGATGAGTGGGATTTTTGTTATTGGGACCGATACCGGAGTAGGGAAGACCATCGTAACCGGGTTATTAGCCAAGTTCTTAGCTGATCAGGGCTATAAAGTTATAACTCAGAAGTGGGTTGAGGCCGGTTCTGTAGGGTTTTCCAAAGATGTCAGCCTGCATCTAAAGTTACTCAATAAGAAAAAACAAGAGTTAAAGAATTATCTGGCCAATATTTCTCCTTATCGCTTTAAATTTCCCTCTTCTCCGCATCTGGCTTCAAGCCTAGAGAAGAGAAAGATAAGTATAGAAAGGATAAAGAAGAACTTTAAGTTTTTGGAAAAAGCTTTTGACTTTGTAGTAGTTGAGGGAGTAGGCGGAGCCTTAGTTCCTTTGAATAAGCGGAAATTAGTAATCGATGTAGCTAAGGAGCTAAACCTTTCAGTATTAGTTGTAGTTGGTAATAAATTAGGAGCGATTAACCATACCCTTTTGACCATAGAAGCCCTTAAGGCCAGAAAGCTGAAAATAGCCGGAATTGTATTTAATAATTTAAAGGGTAAAACAAGCAATATAATTCTCAAAGATAACCCTAAGATAATCGAGGCAATCAGCGGCCAGAAGTCTTCAGGAAGTTTGCCTGGGACTAAAGACACAGATAGATTACATAAAAGTTTTAGAAAAATAGGTAAAAAGATATTATCTAATTTAAAGTAATAATTGAAGAATGGATAAGTGGATTAAAAAAGACCTAAAATATCGTATTTCTAACATTTGAATTCACCGGCACAAAAGCGCAGCTTTTGGGTTAGGTGAAATGAGTTGTTAGAATTTAATCAGGTTTTTTGTATTTCTTTGTTTCTTTGATAAATTTAAGGTCGACTAAATCTATAGGACGGCCGCTCTTTTTTTTCATCATTTCAATGTCTTTAAGAGAAGCTACTCTGACTGAAGTGGTTTTGTCTTTTTTCTGTTCCGAATTAGTGTAGAGTTTATTGAATTCTTTTTCGCTGGACAGGAAGACATCTAAAATATCTTGCCCCTTATAGGAAAAGCAAATCCATTGGTTAACAAATAACTCTGGTGAATGGCTAATTGCGAGTATGGATTTTTGTTCAGTTTGTAACCCTAAAGAATCCGCAATTTTAAAAAGTTTATTTAAGACTTCTTCTTTGGCAGGAATATAAATATCAATATCTAAAGTGCTCCGTGGCAGTCCATGGATGATTAAAGCGGCACCGCCAACTAAGACATAATTTAATTTTGTTTCATTAAATTTATTGATTATTTTATACCAAATTTTAGGATCCGAAGTATTTTTTGCCATGTTTGCGGATATTTCTGTTGATATCTTTTGCTTCGGTATTCATGAATTGGGAGAGAAATCTATTTTGGGAGAAAGCCCAGAATAGACGATCATATATGCTCAATTTAGTAAATGATGCTATATGGTGTTTTCGCAATTGGTCACTTTTCATATTAAATAATTATAACACAATCTTGCTATTATTAATATTCAATTCGGTAGCTTTTTGGAGGATGTTTTGGTGTCTTGATAATGCGGGGTTTTTTGTCTATAATAGCAGCAAATGGATAGTTGGATTAAAAAAGACCTGAAATATATTTGGCATCCTTATACTCAGATGAAGGATTGTGAGCAGTTTCCTCCGATTCTAATCGAGAGAGCCAAGGGAATAAAGCTCTATGATGATCAGGGGAATTGTTATTATGATCCTATATCCAGCTGGTGGTGCAATATCCACGGCCATAACCACCCGGAGATAAATAAGGCTATTAAGAGGCAGCTAAATTCCTTTGAGCATGTCTTATTTGCCGGTTTTACCCATAAGCCGGCGATTAAATTAGCAGAACAGCTGGTGGCAATTACTCCTGATAATTTAACTAAAGTTTTCTTCTCTGACAATGGTTCAACCGCAGTTGAAGTAGCATTGAAGATGTCATTTCAATATTGGCAGAATAGGGGAAAAAGGGAGAAGACAAAATTCCTATCCCTGGATTCTGCTTATCATGGCGATACTTTGGGAGCGATGAGTGTCAGCGGAGTGGGCTTGTTCAATAAAGTCTTCTCACCCCTTTTCTTTAAAAGCTTTAAAGCTCCTTCACCTTATTGCTATCGGTGTCCGGCAGGAAAAGATAAATCTACCTGTAACATAGAGTGTGTAAACTCTTTAGAAGCTAGATTAAAGAAAAAAAGTAAGGAGATTGCTGCTTTGATTTTAGAGCCAATGGTTATGGCTGCCGGAGGGATGATTATTTACCCCTCTCTTTATCTTAAGAAAGCTGCCCAGCTAGCTAAGAAATATAATATTCATTTAATCTTAGATGAAGTAGCCAGTGGTTTTGGCCGGACCGGAAAAATGTTTGCCTGCGAATATGCGAGAGTTAAGCCGGATTTTATCTGCCTTTCCAAGGGAATAACTTCCGGATATCTTCCCCTGGGAGTAACCTTGACTACCAATAAAGTCTATAAAGCTTTTTACGCTGATTATCAGAAGCGAAAAACTTTTTATCACGGCCATACCTATACAGCTAATCCTATTTCCTGTGCCGCAGCTTTAGCCAGTTTAAAGCTATACAGGCAGGAGAATACTCTAAAAAAAATCAATAAACTTATTCCGGTATTTCATAAAAAATTAGAAGCTTTTAGAGATCTCGCTTTAGTCGGTGATGTAAGATATATAGGTATGATTGGGGCAATAGAGTTGGTAAAGAATAAGCAGACAAAAAAGCCTTTTGGCCTAAAGAAGAGGATAGGGCTAGAGGTTTACCAAAGGGGATTGCAACAAGGGCTTATTTTGCGCCCCTTAGGCAGCATTGTCTATTTTTTCCTACCGCTATGTATAAAAAAGAGCCAGATCATCGAGGCCTTAGATAAGACCTACCGGATTATTAAAAGTTTAAGAAAATAGGTTGACAGAACCGTGATTCTAACTATAATTGATTTTGAATTTCAATATCAATTAGGTGGTGTATGCAAAAAGAGCAGCAAATATTCAATGATTTCCTGAAGGCAAAGGGCTTAAAATTTACTGGGCAGAGAGGCCAAATTCTTAAAATATTCCTTGAGACAAAAGAGCATCTTAGCGTTGAGGACCTCTACGGAATTGTGAAAAAGAAAAATCCGGCTATTGGCCAGGCAACAGTTTTTCGCACCTTAAAGCTTCTTTCCGGGGCCGGCATAGCCAGAGAAATAAATTTAGGAGATAGAAGGGCCAGGTTTGAATATGACTATAAACATCATGATCATTTAATTTGCCAAAGCTGTTTGAAGCTAATAGAAACTGTAGACTCTGAAATAGAGAGGTTACAAGATGCTCTATGCAAGAAATTTAATTTTACCCTCACCAGCCACAAGCTTCAGCTGTTTGGAATATGCAAAGAGTGCAAAACAAAATTAGCTAAAGCCAAACATACTTAATAATTTTATGAATCCAGCAAAAATTGCCATTGTTGGTTCACCCAATGTAGGTAAATCTTCAATTTTCAATAATTTGAGTGGCCGTTATGCTACGGTTTCAAATTACCCCGGGACCACGGTTGAGCTTTTCCAAGCCAAGATAAATATCGGCGGTAGGGAGTCTCAGTTAATAGATACTCCCGGGATGTATTCTTTTCTACCCTTAACTGAAGAGGAGAGAATTGCCCGGCTTATCTTGGTTAAAGATAACCCTGATCTGGTTATCCATGTTGGGGCTGCAAAAGACCTAGAGAGAACCCTGCCTTTGACCTTACAACTTATTGAGGCTAATCTTCCGGTTATCTTAGTATTAAATATTATTGATGAGGCCAGCAAGGCTGGTATATCTATTGACATTGAGAAGTTAGAGAAGACTTTAGGGATTCCGGTTGTTGCTACAGTTTCAGTAAGGGGTGAGGGAATAAGAGAACTGAAGAAAAGGATAGCAGAAGCTTTAAGCTCAAAAGAATCGGCATTACCTGCCAAGCAAGAGCCGCTAGTTAAATATATTCCGCTTATCGAAGAAGCTAGTAAAAGAGTAAATAAAGAGTTAAAAGAAGATTATCCTCTAGATAAGAATATTTTAAGTTTGCTATTGTTAGAAGGGGATAGAGAAATTTATGAACTAGTGAAGGAAAAAGAAGGCCGGGAAAATTTAGAAGCGATAGAGAAGATAAGGAGTGGGGTTAAAGAAAAATTATCTCAGCCAATAGAGTATTCAATTAACTTAGCCTTAAGAAGAAAGGCTGAGACAATTATCGGGAGCGTGGTAAAAGAGAAGGAGAGAAAAACCAGGAATATCTCACCTATTTTAGGAGATCTAACCCTAAGGCCTGTTGTGGGGATACCTTTGCTGGGTTGTTTTCTTTATTTTGGCATCTATAAATTAGTTGGAGAGTTTGGCGCCGGAGTCTGTGTAGATTTTTTAGAGACCAAGGTATTTGGAGCCCATATCAACCCTTTTTTTACCTCTGTTTTCGATAAATTCATCCGTTTTGAGTGGATTAAATCGCTTTTTGTCGGAGAATACGGGATAATTACCCTAGGCCTTCGTTATGCTATTGCCATTGTTCTTCCGATTGTGGGAATATTCTTTTTTGTATTTAGTTTTGCTGAAGATACCGGTTACCTGCCGCGGATAGGAGCTATGCTGGATCGAGTATTTAAAAAGATTGGCTTAAGCGGAAGAGCTGTTATCCCGGTTGTCTTGGGCCTAGGCTGCGATACTATGGCTACCATGGTTACGAGAATTCTGCCGACTAAAAGAGAAAGAATCATTGCCACTTTCCTACTCTCATTGAGTGTTCCTTGTTCGGCCCAGTTAGGGGTTATAATGGCTGTACTTTCAAAACGGCCCTGGGCCTTAGCTCTCTGGTTTTTAGTTATTTCAGCAGTGTTTGCAACTACCGGCTTCTTTCTTAATAAGGTTTTAAAAGGAAAACGCCCCTCGTTTCACATTGAGCTTCCTCCTTTGCGTATGCCCCGGATAAGCAATATTTTCATCAAGACCTACACCAGGTTAAAATGGTATTTTCAAGAAGTATTGCCGATATTTATCTGGGCTAGTGTATTAATTTGGCTTGGTAAAATTACTAAAGTTTTTGACAGCATAATTGCAATATTAGCTTATCCGGTAAAACTTATCGGCTTACCCCTGGAGATGGCTAAAATTTTCTTATTCGGTTTTTTCAGAAGGGACTATGGTGCTGCCGGCCTTTATGATTTGGAAAAGCAAGGGCTGCTTTCAGGCCGGGAAATAATCGTTGCCGCCATAGTTCTGACTCTTTTTCTGCCTTGCATTGCCCAGTTCTTAATGAATATAAAAGAAAGGGGCATTAAATTTGCTTTAGGTATAGCAGTATTTATCTTATTTTTTTCCTTTTCAATAGGATTTATTTTAAATAAAATGTTGATAACTTTTGGGATGTAATAATGAATGTCCCTCGTCGCAATGGATGCTGGGTAAATCTCTTCGATATTTACCCAGCGCGACTTCGGGATCAATTCGACTATGCACTTTTGCTTCGTGAATAACTTGCAAAAGCGCAAGTCTCATGGAGGTGAATTAAAATGTATAAATTATCAGATGCTCAAGAAGAGATCTTAGAATCGCTATGGATTGAGATTGAAGAGAAAAAGGAAAGACCTAGTACCAGGGTCTTAAAGGATGAGCCGGCCTTTAAGGAATTAGTAGAGATGGGGTTAATTGACATAAATAAGAAGGATTTCTTTACTAAAGAAGGGTTAAAAGAAGCTAGAGGCTGTGTGCGCCGGCATCGTTTAGCTGAAAGGCTTGTTGCTGATGTATTGGATGTAAGGGATCCTTTAATGCATGAGGCAAGCTGTAAGCTTGAGCACGGACTTCACTATGGCTTAGAAGATAATGTCTGCACTCTCCTCGGACACCCTAAAATTTGTCCTCATGGCAAAAATATACCTAGTGGTTCTTGCTGCCGGAGTTTTGAGAAGACTCCCAAAAGATTAATTGTTACCTTGCACAATATGGCTGCTGGCGATAGCGGGAAGATAAGCTATATAAATACTCACGATAGTGAAATCTTAAAGAAACTAATCTCGATGGGTATTCTTCCCGGAAATAAGATAAAGTTGCTTCATCGTTTTCCTTCCTTTGTCTTTGAGATGGACAATTCCTCTTTTGCTGTGGATCAGGACCTGGCTTCAAATATCCACGTCCTCTTATTAAAAGAGGAAACCTAAGAAAATTATAGGTCCGGCCTCCTTAATTGGCTTCTTGTTTGCTTTCCCCAAAATTGAATTTTTGTGCTATAATAATTAAATAGTTAAGTTTGGCCCCGCCGGAAGCGGGGAAATTCCAGGAGGTGGGGTATGTTAGCTAAAATCATCGGGTTTATCTGGGTTATCTTCGGTATTCTGGTCTTGGTTAAGCCGCAGATCTTGAAAAAGAAACTGCAAACCAAGAGCATCAAAAAGTTAAAACGAAGCTTATTTTTACTGACGATTATTCTATCCGGTACCTTGATTGTAACCGCTTTTAAGGCCCAGGGCCTATTGTCAAAACTACTGATGGTTGTAGGGATTTTAGGAATGTTTAAGGGATTTATCTTCTTAAGCAACCAAGGAGCTAAGAAACTGATCGGCTTATCTTCTCGAATGTCCTTGGGGCTGTATCGTTTAGGTGGTGCAATTTATATTGTTATCGGCCTAAGTATCTTAAAATTCCTCTAAAGTCATTGATTAATGCCGCTAATTTTGGCTTGGGGCTGGAATTCTTTTGTGCTATAATTAAAACTCGACAAAAGAGTCCTTAAACCAAAAACCGTTAAATGCTAAAAGTTTGGGATAAGAAATCAGTTTTAGAACTAGTAAAGGGTAAGCTTTCTGACTATGCCTTTGTAGTAGCCTCCAACCGCCAGCCCTATATCCATAAGTTGTCCCGGGGAAAAATTGAGTGCACTCGCGGTCCCGGCGGGGTAGTTACGGCCTTAGACCCGATTATGCAGGAGCTGGGCGGGCTGTGGGTTTGCTGTGGCAGCGGTGATGCTGATCGGTTGGTGGTAAAGAACTCGAAAATAAAGGTTCCGCCGGATAATCCGTCTTATGAGCTAAAATATGTCTGGTTAAGTAAGGCCGAAAATTTAGGTTATTACTTTGGATACTCTAATCAGGGGCTTTGGCCGCTTTCGCACTTAGTTTTCATGAAGCCGGAGTTTAAGAATGAAGATTGGAAAATTTATAAACAGGTAAATAAGAAGTTTGCTCAAAATATCAGTAAAGAGATAAAGGATAAGAAAGCAATTGTTTTTGTACAGGATTACCACCTGGCTTTAGTCAGTAATTATTTAAAAGAGATGAATCCTCAGGTAGTTACCCTTCTTTTCTGGCACATTCCTTGGCCTACCTATGATGTTTTTCGAATTCTGCCTCAGCGTCAGGAGTTGTTAGAAGGGATACTCTCTTACGATCTTTTAGGATTTCAGATAAGATACTTCTGCAATAATTTCTTCGATGCCGTAGCTAATGAAGTTGAGGCTAAGATCGACAATGAAAAACAATTAATCGTACATCAAAAACACACCTCTTTAGTAAGGGACTACCCGATAAGTGTTGATTTTAAAGGTATAAGTAAGACTTCCGATGATACTGAGGTGGAAAACTTAGCCCAATTACTTAGAGAGGAATTTGACCTAGAAGGCTATAAAGTAATAATTGGCTTAGACCGGATAGATTATACCAAAGGTATTGTAGAAAGAATAAATGCAATCGATAAGCTCTTAGATACCCATCCGGAGCTAAAAGAAAAGATAATTTTTATTCAGATGGGTGAAATTTCCCGCATCCATATTCTCCAATATAAGCAACTTAATGAGAGGGTCAATGCCCGGGTAGAGGAGGTAAATTTTAAACATTCTCAGAAACTTTGGAAACCAATAATTTTCTTAAGGAGACATCTTACTTTTAAAGAAGTCTTGGCTTTTTACAAAATAGCTGATATTTGCGTGGTTAGTTCTTTACATGATGGGATGAACCTTGTGGCTAAAGAATTTATCTCAGCTAATACAAGAGAAAAAGGAGCACTAATCTTAAGCCGTTTCACCGGAGCCAGCAGAGAGTTGACCGATGCTATATCGATTAACCCCTACCATCCTGAGGAAGTAAGTGCGGCTATTTATAAAACCCTTACCATGAATGAGGACCAAAAGAAAAAAATAATGAGGAAACTACGGCAGAATGTCCAGCGTAATGATATTTGGAGCTGGATTGGCAAGGTAATTTCTGATATCCCCCAGGAAGAGTGAGATATATTTTTAATCAAGAAATAACTAAGGTACTGAAAAACAAGAAGAGGCTTTTTCTCTTCTTGGATTATGACGGTACGCTGGCAGCGATAGTGAGAGATCCGGGGAAGGCCAAGCTTACTCGATATACCAGAAGACTGCTTAGAGAACTTACCCGGCAGGAAAAAGTAGTTTTAGGTATTATTAGCGGAAGAAGTTTATCCGATGTTAAGAAAAGGGTGGGGGTAAATAATATATTTTATGCCGGAAACCATGGTTTGGAAATTTTGTTTAAAGGAAAAAAGATTTTAGTTAAAGAAGCACTAATTAAGCAGTGTCGATTAACTTTAATTTTAGCCAAGAAGGAGTTAAGGAAAGCCTTAAAAGGCATTAAAGGAGTAGTCTTTGAAGATAAAGGGGTTATTTTTGCTGTCCATTACCGCAAGGTAACCAAGGGTTTAGCCAGAGTAAAATTAATTTTTCGGCGGGTTACCGCTGCTTATTTAGGCAACAGGAAGCTGAAGCTAAGTGCTGGTAAGAAAGTCTTGGAAATAAGACCTAATATTGCCATCAATAAGTTCGATGCCGTCAATTTCCTCCAGAAACGGCTGAAGAAACAAAAAGACGAATTAACTATTTTTATCGGCGATGATTTAACTGATGAGGATGTCTTCAAAAACTTGGGCTGCTCTGATTTTGGGATAAGAGTAGGCCGAAAACAAGGTTCCCGGGCCAGATACTTCTTAAAAAACCCTCAAGAAGTGAATAAACTGCTGGCTAAGATATTAAAGTCTAAAACCTAAATTATTACATAACATCCTTAATGCCAAGACTTTAGGAGCTAAGCTTACTGATTTTCCCCTTATATTTTTCAAAAAAGCTTGCTAAGCAAGGGATCTTGTGATAAATTTCTTTGTTGAAGGAGATTAAATGCCTAAAGATTATTTAAACTTTTTAAAAGCGAGGCTGGATCAAGAGAGCCTAGAGAAGCTTACTGTGCTTGAAAACCCCAAAGTTATTGGCTTTGTTGGTGAGTATCTAGAGCTTTGTAACCCTAAATCAGTCTTTGTCCGTACTGATTCTTCTTCTGATTCAACTTACATAAGAGAAAAAGCCCTGGCTACCGGCGAAGAGAGGAATTTAAGCCTCAAAGGCCACACCATTCACTTTGACGGTTTCTTTGACCAGGCCCGGGATAAAAAGAATACCAAGTATCTTATCTCCGGGGGACTAAGCGGAGGTTATTTAAATAGCATTGACCGTCAGGAGGGTAGAGCTGAGGTAAGGGATATATTGCGCGATATCATGAAAGGTAAGGAGATGTTTATTTGTTTCTTCTGTTTGGGCCCGATTGATTCTCCCTTTTCTATCTTAGCCGCTCAGATTACCGATTCCTCTTACGTAATACATTCCGAAGACATTCTTTACCGTCCGGGCTATGAGCAGTTTCGGAAACGTAAAGGAGAAGGAGATTTTTTCTCCTTTGTGCATAGTGCTGGAGCTTTAGCCAACAAAGTAAGTAAGGATGTAGACAAGCGAAGAATATATATTGATTTAGAAGATAACTTAGTTTATAGCGTCAACACCCAGTATGCCGGCAATAGCGTAGGCTTGAAGAAACTGGCCTTACGTCTGGCTATAAAAAAAGCTTACCAAGAGGGCTGGCTGGCGGAACATATGTTTTTAATGGGGGTCTTAGACCAGGAAGGGAGAAAGACCTATTTTTGCGGAGCCTATCCCAGCATGTGCGGTAAAACTTCAACTGCCATGCTCAGCGGAGAATCTATTGTCGGCGACGACATAGCTTATTTAAGAGCAAAAGATGGTAAAGCCCTAGCGGTAAACGTAGAAAGGGGTATCTTTGGTATCGTTAAAGATGTAAACCCTAAAGATGATCCGGTATTATTTAAATCCTTAACTAAGGAAGGTGAAATTATCTTCTCTAATATTTTAGTCAATAAAGAAAATAATACTTTCTGGACCGGCAAGAGCGATAAAGTTCCTTCTAAAGGGATAAACTACTCAGGACCCTGGTTTCCCGGAAAGACTGACAAGGAAGGAGTAACTATTCCGTCTTCTCATAAGAATGCCCGCTACACCATAAGACTAAATGCTTTGGATAATATCGATGAAAATTTGGATAATCCTCAAGGGGTAGAGGTTAAAGGCTTAATTTACGGCGGCCGGGATTCGGACACATTAGTTCCGGTAGAACAAGCTTTTTCCTGGCAGCAGGGAATTATTACTAAGGCTGCAAGCCTGGAATCAGAGACAACCGCAGCTACTTTGGGCCAGGAAGGGGTAAGAGTTTTTAACCCAATGTCCAACATGGATTTTCTTTCTATTCCCTTAGGCAAATATATAGCGGCAAATTTAGAATTTGCGCAAAAGTTAACTAATCCCCCTTTAGTATTTTCGGTTAATTACTTCTTGAGGAATAAAAATGGTCAATTTTTAAACCAGATACAAGATAAACGCATCTGGCTTAAATGGATCTGCCTAAGGGCTGAGAAAAAGGTAAAGGCGCTTCTGACCCCAACCGGTTTAATACCCGAATATGATTGTTTAAAACAGCTATTCAAAGAGGTCTTAGGCAGAGATTATCAGGAAGTTGAGTATCTTGAACAATTTAACTTAAAGGTGGTTGAGAATTTAGTTAAAATCGCAAGAATTAGAGCAATCTATGAGAAGCTAGAAGATATTCCTGCTTGTTTGTTTGAGGAGTTAGACGCTCAAGCTAAACGGCTCAGAGAGTGTCAGGAGAAATACGGGAATTATGTTAGTCCTAAAAACTTTTCTTATCAGGCGTAACTATGGTCGATGATTTAGAAATTAAAGAGTTGAAGCTATTTAAAAAAGGGAAAGTAAGAGATGTTTACGATTTAGGCGATAAGCTGCTGCTTGTCGCTACCGACAGAATTTCTTGTTTTGATTTTATTTTACCTACTCCTATCCCTGATAAGGGAAAGGTTTTGACCAAGATTTCATCATTCTGGTTCTCGTTTCTAAAAGATATGGTAGAGAACCATCTTATTTCTACAAGTTTAGAGGATTTACCGGATCAGCTCAAGAGCTATAAAGAAAGAATAGCCGATCGGTTTATGATTGCCAGAAAGTGCGAAGTAGTACCATTTGAGTGTGTGGTTAGGGGTTATCTTTCTGGCTCGGGCTGGAAAGAATATAAGGCTAAGCAAAGTATTTGCGGTATAAACTTGCCTTCTAATTTAAAGCAGTCAGCTAAGTTGCCAGAGCCCATATTCACTCCGGCTACTAAAGCTGAAACCGGCCACGATGAGAATATAGGTTTTGATTATATGAAAAAGGCGATTGGAGTGGAATTAGCTGAAAAAATAAGGGAAATTAGCATTAGTGTTTACAATAAAGCTGTTCAGCACGCCCAAGAGAGAGGGGTAATTATTGCCGATACTAAATTTGAATTTGGTATTTGCGATGGTAAGCTGATCCTAGTCGATGAGGTCTTGACTCCTGATTCTTCTCGTTTCTGGCCCCAGAACCAGTATCAGGCCGGAAGGCCTCAGGCCAGCTTTGATAAGCAATTTGTCCGTGATTATCTAGAAGCATCTGGTTGGGATAAAACCCCTCCGGTTCCTGCCTTGCCGCTTGAGGTGGTAGGTAAAACTCAAGAGAAGTACCAGCAGGTTTTAAAGTTACTTACCGGCGTTAATTTCTAAAAGTCAGGCGCTCAATTACCTCCTCCTGCCGGCGAATAGTATTGACAATTAGTAAATATATAGTATTTTGAATAATGATGAAGATAGTAGTCTGCATAAAACAAGTTCCCGATACTACCGATGTAAAAATTAATCCCGAAACCAATACTTTAATTAGAGAAGGGGTTGATTCTATAATTAATCCTTTTGATATGTATGCTATTGAGGAGGCAGTACGCCTAAAAGAACGTTTTGGCGGCCAATCGATAGTTATTACCATGGGGCCGCCTCAGGCCCAGAGTGCTTTAAGAGAAGCTCTTGCTTTAGGGATAGATTCAGCAATTCATCTTTCAGATAGAGCTTTTGCCGGTTCCGATACTTGGGCTACTAGTTTGATTTTAGCTAAGGCAATTGCCAAAATCGGCGGCTGCGATTTAGTAATTTGCGGCAAACAAGCTTCCGACGGAGATACCGCTCAGGTTGGCCCGGGCATAGCCACCCATCTTAATTTACCCCAAGCTACTTATGTTCGACGTATAGATTCAGTGCATCTTGACACTACCCCAAAAGTTATGATAGTGGAAAGGTTGCTTGAGGAAGGTTATGAGATGCTAGAGCTTAAACTGCCAACACTTATTACCGTGGTGAAAGAAATAAACGAACCTCGGTTGCCTTCTCTCCGGGGAAAGATGAAAGCTAAGAAGGCTGAAATTACGGTTTGGGGTAATAAGGATTTAGGGATAGCTGAAGATCAGATTGGGCTCAATGGTTCGCCTACTCAAGTAGTTAAAATATTTACACCGCCTCCTAAGGAAGGCGGAAAAATCCTCCAGGGCGAACCAGAGGAAATAGTGGAAGAGTTATTTGAGGAGATCAAAGACTTAATATGAACGGGATAAAGATAATTTTAAATAAATGTGTTGGCTGCGGCTTATGTCTTAGCGCCTGCCCGCTGGCAGCTATAAAGCTGATCGATAAGAAAGCAATAATTGATTTAGATAAGTGTAATTTCTGCGCAGCCTGCATAGACAGCTGCACTTTTGATGCTATAAAAATTGAGCGCAGGACCATCATAAAAGATGATATTTCCCACTACAAAGGTGTATGGGTTTTTGCTGAGCAGCGGGAGGGAGTTATTGCCTCGGTAGTCTTTGAGCTTCTAGCCAAAGCAAAAGAGTTAGCTAAAGATCTCAATACTTATGTCGGCGCAATCTTACTTGGTTCGGGGATAACTGGGAAAGCAAAAGAATTAGTCTATCGCGGCGCCGATAAGGTCTTTGTAGTTGATTCAACAAGCTTACAACACTATATTGCCGAGAACTACACCAAGGCAATATCAGGACTGATTGGCAAATATAAGCCGGAGATTATCTTAGCCGGAGCAACTACTACCGGAAGAAGTCTGGTTGCAAGAATTGCTGTAAATATTTATGCTGGTTTGACCGCTGATTGTACTGGTTTGGATATTGATAAGGAGAGGAAGATATTGATTCAAACCCGCCCGGCTTTCGGCGGCAACATTATGGCTCAGATTATATCTCCCAACTATAGACCTCAGATGGCTACGGTTCGGCATAAAGTAATGCCTGAGGCTGGTATTGATACTTCCCGGAAGGGTGAAATAATCAAGGAGAGTTTTGACCCGGCTCTTGAGGATAGACGGATAAAATTCTTAGATTTCATAAAAGAAGCTATCTCCACCGTGAATTTAGCCGAAGCCGATATTATTGTTTCTGGTGGCCGGGGCCTAGGCGAAGCTAAGAATTTTGAATTAGTTGAAGGGTTGGCTGAAGCTCTCGGTGCGGCTGTAGGCTCTTCCCGGGCTTGTGTGGATGCCGGCTGGATTTCCTATTCGCATCAAGTCGGGCAGACCGGACGGACTGTCTGTCCCAAAATCTATATTGCTTGCGGTATATCCGGACAGATTCAACACCTGGTAGGCATGCAGTCATCAAAGACCATTATCGCTATCAACAAAGATCCTGACGCCCCGATATTTAAAGTTAGCAACTACGGTATTGTCGGTGATATATTTAAAATAATTCCTCTATTGGTTAAGAAGCTGGAAGAGAAATAAATAAAGTTCTGATTTTTTGAAAACAGCTTTATGTATTTAAAAGAATTAGAAATTTTTGGGTTCAAGTCCTTCCCCGAAAAAACTTCCCTTAAGTTTGAATCAGGGATAACCGTAGTTGTTGGTCCAAATGGTTGTGGGAAATGCCTGCATCCGGATTCTTTAGTTTTCCTTGCCAGCGGTAGAGCAGTTAAAATTGGAGAATTAGTAGAAGAGAGCCTTTCTTCATCAAAAAAACTAATTTCTTTTGATGATGGGGTAGGTAGTTTAGAGAATAAAGATAATCTTTCCGTTTTTTCCCTTAATCCCAGCACATTAAAGTTCGAGAAAAAAAGAATAGACTCATTTATAAGAAGAAAGTCGCCTTCTTTTTTACTTAAGATTAGGACAAAAAAAGGCGAGGAAGTAATTACAACTCACTACCATCCCTTTTTTACGATCGAGGATGGACGTTTAAAGGCATTAAAGGCTCAAGAATTGAAAGAGGGTGTAAGGATAGCCATCCCAAGGAAGCTTAATATAGATTTTCCTCAAGATAGACTGGGGACTAGAGAGGTTATTAATTGTTTTTCTCCTCAAGATTTAGTCTACGTTCCCTATTCTGAGGAATTGAAAGAATTGGTTTATTTAGAAAAAGCAAATTGTGGGGGGTGGAAAGCTTTGGCTGGAGAATTGGGAGTTTCTTCTTCAGTTTTGTGCGGTGTCAGAAGCCAACAGGCCTTAAATGCGGCCCATGTATCTTCGTTGCTAGATAGAAAGACGGATTATAGCTATAACCCTTTAGAATTTAAATCTCGCTCTAATGGACATGTAAAGATTCCGGATTCTTTAGACAGAAATTTAGCGCGTTTTCTGGGGTATATTATTTCTGAAGGCAGGACTACCTTTTCTAATCAGGTTTGGTTTGTAAACGAAGATGAAGCTATTGTAAAAGATTTTTGTATATGTAGTGAGCAGTCCTTTGGTCTAAAACCAAAAGTATTTTCTTATAAAAAGTGCGCAAAAGATGTAATTATATTCTCTTCTGTTCTTTGCAAGTTTTTAGATAAAGTTTTTGGTATTAAACACGGGGGGAAGTCAGGCGAAAAAGTTATTCCTTCTCAGCTATTTTCGTCTTCTCCCAAAGTAATTTCAGAATTTATTTCTGCCCTTTTTGAAGGAGATGCTTACTTCAAGAATAAACAGGAAAAAGGAAGAAAGAATTTTTATATAGAATATTCTACGGCTAGCCGTAAATTAGCTTACGGCCTTTCCACTCTTTTATTGAGGTTAGGTGTACAAGCTTTGATAAGAGAAAAGGTAAAATGTGCTACTAATACTTCCAAGAGAATAAAGAGGACATATTACTCCCTTTATATATACGGAATTAGTAATATTAAGAAGATAGCGCCTTATCTTAATCTTGTGGGAAAGAAGAAAGAGGTTTTGAAGGCAATCAACAAGATAACCGTAAAGGCTAATCCTAATTTTGATATTATTCCCAATATTAATTCTTTAATCAAAGAATACATAAAATCTTCAAGTATTAGTGTAAAAAAAGTAAAAAAACAATGCCCTAAGCTGTCAGCTTACTATGAAGACGCTTGTTTTCCTTCACGCGGAGGAATTCTAGAAGTCATGGAAGAAATTAAACAAATATCCTCAACTCACAACAGAGAGCTAGGTTCAAGACTTCTTACTTTCGCTACTTCTGATATTTATTGGGATGAAATCATAAAGATAGAGAAGTTACCTTCAGACACAGAGTGGGTTTATGATTTATGTATAGATGGTAACCATAACTTTGTAGCAGACAATTTTATTGTACATAACAGCAATGTATTTGATGCTGTTAAATGGGCTCTAGGAGAACAGAGCCCTAAGTCTTTGCGGGGAACCAAGATGGAGGATGTTATTTTCAACGGCACCGAAAACCACCCGCCCTTAAATTATGCCGAAGTCGCCTTGACCTTTTCTAACGAAGATAAATATTTATCCATAGATTATAAAGAGGTATCAGTTGCCCGGCGTCTCTACCGAAGCGGTGAGAGCCAGTATTTTATCAACAAAAATGTTGTTAGGTTAAAAGACGTCCAGGAACTGTTTATGGGTACCGGCGTTGGAGAAGCTACCTATTCTTTTGTTGAACAGGGAAAGATAGAGATCTTTTTAAGCTATAAACCCGAGGATAAACGTTTGATATTTGATGAGGCCAGTGGAATCATAAAGTATAAGGAACGAAAGAGAGAGTCTTTACGCCGGATAGCTGAAACCGAGGAGAATCTACTGCGCTTGGAAGATATACTCTTTGAAGTAAGGAGGCAGATACGTTATCTTGAGCGGCAGGTAGAGAAAGCAAAACAGTATAAACAAACTCAAGAAAAACTTATTGAGGTAGAAAAAAAAATTGCTTCTTTACAATTTGTAGAATTAGAAGAAAAAATTAGTAAACTCACCGGAGAATTGAATCTTTTCAAAGATAAAGGGAAGGATAAAGAAGAACAGCTGCAGGAAGTTAACAATCTTTGGGAGAATTTAAATGCTCAGCTTAAGGTTCTAAGGGATAAGTTAGAGGCAGCTACAACAGCTATTGTTTCTCTAAACGCTCAAATAGAGAGTTCGGCTAGCCATATTGCGGTTGATGATCAGAGGATAAAAGAGATTCAACAGCGCTGCATAAATGTTGAGCTTTCCCGTACCAATCTTAATCAGCGGTTGCAGCTGCAGGAGAATAGGAGCCAGGAAGAGATAGTACGGCTGGAAGCAATCGATGCAAACTTAAAGGAGCTAGATCAAAGGGCCAAAACAATAGAGGAAGAAAAAGAAGTTTTTAAGCAGGAAGTAGAAACTGCTAAGAAGACAGTTGACCGAGAAAAGACAAAAGTGCTGGATTTAGAGAGCAGGAAAGTACAATCCCATAACATTCTTATTGAAACTCAAACTAAAAGTACTTCTTTAGTTAATCGGAAAAAGCGCTTACTTCTGGATAAGGCAAAATTAGATACTCTATTAACTGAAAATAAGGATAATCTAGGGACGGCTCAGGAAGAATTGATAAAGATAGAAAATGATTTAGCAGCTTTGCAAGAGCAGCGAAGTAATTTAGCCCAAAAAGAAAAGAACTTAAGCGCCCAGACCGAAGATTTAAGGTCAAAATTGGTAACTCAAGAAAAAGAACTGCTGGAACTTAAAACCTGTTATGATTTCCTAAAAGATTTACGGATGAAATATGAGATCTTTTCGGTCCAGAAGAGAATTACCGTTATTTTTGATGAAGAACCCAAAGGCATTAACAAGTTAGTTGCTTCCTTACAGAATGTAGAGTTTAAACAGGAAGGAGGATTTTATAAGGCCGAGATAGAGGCCAAGGTAGTTTCTTTTGAGGAGAAGCAGCTGGAGGAGAAAATAGCCTTTATTGAGAATGAAATTGGGGGATTAACAGAGGCGAAGGCAAAGCTAGAGACCGAAAAGGGTAAGCTCAGCCAGGATTTATCAGCCGAAACTACCCAAATTGAAGAGGTAAGAAGCCGGTTGCAGCAGGAGCAGCAAGAGAAGGGTGGTTTAGCCAAAGAGGCCGAGCGTCTGGAAGAAGAATCAGAGTTGCTTAATCAGGAAGAGAAGGCCACCCTTGATGATATCGGAGATTGTCAGAAGAAGCAAGAAGAAATCGAAGCCGAACTTGCTATTTACCAGAACGATTTAGATCAGGCTAATCAAAGTTTAGCTTCAGCTAATCAAGTTATAACTAATGGTTCAGAGAGAATAACCAATATAGATTTTGAGATAACTCGTAACCTTGCCCAGAAACAATCTTTGCATAAAGAAAGAGAAACCTTAGAGTCTAAGATCACTCTTTTTAAGGATGAGATGAGTAATATTCAGCATAGTTTAGAGCAAATTAACCAAGAAGAAGAGGAAAACAGGCTACGAACCATGTCTTTTAACGGCCAAATCGAGAGTTTACGAGCAAAGATAGAAGCCGATAAACTTAAAATTGATCAAGGTACAGAAGAGAAGCAGAATTTCCGAGAGCAAGAAATGTCTTTAAACAAGGAGATTGATAAAGTTAAAGAAAGCCTGCAAGTTTTTGAGAAGGAAGCCCAGGACTTACGTGATTCCACTTATAATAAAAAGCTGGAAATTCAGAGCTTGGAGTATGAGCAGGAGAAGGTTAAAGATTATTTGTTTCAGGTTTATAAAGTCGAGTTTAGCCCTGTGTCCGGGGAACTGATTGAGGAGAACAGAGATATACTCTCAGCGGAGAAGGAAAAATTAAGCAAGCGGATGAAATCGCTTGGGGAGGTTAATTTAGTGGCTATTGAAGAGTTCGAAGAACTTAAGAAACGTGAAGATTTCTTAGATAGCCAGAAACAAGATTTAATTATCTCTAAAGATAAGCTAAAGAAAGCAATTGCCAAGATTAATCGTACCTCGCGAGAACTCTTCTTAGATACTTTCAATAAGATTGAGCAGGAGTTTAAAAAGAACTTTAGATTTTTATTCAACGGAGGAAGAGCTAACCTTATTCTTCTTGATAAGGATGATGTTTTAGAGTCAGGTGTGGAAATTGAAGTTCAGCCTCCGGGAAAAAAATTACAAAACGTTTCTCTTCTTTCGGGAGGCGAGAAAGCTCTAACTGCCATAGCTTTAGTTTTTGCTATTTTTAGCGTCAGGCCTTCGCCTTTATGCATTCTCGATGAGATAGATGCTCCTTTAGACGAAGCTAATGTTGATAGGTTTAATCATCTCCTGAAAAAATTCGCTGCTCTTTCTCAATTTATCCTGATTACTCATAACAAAAAAACTATGAGTAATGCCGATGTTTTATATGGTGTTACGATGCAAGAGAAAGGTATTTCTAAACTGGTATCAGTAAAGTTTGCCCAAGAAGCAGTCCCCTCCTAGGCCAGAACTACCCTATTTTTCCCTGCTCTTTTAGCCGCGTAGAGAGCTTGATCAGCCTTCTGGATTAGGGTTATTTTATTAGTTGAATCTTTAGGATAAGAGGCGATGCCGATACTTATGGTGAAATTGTTGTTTAAGATTGTCTTGCCCTCAACAGATTTTCTTATTCGCTCAGCCAGCAATGCTGCTTCTTTTTTATTGTTAGCTGGTAAAATCAACGAGAATTCTTCCCCGCCGTAACGGCATAAGATATCAATTTTACGGCAATTTTCCTTAAAGATTTGGCTTATTCTTCTTAAGGCTTCATCACCCTGGATGTGTCCGTAGCTATCATTGAATTTTTTAAAATTATCAATATCGACCATCATTACCGATAAAGGCAGAAGGCTGGAGTTGGTTTTAGCTATCTCCTCATCGAGCCGATATTGAAAATAACCGTAGTTCCAGAGGGAGGTTAGGGGATCGGTGTGAGCCTGGGTTAAGGTACTTTCAAAACTCTGAGAGTTCTCCAAGGCCCCTTGAGCTTGCTCCATGAACATAGTAAATATTTTTATCTCATCGTCACTTATCGGGTTTTTGGTAATATAGTTATCCACCACCATTACCCCGTTAGGCTTACCTTTTATCCATAGCGGAACAATAAGGAATTCTTCTAGATTTAAACTCTTGATTAGGGGATCGTTCTTAAACTTATTCTCCCCCCCTCTAATATGAATTACATCCTTTTTGTAGAGTGCATTAAAAAGTAATCCACCTTTCTTATCAAGAGGAAAAGAAAGGGATTGAATCAGTTTCATAAAAGGCGGCTTTACCTTATCTTCCTTTATGTGATGGTAATTATCGATTAAGTCATAGAGATTCTTTTTTTCCTTTTCGATGCTGTGCCATATTCGAGTTGCTTCTTGATTATCTATAGGTCCGATACCCATAAAGCCATTGATTTTTCTAGTTTCCTGATCAGTAAAAAATATAGCGGCTCGATTAAATCTTAAGCCTTCATGGGCAGTTAAGCCGGTTAAAATAATGTAGGTTATCTCATCAATCCTAAGCGTCCTCCGCATAGCCTTGGTAAGCTCATAGAAGACATATAGTTGGGAGCGGGCCTTTTCCAATTCCGCTTTAAGATTCTTAATCTCTTCCTTCATAAGCTATTACATAGCACATTTATTAGCAAAAGTCAATCTTTGGATCTAAACTGAATAATGATCAATAAAAATATGGTGAATTTTGCTTTTTCTGATAAAATATTCTCCCGATGCGCGATGATATCTTTAACCGAAAACACTATAATTTTCAAGCCCCCCAGGACTTAATAGCCCAAGAGCCGGCCAGACCCAGGGATAGCTGCCGGCTTCTGGTCTTAGACCGCAAGAGTTCTTCCCTAAAGATAAGGGTTTTCAGGGATATAGTTGATTACCTTAAAAAAGGGGATCTTCTCATTCTAAATAATACTAAGGTAATTAGAGCCAAGCTTTTAGCCAGAAGAAGCAGTGGAGCTAAGTTAGAGATATTGTTGCTTGGCGAGAAGGAAAAGGGAGTTTGGGAGGCTTTGGTAAAACCGGGAAAGCGGGCTAGAGTAGGTGAGACTATTAACTTTGAACCAGGAGATTATAGAGCTGAAATTATTAGCAAAACTCCCAGTGGTTCAAGGATTCTGGATTTCAGGCCTTTAGATGTAGATGATTTTCTTACCAGAACAGGAGCAATGCCTCTTCCACCCTATATAAAAAAAGAAATTCAAGACCCTGATGACTATCAAACTGTTTATGCCAAGCGTAAAGGAGCAGTAGCCGCACCTACGGCCGGCTTACACTTTACCCCCCGGCTAATAAAGAAGATAGAAGAAAAAGGTGTAAAGATACTTTACATAACTCTTCACTGCAGTTTAGCTACTTTTCGTCCAGTAAAATGTGAAGATATCCGTAATCATCGGATCGAGTCAGAAAGGGTAGAGGTTGGCTTTTTAGTTGCTAAAAGTATAAATAAAGCCAAGAAAAATCAACAGAGAATAATTGCTGTCGGGACAACCGCAGTTAGGTCTTTAGAGACAGCGGCTTCTTTAGGTAAAGGTTCTTTAGTTAAGGCTTTTTGTGGCCCAACTAATCTCTATATTACTCCTGGCTATAAATTTAAAGTAGTCGACGCTCTTATTACCAATTTTCATACCCCTTCTTCCACTAACCTTATTCTGGCCTCGGCTTTTGCTAAACCTTCTCTAATAAGGCAGAGCTATACTTACGCTAAGCGGGAAAAATTCCGCTTTTACAGCTTCGGCGATGCGATGCTAATCCTCTAAATTTATATAAGTTGTTGCACTACAATAGTTTAAAGATTGTAAAAAAAACGGCTGTTTCCTTGACGGCAGGCTCTGTTTCAATTATAATAAAAATTTAAATAAAGGAGGGTTATTATGCAAAGCGATGTAATGAAGAAGAAAACCTTTCTTATTTGCGGCCATGCCCAATCAGGTAAAACTTCCCTTACCGAAGCAATGCTTTTTAAATCTGGAGCAACTACTCGTTTAGGTAGTGTAGATAATGATACTTCCACCAGCGACTACGAAGATGATGAGAAGAGGAGAAAGAGTTCTATTAATTTGGCGGTCTTAGGCGCTGATTATAAAGGAAATTCTTTACAATTCATTGATATTCCGGGTTATCTCGATTTTATTGGTGAAATGATTACCAGTTCTTCTGCCGTAGACTTTGCTATTGTTGTGGTTGATGCTGTAGAAGGGGTAGGAGTAGGAACCGAGAAAGTTTGGGAAATCTTAAAGGAAAAGAATATTCCTTGCTTTTTTTTCATAAACAAGCTCGATAAGGAGAGTACGGATTATAATAAAACTTTAAATGATATCCGGGCCAGCTTAACTAAGTGTGCTGTAAGTGTAGCGATGGTTGAAGGTGGAAATGTAATTAATATTTTAAAAGATAAGGATAAAAATTCTTCAACTTACAGCAAGATTGTGGAGATGGCTGCTGAGAGCGACGATCAGCTTCTTGAGAAGTATCTTGAGACCGGAGAATTGGCCGAGGGAGAATTTAATTCGGCTCTAAAGAAAGCAATTGCTAATTCGCAAGTTTTCCCGGTTATCGGCGGGATAGCCACTCAGCAAGCCGGCGTTGATTGTCTTCTTGATTTAATCGTTGAGATTATGCCTTCGGTCGGTGATGCTTTACCCCGGCAGGCCAAAGATAAATCGCAGCAAGAAGTGAGTATTGCGCCGAAAGTTGATGCTCCTTTCTCAGCCCAGGTTTTTAAAACTGTGATTGATCCCTTCGTAGGCCAGCTTACTATCTTTAGGGTTTTCTCGGGGAAATTGATTTCTAATAGTGAATTCTTCAATGTTAATAAAGCTTCTCGGGAAAAATTTGGCCAACTATATTACCTCCAGGGGAAGCAGCAGATAGCTCAAGAAGCTGTTTGTGCCGGAGATATCGCAGCAGTAGCAAAATTAAGAAATACTCAAACTCAAGATACGCTTTCTGAATCTTCCCGGACCTTTGAGTTCCCTAAGCTAAGTTTTCCTTCTCCGGCTTATTCAGCTTCAGTTAAACCTAAGACTCGCCAGGATGAAGACAAGATATCTTCAACTCTTCAGCGCCTGACCAGTGAGGATCCTACTTGCAGTATTTCTCTTGATCCTCAGACCAAAGAGCTTATTATATCCGGCATGGGTGAATTACATATCAATGTGATTATTGATAGAATGAAGCGAAAGTATAATGCTAATATAGAGTTAGGTACGCCTAAGGTGCCTTACCTCGAGACTCTTACTAAAACAGTTCAGGTTTCTTATAAGCATAAGAAACAGACTGGAGGCCGGGGGCAATATGGTGATGTCTCTATTGAATTAGAACCTTTAGAGAGAGGCAAGAAATTTGAATTTGTTAATAAAATTGTTGGTGGAACAATCCCACGTAATTTTATCCCTTCGGTAGAAAAGGGTTTGAATAAAGCAATGGCGGAAGGTGTGGTAGCCGGTTATCCAATAGCTGATATCCGGGTAACTCTTTTCGATGGTTCCTACCACCCGGTAGACTCATCAGATATGGCTTTCCAGATTGCCGCATCTTGTGCTTTAAAGAAAGCTTTTGAGCAGGCCGGGGGTGTGTTGTTGGAGCCAATTATGAATGTAGAAATCGTTGCTCCCGATGAATTTATGGGGCAGATTACCGGAGATATAAACAGTAGAAGAGGCCGGGTAATGGGAATGGAAGCTAAGGGCAAGAATGAAGTTGTTAAGGCTCAAATCCCTTTAGCCGAGATGTTTAAATATACATCAGATTTGCGTTCGGTCACCGGAGGCAGGGGTAGTTACACCATGAGTTTTTCTAATTACAACATCGTTCCGGCCCGAATTGCTCAAGGGATTGCCGATAAGGCAAAACAAGCGAAGCAGGAGCATATTCAAAGTAAATAGCAACTTTCTGCCCTTAAAATAATGAAAATATTTAATTTTGGTCTGGATATTGAACCGGGAAAACATAAATATCAACCGGAGCATTGGGATAAGTTAGTTGAGAAGTTTTCACCTCAGAAAGTAACCCCTTACCCGGTTGAATTCATAACTGCTGAACCTGAAAGCTCCGATGCAATTGTTTTTGATCTTAGTAAAAAACTAGATCTTATACTGATTGATTTAGAGAAAATAGAAAAAAGAATTACCCGGTCGGAAGATGAAAAAGAAAAGCAACTTCTGGCTAAAGCTACCGGGGTTTTAGAAGGGGAGACCTTGCTTTCTGATATTGAATTTTCACCGCAAGAGGCTGAAACCCTTAAGCTGCTGCAGCTAATTACTTATAAACCTTGTTTAGGGATGGACAAGGCCGATCAAGTTGATGGGGTGATAGGGAAAGTAATTGGTAAGGCCGGCATAGTTCTATTTTTTACCGCCGGAAAAAAGGAAGTCCGGGCCTGGGGCATAAAGAAAGGAGAAAACATTCTTGAAGCCGCCGGGAAAATCCACAGTGACTTAAAGAGGGGTTTCATAAAAGCCGACATCACTAAGGCCTGCGATTTAGATAATTTTTTTAATATGGCTGAGGCAAAGTCGCGGGGGTTTGTGAAAACAGTCGGTAGGGATTACATCGTCCAGGCCGGCGATATAATCGAAATAAGGTTTAATGTTTAGAGATTTCCGGAAAAACCTTAAGAAGACAGAAATCTCTTGATTAAAAGATTAAACAGAGATTACAATGATTAATTAATCTATGTAATCTTTTTCTAATCTGCGTAATCATTTGCGAAGCAAAATGTTAAAGATTAGAAGAGCATTAATAAGTGTTTGGGATAAGAAGGGGATAGCTGAATTTACTAAGAAATTAGCTGAATTTAATGTTGAGATAATTTCTACCGGCAAGACTGCAACTCTTCTGCGCAGAGCCGGAATCTCGGTCAAGGATGTAGCAGCCTTAACCTCTTTCCCGGAGATTCTTTCCGGCAGAGTAAAGACCCTGCATCCTAAGGTGTTCGGAGGCATCCTGTCTAACAAGAAGCACCCTTTGCATATGGAGGAGATAAGAGGTTTAGGCATTCAGCCGATTGATATGGTGATAGTCAACCTTTATCCTTTTGTAGAAATGGTAAAACAGAAATTAAGCTGGGATGAGATGGTTGAATATATAGATATCGGCGGATCCGCGCTCTTAAGAGCTGCAGCCAAGAATTTTAAAAACGTTGCTTGTCTTAGTAATTTCCGGCAATACAAATTAATTAGTGGCGAACTTCAGAAGAATAAAGGATTCATATCCGAGGAGACTTTAAGAACTTTAGCTGAAGATGCTTTTTATACTACTAAAGAATATGATAATGCTATTTACAATTACTTTAAAGGCAAAGACATATTAAGCTGGAATTTTGAAGAAACACACTCTCTGCGTTATGGTGAGAACCCTCATCAGCAAGGGGCTTTATATAAAGTAGTTGATTTTAATAATATCAGATTTAAACAACTGCAGGGAAAAGAGTTATCTTATAATAATTTTCTTGATCTTGATACTGCTGTGCAGCAGGCAAAAGAGTTTAATGAGCCGACAGCAGTTATTGTTAAACATGCCTCTATCTGTGGAATAGGGGTGGACAAAAAATTAGCTTTAGCTTACAAAAAAGCCTACCTTTGTGATAAACTTTCTAGTTTCGGTGGAATTATTGCTTTAAACCGAAAAGTAGATAAAGAAAGTGCCCACCAAATCTTAAACAGTGAGTTTAAAGAGTGCGTTATCGCCCAGTCTTTCTCCAAAGAAGCCTTAAAAATATTTTCTTCCAAGAAGAAATTACGTGTCTTAGAGGCTGATTTTAGTAAAAAGGCCGGCTCTAAAGATATAAAAACTACAATTTTTGGCTACCTGATCCAGGATAGAAACAGTTTAACTCTGGATAAAAGTAGCTTAAGAGTAGTGACCCAGAGGAAACCCACTAGTCGTGAGCTGAAAGACTTAATATTTGCCTGGAAGGTAGTTAAATGGGTAAAGTCCAATGCAATTGTTATAGCTAAAAATCGTTCTGTCTTAGGTATCGGAGGAGGACAACCTTCAAGAGTGGGAGCAGTAAAGATAGCCTTAAGCAGAGCTAAAGCATTTCCGCCTATGGCAGTTTTAGCTTCCGACGGCTTCTTCCCTAAGGAGGATTCAATAAAGGTTGCTTACAAAAAGGGAATCAGGGCCATAATCCAACCCGGAGGTTCGATCAAGGACCAAGATGTTATAAAAGCCTGCGATAAGTTAGATATGAGCATGGTTTTTGCAAACATCCGTCATTTCCGCCACTAAAGTGTAAATGAGTACAAGAGTTGATGGGTATATGGGGAGAAAAACAATTATTGTATTTGCGCATGTATTCATTTAACCGTTTGTGCATTAACTCATATACTCATTTACTCATCCACCCAGCCACTTAAAAATGATTGATAAATATAGGCAAGAAAAAAACTATCTCGGGTCTTTTATAAACTACGAGAAGAAGCCTTTCTACTTTTACCAGCGGTGTTTGAAGTTAGAGCGAACCTCTGCTTTGCTTAAACATCTGAAAATTCCTGATCAAGATTTAAAGGTAATCCATATCGCCGGCACCAAGGGTAAAGGCTCCACTGCTCATTTTTGCGCTTATTTGCTTGCTGCTTCCGGGTTTAAAGTAGGGCTTTTTACCTCGCCGCATCTCTTTGATTTTAGGGAAAGGATCAAGGTAGTTAAAAAGAACTTAAATGGTGGAGATATTAAGGAGAGCCTAATTCCTAAAGATAATTTTACAGAAATCACCAAAGAGTTGAGAAAAAAACTAGCTGGCTTAAAGCTTCCTAAGGGATTAGGCCAGGTAACTTTTTTTGAGGTTTCTCTGGCCCTTGCTTTCAGCTATTTTCTTCAGCAGAGATTAGATTTTATTATTTTAGAGACCGGCTTAGGCGGAAGGCTGGATGCCACCAATATAGTTACCCCCCTGGTTTCAATAATTACCCATATTGGTTATGATCACACTGATAAACTGGGTAAAAGATTAGCTGAGATTGCTAATGAGAAAGCCGGGATCATCAAAAAGAATACGCCTTTAATTTGTTCCTGCCAGAGGCCGGCTTCTTTAAAGGTAATTAAGGATAAGTGTAGAGCTAAAAATGCTTTATTGATGCTTCTTGGCCGGGATTTTAAAACCAAGAACTTAAGGCTAAAGAGAAAGGTTACCTTCTTTGACTTTAGATTCGGTAAGCTTAGCTTAAACGATCTAGCGATTTATCTTAAAGGAGCACATCAGGTAGAAAATGCTTCTTTAGCTTTGGCTGCTGTCACTTTATTAAAAGAAAAAGGAGTAATTGCTAAGGAGATAGATTACCGAGACGGTCTTAGTCGCTGTTTCCTTCCGGGAAGGTTTGAAGTGGTCAATAAGGCACCCTTAACTATTGTCGATATCGCCCATAATCCTTCTTCATTTTCAGCCTTAGATAATAATTTGAAGCGATACTTTCCGGGTAAGAAGATTATTCTAATATTCGCTTGCTCTAAAGATAAAGATGCTAAAAAGATGTTAAAAAGCATAGATTATTCTTATCTCTTGCTAACTAGTTTTAACAACCCCCGGGCTCAAAGCCCTTTAGAATTAAAAAGAATAGTTAAGGGGGAAGGAGTTTATTTAACTGCTACGGTAAGTGAAGCTCTTAAGCAGGCAAGGGAAAGCTACAGAAGAGGTTGGGCAATTGTCATTAGCGGTTCTTTGTTTTTAGTAGCTGAAGCTAAGCGGGTCTTGCAATCTCAAGACAATAACGTAAAATATGCTGGTTGAGTTTAAGGGAAAGTCAGATTAAAATGCTTTTAAGATGAGAGAATTTAGATTAAAGGACTACAAAGTAGGGGACACTATTGCGGCTATTGCCACTTTCCCCGGTAAATCAGCTCTGGGAGTAATTAAGCTGTCCGGCAACAAAGCTTTAACAATCGCCGCTAAAATATTTAAGCCAGCCAGAAAAAAGAATATAAAAGAGGCCAGGACCTACACTCTTCACTATGGGTGGATTATAGAGAAAGCTAAGGGGAGAAAAAAGAGGGAGGAAATAATAGATGAAGTTTTATTGAGCATCATGCGTAAACCCTCAACTTATACCCGGGAAGATGTGGTTGAGATATCTTCCCATGGAGGAGCTGCGGTAGTAAATAAGATTTTAGAGATATCTTTGAAATCCGGAGCTCGGCTGGCTCTGCCGGGTGAGTTTACCTATCGAGCTTTAGTGAGGGGGAGAATTGATCTGCTCCAAGCTGAGAGCATTCGAGGAATTATTGAGGCCAAGAGTGAAGATACTCTGGTTTTGGCTGCCGGGCAATTAAGAGGCCAGGCATCCTTAAAAATAAGGAGATTAAAGGAAAATATAAAAGAATTATTCATCGAGACTGAGAGTAGGCTGAATTTTCCCGAAGATGTAGCTGAAGATGTTCCGCTAGACTTAGGAGTAAAAATCGCTAAAATAGAGAAAGAGGTAGTTAATCTTCTTGAAGGTTACCAGGAAGCTGAAATTATGCGGGAGGGGCTTAAGTGTGTTATCTGCGGTAAGACCAATGCCGGGAAATCCACCCTGTTTAATTGTTTACTCAAAAAAGAAAGGGTTATTGTGAGCCGATTACCCGGCACTACCCGTGATGTAATTGAGGAGACGATAAATATAAGAGGTGTGCCGCTTCGAATTTATGATACGGCCGGTATCTTAGAGCCCAAAGATTTAATAGCCAAGAAAGCTTTAAAGCAGTCTTTAGATATTTTCCGGAAGAGCGATTTAGTTATTTTAGTTCTTGATGGCTCACGCCGCTTAGGGAACGAGGATTCTTTTCTCCTTGATAAAGTAAAAGCCAAAAATGTAATTTTCGTAATAAATAAGAGCGACTTATCCCAACGCCTGGATTTAAGAGAGATGCCGGGAGCAGTTATAGTGAAGATGAGCGCTTTAAAAGGTAAAGGTTTAGCTGGCTTAGAGAAGGCTATTTACAGAGTAGTTTATAAAAAAGGGGTAGGACGGGAAAACATTATTTTTCTTAGCCATTATCAGAAGCAGATTTTAGATAAGGTAAGAGTCAGCCTTAAACAGGTAAAGACCTTCCTGGGTGAAGGGCAGCCTATAGATTTTATGAATCTAGAATTAAAGTTGTGTTTAGATAATTTAGGCCGGCTTAGCGGAGAAGTAATTTCTGAGGAGATTTTAGAGAGTATTTTTAGTAATTTTTGTATTGGGAAATGATCAATTCTCCGCCTAAGGCGGGTCATTGAGGAGGAGATATGGATAAGAAAAAAATTGAGAAGGGAATCCGGTTAGTTTTAGAAGCGGTGGGCGCGAATTTGGAATTAAAAGATATCGCGACCACGCCTAAGAGGGTTGCCCAGATGTATGAAGAAATCTTGGCCGGGCAATTTAAGGATGCTAGCGATGAGCTTGAGGTAATACTAGAGCAGAAGCACGATGAGATTATTCTTCTAAAAGACATTTCTTTATATTCTCTCTGCGAACACCATCTTCTTCCTTTTATCGGCAAAGCTCATATAGCTTATATTCCCGATAAAAGAATTACTGGTTTAAGCAAGATAGCCAGGGTTGTAGATACTTTAGCCAAACGTCTGCAGGTTCAGGAGCGGCTTACTACAGAGATTGCTGACGTAATTATGAAGAAGTTAAAACCCAAAGGAGTAATGGTAGTAATTGAAGCTGAGCATCTTTGTATGTCCATGCGCGGGATTAAGAAACCGGGAGCAGTTACTACCACTTCGGTAGTAAGAGGGGTATTTAGAAGTAATGCTAAAAGCCGGCAGGAAGCCTTAAGCCTTATCCAGGCTTAATTAGTTTGAAGAAATCCAACAGGCACATTATAATTAAGTTCTAAACCCAAAGGAGATTTTGAGTATAGTAACCAAAAAGGGCGATAAGGGTAAGACTGGTCTCTGGCAAGGGCCAAGGGTAAGTAAAGATCATATAAGAATAGAAGCTTGCGGGACCCTTGACGAGCTGTCTTCTTGTTTAGGTTTATCAAAAAGTATGATTAAAGATCGGCAGGCCAAAAAGATTATCGAGGACATACAGAAGAATTTATTTATATTGGGTACCGAGATAGTAACTGAGACTAAATCATTAAATAAACTTAAACAAAGGATAGATAACAGTTTCATTGGCTGTATTGATAAAATTATAAAGGGTTTGGAAGACGAAAAAAATTTAAAAATAGGCTGTTTTCAGCTCCCCGGGGAAAACACACTCGCCAGCAGCTTGGATATATGCCGGGCTGTAACCAGAAGAGCCGAAAGAAGGGTTATAACCTTAAGCCGGAAAAAACTCCTCAGGAATAAGTATATTTTAACTTATTTAAATAGGCTCTCCGACCTTTTTTATTTATTAGCCAGAAAATTTGAACAGTGCCTTAAAGGTTAACCGTGAAAATAGAATGATCAAAGAAGCAATGTTCTATGAGAAGTTCAAGAAAGATATAGTGCGTTGTTATCTTTGTGCCCACCACTGTAAGATTGCTCCCGATAAATTAGGTTTCTGCGGGGTAAGGCAAAATATCGGAGGTAATCTCAATAGCTTAGTTTACGCTAAGGCTATAGCTGCCAATGTTGACCCGATTGAGAAAAAACCTCTCTATCATTTTCTTCCCGGGAGTAGATCTTTCTCGATAGCCACCCCAGGCTGTAATTTCCGCTGTGGTTTTTGTCAGAATTGGCAGATTTCTCAAAAACCAAGAAGCTATGATTTTCAGGAAGGCAGTGAGTTGATGCCGGCGGCAGTAGTCGAGAAAGCAGAGGAAAATCATTGCCAGAGTATCTCTTATACTTATAGCGAACCTACGATTTTCTTTGAGTATGCTTATGATACTGCCAAGTTAGCTAAACAGGCGGGATTGAAGAATGTTTTTGTAACCAATGGCTATATGAGCAAAGAAGCGCTTGTGGCTATCAATCCTTATTTGGATGCGGCCAACATAGACCTTAAAAGTTTTCAAGAGAAGTTCTATCTAAAGCATTGTCAAGGACACCTAAAACCAGTCTTGGATTCAATTAAGCTGGCTAAAAGTTTAGGTATTTGGATAGAGATATCTACTTTAATTATTCCCGGGGAAAACGATTCTTCTTCCGAGTTGGCTGATATAGCCCAATTTATTGCTAATGTTGGAGAAGATATACCTTGGCACATAAGCCGTTTTCATCCCGATTATCAGTTCATTAATCATAAACTAACCCCGATCGAAACTTTAAAAAAAGCAGAAACCCTAGGTAGAGAAGCCGGTTTAAGTTTCGTTTACCTCGGCAATATTAGAGATGTTAGTTAATATTTCTCTCTTTTTAATTTTTATTATACTTTCAGCTTTCTTCTCCGGCTCTGAGACAGCAATTTTTTCTCTCAGTGACTTAAAATTACGCCGGATTACTGCGAAATATCCTCAAGGAAAAATAATCAAAAGCCTACTCCAGCGCCCTACTCGCCTGCTTTCCGCTATTGTTTTTGGAAATATGCTAGTTAATATTAGCCTGGCTTCCTTAGCCACAGCGATTTCGGTTCAGGCTTGGGGGAAAAACGGACTGGTTATAGCAGTTTTAGCCAGTGGTACACTTATTTTGTTTTTAGGCGAAATTTTTCCCAAGACAATAGCAATATATACGGCAGAGAAGTTATCTTTAACCCTTGCCCCATTCTTAAATATCTTTTCCCGGCTCTTCTTTCCCTTTATTATTGCTATCGAAGGAATAGCCAGGATTTTTTCTTCCCTGATTATCCGTAAACCTAAAAAATCCACCTTAAGCGATGAAGAATTTAGGGGTGCTCTTCTTTTAAGCAAGAAGGATGGCCAAATTTCGGCTCAGGAAGAAAAAATGATTAGCCATGTTTTAGAGTTTAAGGATACTAAGGCCAGTGAAATATTGACGGCCCGTATTGATATCCAGGGAATTGATACTAGCTTAAACCAGAAAGATATAATAAGCTTTCTGCGTAAGCGGAAACACTCTAAATTCCCTGTATATGAGGGGTCGTTAGATAATATTGTCGGCGTTCTTTACGCTAAAGATGTTTTTCTTGAGCCCGATAAGGATTATCATGGCTTTTTGCATAAACCGATATTTATTCCCGAAAGCAAAGGAATTGACGATATCTTAAAGTTGTTTTTAGCCAAAGATGAGAGAATTGCCATTGTTTTAGATGAATATGGAGGAACTGAAGGTTTAATTACTGTCGAGGATATTATTGAGGAGATATTTGGGGAAATCTATGATGAATTTGAAAGCATTCAGGAGCAGATAGAATCTATAGAAGATAAACGCTATAGGGTTTATGGAAAGACAAATATCAAAACCGTAAATTTAGAATTAGGCCTAAACTTGCCTGAGCAAGAAGATACTATTGCCGGGTTCTTACTTTCGCAAATGGAAAGAATACCCCGGTCAGGGGAAAAATTAAAATTCAAAAGAGTAGAATTTACCATAGAGCGGGCTACGGCTAGAAGAATTGTCAGCGTAATAATAGAAGCGAAAAAATAAAAACGTAATTCGAAGATTAAAAACCAAAAATTAAATATTAAATACACATATTAAAAATACAAAAATGTTTTTACGTATTTGATCTGTGTTTTTGGTTTTTTATATTTAACTTTTAATTTTTTAAAGATATGATTTACTTATACTTATTAAGTTGCCTAATTTTCGTTATCCTCCAGGGATTTTTTGCTGCCAGCGAGATAAGTTTTATCTCTTCCCCGGCTCTTAAGTTGCGGCATCGCCAGAATAAAGGCGATAGAAAAGCTGGGAAAGTCTATGAGTTTATCTTAAATCCCCATAGGTTTTTGGTTACCACCCTGGTTGGGACAAACATATCTTTGGTATTAAGTACTAGTTTTCTTACCTTTTTTCTAATTAACCGGGGCTTAAGATTAAGCAACCTATGGATTACCTTTATCTTTACGCCAATTGTAGTGATTTTTGCTGAACTTATCCCTAAGAATATCGGCCGCTTCCTCAAGGAGGATTTTAGCTGTCAAGTAGTAGGCTTAATTAGTTTTTTCGAAAAATTATTCTTACCGATTGTAAAAAGTATCGAAGCAGTTAGTAAGTTTTTAGTAAAAATTTTTGCAAGAAAGGCTAAGCCCCGCTCTTTTTTTGTAACTAAAGAGGAGATAAAATTTTTGGTTAAAGAGATAGAGAAACAAGGAGGTATTGACCGGGGCGAGAAAGAAGCGATTGAGGAAGTTTTTGAATTCAGAAGGGAACGGATTAAAGATGTTTGTGTCAGGGGTAAAAAAATAATTGCTTTTGACTATGCCGACTCCTATAAAACTATTCTGGCCACGGTTAAGCAATATCGTTTTACCCGTTATCCGGTATATTCCGCCCCAGCCCCAGCCTTAGCCTCAGGCCGAAAGGACGGATCTACCTCTGGAGGAAAGAATAAAGAAATTATCGGTTATGTAAATATTTATGATTTATTTTACCAAGGCGGAATAAGCTGGCAGCAATTTATAAGGCCGATAGTCAAAGTTGGTTTTAATCATAAGCTTCACAAAATTTTTACAAAATTAAAGTCCCAGAAAGAAAGTATCGCTTTGGTTTTAAAGGGCAGAAAAATTTACGGAATAATCACTATTCAGGATATTACCCGCGAAATCGTTACCTCTATTATTAAGGCTTAATCACTATTTCTTTAAGTTCCCAAGCGTTGATGCAGGTTAGGCCTAACTTTTGAGCCCACCTTACCAATCCCAGATCAGAGGTAGCGAGATAAGCATTTATTTCTTTGGCCAGAAGGATTAAGTCAAAATCTTCTTTGCTGTCAATAATTCCTTCGCGCAGAGCACTGCGGTATTCACCGCGCAGACTTTTTATTAATTCTTCGTACTTTTCCTTATTAGTCTCCCCGGCCACGGTTATTCCTTTATGGGCATATTTTTCAGCGATTCGCAGGCCTTTGTTGACTCTTAGGCGCATTTCCTCAATGAATTCATATACTAATAAGCTTGGGACCGGGGTTTGATAAGAAGCAGGGGGTTTTTTGTTGATTAAAATTAGTTTATCTGCCGGGGGTAATCTTTCGATGAATTTTGCTAACTCTTCATATACTGAGGGAGGGATATAGCAGTTAATATGTTTTTTATCCTTTAAGTGGTCTAAGAAATTAGAGAAAGCTGCCTTGGGTGTATTCCCGAAATGAACTCGGGAATCAGGATTAACAAAAATACTAGTATCTAAGACTATATTTAGAGATTTTTTCATTTGCTTAATATTCTAAACTATAATTTCGATAAAGGCAACATTAATTAGTGAGCATTAACACTTGTCCCATCCCTTTATTAATTATTAAAAGGGCGACCGCAAGGAGCGCCCCTAAATCATTGAGATAAAAACGGTGGATTTCTTTAAAAAAAGCTTGATTTTAGAACTCTTTGTTGTTAAACTTATTATAAATAATATAGTATGGAGCAGCAAGCTCTTGGCCGATAAAAGGGGGGTTTTAAATGAAAAGGATATATTTTGTTATTGTAGCCGTTGTTTTTGCCTTGAGTTTCTTAGGTTGTGATCTCTTACCTAGTTTTAGGAAAGTTTCTCCGCCAACCACTCCTGTAATCGGACCAACCAGCCCTATTTTGGTTAAAATAAATGATTGGGTATTAACCATTGATGAGTTTGATCAGCAGGTAGATATGTTGATTAAGCTCAACGGAGGAAACACTAAAATTCCGGTACAGGCATTAGGAGTTTTAGCCGGTACATTCCTATCTCCCCAAGTGGAGAGGATTGATTTAAGCTCCCCTGAGACCAAAAAGATTTATTTAGAACTTATGATTAATCAGGAGTTACTAGCTCAAGAAGCTAAACTGCGGGGATTAGATCGAGACCCGGAAGTGGTAAAGGGTATAAGAAAAAGCACAGTCGAGATTCTTGGTTTTTCCTTGCTCAAAAATACCCTTAAGGATATTAATGTAACCCCCATAGAGGTAGAGGATTTATATAATAACGACTACAAAAGAACTTTAGAGAGCATAGAGAGAAGAAAAATCAGGGAAATCGTAGTAGATTCAGAATCTAAAGCCAAGGATTTATTAATCCAGCTGCTTAGCGGAAGTAACTTTAATGAATTAGCCTCACAGCACTCTCTCACTGAGAGTGCAGCAGCCGGCGGGCTGCTAAAACATAACGACCAGGAATATTTAGTAAGACAACCAGGATTAAAATTTCCCAAGTTCTGGGAAGTGGCTTTTAGTTTAGATAAAGATGGCACCTCCAGCGTTTTTAAAGATCCGGTCAAGGAGGAGTATTATATTCTTAAGGTTGATGATGTCCAAAAAGGAGTACCTCAATCTCTGGATGAGGTATACAACGAGTTAGAGTATATCTTGCTTCAGAATAAGAGTATGGATTCTATCGGCCAATTGATGGGGGCAGTAAGATCTAGATTCGAACCGAATACGGTTATAAACAGCGGTTTGATTAACTAAGTATCAGGATGGATAAGAGAGTTTTAAATCTGATAATCGGAATTGGCTTAGCGGTTGTTGCTATACTGCTAATTCATACCAAAATGCAGGAAGATCAGAAACTGATCCAGCAGCTTTATAACAAAGGTGAAATATTAGAAGTAGTAACCGCTAGGGTGGATATTTCTAAAGAGAGCGCTATTGATCAGGATACGGTGGCCTTAAGCCGAATTCGCTCTACTGCTTATCAGCCCGGAGACCTGACCGCCATAGAGTCAGCGGTAGGGAAAATAGCCAGGGTAGATATTTTAAAAGGACAGCATATAAACAACAATATGATTGGCAGTGTAAGCGGGGCTCAGTTTCTTTCTCAAAGAATTCCTAAAGGTATGCGGGCGATAACCATACCGGTAGATAAAATTTCTTCTGTCGAAGGGTTAATGAAACCCAGCGATCATGTGGATATTATCGGGACTTTTGCGATTCAAGCCGGGCAAAACCTGGTAGTTACCCTTTTCCAGGGAGTAAAGATTCTGGCTACCGGCAAGAATATTTCTCCTTACCGGATAGAGAGTTCAGCTGAGACAGTTACAATTGCTCTTAAACCCGAAGATATAAAACTACTTACCTTTGTCTTAGAATCCGGTAATAAAATTCGATTGGTTCTGCGAGCCCCCCTGGATTCTTCTCAAGAAGTCGGTTATTCAGCAGTTACTTTTGAGACGCTTATGCGGAGGTTGGGTATGTGGGCTCAGCCCCCTCAGGTAGAAGAGAAGAAAGCGACCCTGGAAGTTTATAAAGGAACTCAAAAAGAAGAGGTTTCTCTATCTAAGTAAGGGGTAGGAGTATTCAATGCTAAGAAAATTATTTTTCCAAATACTAGTTTGTACAGCCCTAATTACTTCTCAAAGCGCCTTTGGCCAATTTCTGGATCTAGAAGAGGAGAGCGGCGATATATTTATGGTAACAGGAGAAGTTAAGGCAATAGAGGTAGTCTCGCCGAAAAGAGTTTCAGTCAGAAATCCTGAGATAGCCGATGTCGACTCGGTATCGACTGAAGAAATAATACTTTTAGCTAAGCAGTCAGGAAGCACTATTCTGACAGTATGGGACAGGGAGGGAGAAAAACTGTTTTATATTACCGTTTATGCTAATGATCCCGATGCTTTGGCTAAAATATTAGCTAGGGCAATTAACAAAAGACTAAAAATGAAAAATGTGAGTTTTAAAAAGAATGATGCCACCGGTAAGGTAATGGTCATCGGAGAGGTAACTGCCGTCGAGAGGGGCCAGATAGAAACAATACTTGCGCCTTTCACCGAAAGTATTGATAACTTGTTATTAGTAAAAGAAGAGCGCCGGATGGTAGAGATAGAATGCCATATTTTAGAATTAACTAAGAGTTTTTCGGAAGTTTTTGGCCTTGACTGGACCGGAACCTCGGGTTCTTCACCGACAGCTGTAAATCAGCTTACTTCTGCGGCCTCAACCGGAAAATTTAAAGATGTTTTTAGGATTGTAGATATTACCAGATCAGCCCTGGATGTTCAGATTATGGCTGCCGCTAAAGAGGGCAAGGGTAAAATTTTAGCTAAACCAAAGCTTCTATGTTTATCCGGGGAGGAGGCTAGTTTTTTAGTCGGAGGAGAAGTTCCAATAGTTAAAGTCAGTTCCTCTTCTTCCGGCGATACCGTGGCTGAAGACATAGAATATAAAGAATACGGGGTAAAATTAAATATTCAACCGGTTGTTCTCAGAGGAGACGATATAAAGGTAAATTTAGTTACCGAGGTAAAGGAGTTATCTACCGAGGGCCAATACGAACGCGCTGACGGCACAACCATCAAATCTTTTGCTACCAGGAGTACTTCTACTGTCTTGAACCTTAGATCCGGCCAGGGGGTTGTTATCGCCGGTCTATTTAAAGATAAAGTTACTAAAGATGACATTAGTAAAGTTCCCGGCTTAGGTGATATTCCTATCTTAGGAGCACTTTTTAGGTCTAAAGATTATCAGAATGACCAAACCGAGCTAGTGATTTCTATTGTTCCCAGGCTGGTGGAGACGGACGAAAAAAGTGAAGATAAGATCGTAACCGGCAGAGAAGATTTTTCATCTGCAAGGTTAAAAGTTAATCCTCAGTATCTAGCCGAAGAAGCTGGTTTAAATAATTATATTTTAGAAATTCAAAAAACTATCTTTCAGTCTTTGGAATATCCCCGCCTGGCTCAGGATGCCGGTTGGCAGGGGTCAATGAAGATAAAGTTGCATCTTAACCGCAAAGGCGAGCTTATGGATGCTCAGATTAGCCAATCCTCAAATTATCTTTCTTTTGACGATAGTGTATTAAAAGTGGTTAAATCTCTAAGCCCCTACCCGTCTTTTCCTCCTGATATTGAGCTAAAAGATATATGGATTGATATACCCATCGTTTACGAGATAGATTAAACTAATGGAATCGAGAGTAATTTCTTTCTTTAGCACCAAGGGAGGGGTAGGTAAAACCCTTATTTCTTTAAATCTAGCAGTCAGCCTGGCCCTAAAAAACAAGAAAGTATTTCATCTGGATTTAGGCTTAGGAGCCCCCCAGGAAACTTCTAAACTCTTGGGAACTAAGAGTAAGTACAGCTTATTTAATTTAATCGGACACCTGGGCGAATTTAAAAGTAAAAAAAGAAACATTCGCAATTACATAGGCTGCTATAAGAATAATCTTTTTTTCTTACCAGCCATTTCTAAAATATCTCAAGGTGCCCAGATAACCGATCAGGGGATAAAGGATTTTATTTCAGTTATCAGCAGAGAATTTGACTACGTACTTATAGATGCCGGCAGCAATTTAAGCGATAATCTGATTGCTACCCTTGATTCCTCCAATATTATTTTTTTAATTCTTACCCCTGATATCCTATCGGTTTATCAAACCGAATGGCTTCTTGATACCTTACAGAGTTTAGGTTTTCCGCTCAAGATGATTAAGATAATTCTTAATCGGGCCGAAAGTAAAGGCTCGATAAGTTGGCAAGAGATAAAAATGCTTCTGCCGTCAGAGGTTATTGCTTTGATACCTTCTGAGGGAAGGACTATCGGTTTAGCTGTTAATCGGGGAATACCGGTAGTTATTGATAGCCCCAATTCTAAAGCTGCCCTGGCACTTAATAAATTAGCTGATCTGCTTATCGGCAAAAAAGACCTATACATAGAGCATAAGAGTCTTGCTGATATCAGAGTGGCTAAAGAAGAGGGGGGGCATAATGGGGTTTTTTGGCAGAAGAGTTATGCCAGTGGAGAGGCTAAGAAGACTACCCTGCAGGAAGAAGAGGACCAGATAATAAGATTTAAGCGCAGGGTTCACCAGAGACTTATCACCGAGTTAGACTTAAAGAATTTATCGGTAGATGCCTTTATGGCCCACGCTGCTAAAGCTGAAGAGTTAAGGAAGAGGGCCGAAAGGATAATTTCCAATATTATCAGCAAGGAAGCCGGAGGATTTATTTCTTCTTTGGAGATTAGAAAGCAAGTAACTAAGGAGATCCTGGATGAGGCTTTGGGTTTTGGCCCCTTAGAGGATTTAATTGGCGACCCTTCAATTACTGAAATTATGGTTAATAATAAGGATCAGGTCTATATAGAAAAAAAAGGTAAATTAGAATTAACCAGTAAAAGGTTTACCACCAATGAACAAGTCAAGGTAGTAATTGAGCGGATTCTTGCTCCTTTGGGCCGCAGGATTGACGAATCTGTTCCTTATGTTGACGCTCGGCTTCCTGATGGTTCCCGGGTAAATGCTTTAATCCCGCCGCTTTCCTTAACCGGGCCGACTTTAACTATCAGAAAGTTTTCTCAGAAACGTTTTACTGTGGAAGATTTAATACAAAAGTTCGATAGTCTAAGTCCGGGGATGGCCAAATTCTTAGATGCGGCAGTAAAATCCCGGAAAAACATATTGGTTTCCGGCGGTACCGGTTCGGGAAAAACCACCCTACTTAACATTATTTCCTCATTTATCCCCGAGGGTGAACGGATAGTTACTATTGAGGATTCGGCCGAATTGAAATTAGATCAAGCTCATTGGATCAGGCTTGAATCCCGGACGCCGAATATAGAGGGTAAGGGCGGGATCACCATAAAAGATTTATTCCGGAATACCTTACGGATGCGTCCGGATAGAATAATTGTCGGTGAGTCCCGGGGCGGTGAAGCTTTGGATATGCTTCAAGCAATGAATACCGGCCATGACGGAAGCTTATCGACCATCCACGCCAATTCCACCCAGGATGTTTTAATAAGATTAGATAGCATGATTTTAATGAGCGGGATAGAACTTCCCATTCGTTCTATCAGGGAGATGGTTTCATCAGCCATAGATTTAATAGTGCATGTTGCCCGTCTTTCCGACGGTTCGCGTAAAGTTGTCCAAATCGCCGAAGTTGTCGGTATGCTCGATGATGTTCATATAGACCTTAAGGATATTTTTAGGTTTTCTCAAACCGGGGTGGATGCTCAGGGAGGAGTTTTAGGAAAATTTACTCCTTTAGGTTATATCCCATCTTTTTATGAAGAAATACAGGCCAGGGGTATCGATTTGCCGCGAGAAATATTTATTACTAAGGATTAGTACTATGCCAGACGGAGCAACAAAAATCAAAAAGTTATTGGGCGACCCAGCTATTACTGAGATCATGGTCAATGGCTCTCAGGCTACTTTTATCGAAGTAGCAGGCAGAAAGAAGAGTATAGATGTGATTTTTAATCCTCAAGAGATAAAAGAAGTGATTGATGAGGTTTTTAAGAAGGGCGGGCGAAACGTATCTGTTGCCTCCCCTTACGCTGACATTTGTTTAGAAGATGGTTCCCGAGTCAACGTTATAATCAGCCCCTTAGCTCGCCTGGGAGCGGCAATTACAATCAGAAAATTCTCTCAAGAGATAAAGAGCCTCGATGATTTAACAGCCAAAGGGACCTTAAGTCAAAAGATGGCTGAGCTTTTAATTGCCTGTATCAAGGGGCGCCTAAACATACTTTTCTCCGGAGCAACTGGTGCAGGAAAGACTACCACCCTGGAGATGCTTTCCTTCCATATTCCCAAAGATGAGCGGATAGTTACCATAGAGGATACCGCGGAACTTAAACTCCATCATAAGAATTTAGTTTCGCTAGAGACACGTTCTCCCGATGAGGCGGGTAAGGGTGAAGTTACTTTGCGGGATTTGATCAGAAATGCTTTGCGGATGCGGCCGGATAGAATTATTGTCGGTGAAGTAAGAGGCGCGGAAGCAATAGATATGATTCAGGCTATGTCTACCGGACATAAAGGCACCTTAGCAGTAGTCCACGGTAATTCTCCCCAGGAAATAGTCAGCCGTCTGGAGACAATGATACTTTCTTCAGGGATAAAATTGCCAATCGGGGAAATAAGAAAGATGATTGCCAATACTGTAGATATAATTGTTCAGCAAGAAAGATTTCTTGATGGTTCTCGCCGCATAACTCATATTAGTGAAGTAAGAGATCTCGAGCGGGGAGAAATTACCATTCAAAACCTATTTGTATTTAAGGCTGAAGGTAAGAACCCTGACGGCAAGATAAAGGGAAAATTTACCACTACCATGAGGATGTATCCCAAATTCTTTGCTGACTTCCAGAAGCTAGATCTACTTGGCGATAAGGCCTTCTCAGACTAATCCTGCCGATGAATGAACTTCAACTTATAAGTTATTGTTTAAAAAAGGACAAAAAGGCTTGGGATATATTTGTCCAAAAGTATTCAAGGCTGATTTATTGGGCAATAAGAAAGCGTTTGACCGCTAGCGGTTTTAGTTTTAACCAGGACGATATTAATTGTATTTTTCAGGAAGTGTTTTTATCAATTTTACAAGGGGATAAACTCCTTCAATTAAAAGATATAAAAACAATTGCCAGCTGGCTGGCGGTAACAGCTTCCAATAAAACAGTTGATTTTATGCGGCGCAAAATAAAGCAAGACCAGAAGCTTGTTATAGAGATGCCGGTGTTAAAAAATGATAAATTTGAAGAGGAATTATACAAAAGGGATTTATTAAATCTATTAGGTAATATTATGGATACTTTGCCTGTTAAGGAAAAGATTGCTATTTCCCTTAATCTTATTGAAGGCAGGACCCATAAAGAAATTGCTGAAATTACTGCTATGCCGGTAAATAGCGTATCAACCATAATCGCCCGGACTAAAGAAAAGGTTAAGAAAGGGCTAGAGAAAATGGGCTTAAAAGATTTTTGAAAGAAAAAGAAGAGCTATTTCGTCTATTAAAGAGGAGAGAAAAATGCGAAAAATAGAAGAGTATCTTAAAAACTACCTTAAAAAAGAGTCGGGCAATATTGAAAAAACTGCTCAATGCCTTGGTCAGGAAGTCTTGCTGGATTATCTTGGGTCTAAGCTGGGTAGCCAGGAACGTAAAGGCGTTGAAGAACATCTTTCTCGATGCAATTTCTGCCTTAGCCAGCTTAATTTAGCCTTTGAAGCTAAAAAATCAAATATTCGTAATATAGGAGGGAAAGTTCCCTCTGGGCTTGTAAATAAAGCCAAAGCACTGCTTAAGAATGGTAAAAATACTATTGGCAAGGGAAGGGTGAGTCGAATGAAAAAGAATCTATCTCTTGCCGGGGCAATTATGTTTTTCATCATCTCATTTCTACTGCCAAAGTATTTTATGCAATGTCTGGTAGCCGCTTTTGTTTTGGGCATACGTTGGGTATTGGAAAGCGAAAACGGCCGGATTCTTATTATGGTGTTTGATTCCTGGCGTCGCCACTCTCGCGATGAGAACGACGAAATCTCCAATCGCCTAAAAGACCGATTCAAATCCCCCCACCCTTAGTCTCTCCACCCGGTTGAGGCTATTGAGGCTAAGCCTCAACCGGGTCTTTGGTTAATCCAAACCTGTATATTTAAAAAAAGTAAAAATTTTTGAAAGAATTTGTGCGTCTATTACGTCTATTAAGTAGAGAGGACATAAGGACGCTGTTGCATAATAGCACCAGCGCCTGATTACAATGATTAAAAAAGAGATTACAGTGCTTAAGAATAATTTAATCTTTGGAATCTGTATTTAATCTATGTAATCAGGGACTGTTGCATTTTGGAACAGTCCTAATTTAGGTCAGGTAGTGTGTATAGGCAGGTGTTTAATAAGAAGGAGGTGGCTGAGATGGCTTTAGATTTCAAAGTTACAAGGATTCACAAATTTGCCGGTGATAAGGCAACAAAAGCTATATGTGATGTTATCATAGCCGATGAATTTGTAATCAAAGGGTTTCGCATAATTGAAGGTAAAAATGGCTTATTTGTTGGTGCGCCGCAAGAGTCTGGCAAGGATGGCAAGTGGTACAACAGTGCTTTTCCTATCACCGCTCAGACCCGGGAAGCACTCAATGAAGCAGTTATTTCTACTTACATGGAAAACAGCGGCTAAATTCGAAATTTTTATTGGGGGTTATCCACAAAGGACACCCCCAATATTTTTAACACCCCCGGTTGAGGCTTAGCCTCAACCGCACATTAAACTAACTTAAATGAGAAAAGAAGTTTTTACGATAGGCAGTTATGTGCATGTATATAACAGAGGAAACAGAAAACAGGCAATAGTTCGTGAGGCTTGTGATAGATGGCGTTTTTTACAGATGTTATATTATTTTAATACCTCAATACCGATTGCAAATCCTTTTAGAAGCCTAAGGAGGAAAATAGGTCTGGCATTTGGTAAAAAATTAATTTGGCTAAAAGATTGGCCTCCTCAAAGGCCACTTGTAAAGATAATTGCTTTTTCTTTGATGGAAAACCATTTTCATCTTCTTCTTAAGGCGATTAGTGAAGGTGGTCTTGCGTTGTTTATGCAAAAGTTTGGCACTGGTATGGCCACCTATTTTAACGCTAAATATCAAGAATCTGGTAGGTTTCTCCAAGGCCCTTATAAAGCAAGAGTAGTAAACAACGATGAATATTTAAGATATCTGAGCGTATATATTCAGGTAAAGAATCCCTTTGAACTTTACCCTAAGGGCTTCGAAACGGCTATAAAAAATTTTGATGATGCCTATCAATGGGCTGCTAAATATCCCTATTTCAGTTTAGCGGATTACGCCGGAGAAAGAAATTCACCGATTATAGGTAAAGATATATTAGGAGAAATGTTTCCATGCTCCAAAAAATATAAAAAGTTTGCAAAAGACTGTATATTTTCTATGAATCTGAGAGAAAAATTAGGTATGTTGACCATTGATTAATAAGAGTGCGGTTGAGGCTTAGCCTCAACCGATCAAAAGTTAGCAAAATGAAGCGTGGTGTGGTTACGATTGAAAATTCAAAGTATCCTAAGTTGCTTAAGGAGATTCCTTCTCCTCCGGAAAAAATTTATTACAAGGGAAATTGGGATGCTTCTATTCTTGAAAACTGCTTGGCAGTTGTGGGTTCAAGGAGGATGACAGCTTATGGTAAGCAAATCACCACTAAATTAGTATCAGAAATATCAAGTGCCGGGGTAACAATTGTTTCCGGATTCATGTACGGAATTGATGCAACAGCGCATAAAGCAGCAGTAGATGCTGGAGGAAAGACCATCGCAGTTATGCCATGCGGAATTGACATGATTCATCCTCAACATCAAGAGAGTTTATATAATGAAATATTAGAAAATAACGGGTTAGTCATATCAGAGTTTGAAGGGAGTTTTTCGCCGGCTGTATGGACTTATCCTAAACGAAACAGAATTGTCGCTGGTTTATCCAAGGTGACTATGGTCGTTGAAGCTGGTAAAAAAAGCGGCTCTTTGATTACAGCGGGCCTTGCTAGGAGTTACAAAAGAAAACTTTTTGTTGTCCCTGGCCCTCTTACCAGCTTAAATTCACAGGGTATTTTACAACTTATTAAGGAAGGCGCTGATATTGTAACTAGCTCGGAAGATGTATTGGCAAGCTATGATACAATTCGATTCGGATCTCCAAAAGTTTCATCACGGTTGTCAAGTTTAAATAGTTTTGAGCAAGCCGTATTAGAAGAATTACAACGTGAGCCCATGAAAGTAGATGACCTATCTCGTTTTATAAAAAAATCAGTTGCTGAGATAGGTACCATACTTTCTCTTATGCAGCTAAGGGGTTTATTATTGGAAGAGGGAGGAAAGTATTATATAAATACTGGGAAATGCGATTAAAGACCGGTTGAGGCTTAAAGACCGGTTGAGGCTTAGCCTCAACCGGTTTGGTGGGGGGTGAGGTATGTTAGTTAAGGTTTTATCAGCGTCAAATTCAGGGCTTGAGGCCATTGGTATAGATGTAGAGGTAAATGTTGCCAATAGAGGTTTACCGGCTTTTGAAATCGTTGGCTTGCCTAGTAAAGCAGTGGATGAAAGCAAAGAGAGAGTTAGAACCGCAATTATAAATTCAAATATTGAATTTCCTTCAAGAAGAATTGTGGTTAATTTAGCACCGGGCGATGTCCCCAAGGAAGGTTCTTTCTATGATTTGCCTATAGCGGTAGGCATTTTAGCATCAATCATTCAATTCAAAATTCCCAAAGGTAGCCTTTTCTTTGGCGAGCTTTCTCTTGACGGAACATTACGCCATACCAAAGGGGCATTACTATTAGCATTGTTTGCTAAAGAAAAGGGAATTAAAAATATATTTGTGCCAAAATCATGCGCAAACGAAGCAGCTGTTGTCAAAGGAATAGACGTTTATCCTATTGAAAACCTAAATCATTTATTAGCTTATTTATTAGATGAAATCGAAATCCAGCCGGTTGAATTTAAGGATGTGGATGAGGAAGAGGGTGCTGTTAGGGCTGAATTTGATATGGTAGAGATTTTAGGCCAAGAGCAAGCTAAAAGGGCAATGGAGATTTCAGCTGCCGGAGGGCATAATCTTTTTATGTCCGGTAGCCCGGGTTCAGGTAAAACCATGTTGGCACGGGCAGTTCAAGGCATTTTACCGGCGTTAATGGGTGGAGAGCAGTTGGAGGTTACAAAAATATATTCGGCTGCCGGCCGTATTCCGCCACAAGGTTCAATTATTAAAACACGCCCTTTCAGGTCACCTCACCATACTATTTCCCAGGTTGGCCTTATTGGCGGAGGCACAAGGCCTCAGCCTGGAGAAATAAGTTTGGCCCATCGTGGAACATTATTTTTGGATGAGTTCAATGAATTTCCCCGTAGTGTTTTAGAAGCGTTAAGACAACCTATAGAAGATGGCCAGGTTTCCATTTCCCGCAGCAGAGAAAGAGTAAGGTATCCTTGTAAATTTATGCTGATAGCTTCAGCTAATCCTTGCCCCTGTGGTTACTTGTATCATCCTAAAAAGCCTTGCGCATGCACGCAAAGGGAAATAGAAAAATACAGGAAACGGGTTTCCGGTCCGATGATAGACCGTATTGACCTTCATGTTAATGTTCCGGCAGTTAACGTTAAAGAGCTTTCCGATGATCAGCAAATAAAGACCGGTTTAGAAACCTCCGAACAAATACAAAAACGTGTGGTTTCAGCCAGAAAAATTCAACGGGCTCGTTTCCAAGAAGAGGATATTTATACTAATGCAGAGATGAAAAACGCACAGATAAAAAAACATTGTAAGCTTTCAAAAGAGATAAAACAATTACTGCGCCGGGCTGGTATTGCTTTTGGGCTTTCCGCGCGCTCTTATTTTAAAATGATAAAAGTGGCAAGGACTATAGCCGATTTAGAGAGTTTACCAGAAATAAATGTAGTCCATATGGCAGAAGCTTTACAATACAGGCCAAAAATTCAGGCAGAAAGTTTATGAGTATTTTTAAAGAAGACAATCCAGAAATCATTCAGAAAAGCCTTTCGATTAAGGCAAAGAATCTTAAAACCGGCCGGTTAGGAGAAGAAATAGCCAAGAAATACTTACAGTCTAACAGGTACGTTATAATTGAACAAAATTACCGGACAAGGTGGGCTGAAATTGATTTAATTGCCTTATGCAAAGGTATATTAGTATTTATTGAGGTGAGGACAAGGAAGGGTGAGAGGTTTGGCATACCTGAAGAGTCGCTCAACCGAAACAAAAAAATTAAGCTTATCAATAATGCCAAAGCTTACGTAGCTAAGAAAAGATGGAAGAAAGAGTATAGAATAGATGCAATTTGTATTGTCTTAGATAATAACTATCGAGTTAGCCGCATTAACCATTACAAAAATATCAACTTTCTACCCGGTTAAGATCTGATCTCAACCAGTAGCAGTTTGTGGCCGGTTTAGGCGAATCCTAAACAGGTTACGCATCAATGAGTGTGGATTTAGGAACTTGAAGTCACAATTTGCGACTTCAAACGGAGATAACGGACAGGGTTTTAAAAGAGGCCGGTTGAGGCTTAGCCTCAACCGGTGTTACAGATTAAACTGGAGCTTTCTTAGCCTGTGAGATTCTGATATAATAAAATATATGCCAAAAAGAATAGTAACTCCTGCGCTAAGAAAAATAGTGCTTCAAGAGAAAAGACGTGCTCCTCATCTGGGGGTTAGGCTTTTATCTGGGCTGCTGCAGCAGAAACATAAAATTACTATCTCTAAAAGCGCAGTTAATAAAATTCTTACCTCCTCCGGCCTCAAAGAAAAAAGGGGCCGTAAGAAATCCTTACTTATTTATAAGGGCCGGACTCTTGAGCATTGCGGATTATTCCTGCTTCGCTGCCTGGATTATCAAGTCGGTATATTCGATTATTTAAGCCAGGAGCTTAAAAATTATTTCCCTAAATTAACCAAGGATTTATTAAAGCAATTAATTATTTTAACCAGTTTTTCAGCCTTGATTAATGAGCAACCGCAAAAAAGCGCCCAAAGAGAAGGTTTTTTGAGATTAGCCGGGCTAAGGACCCTGCCGGCCAGTAAACTGAGTTACTTTCAGCACCAGCTTTCCCAACATAAACCCCAGATAGACCTGGGCCCTCTAAGAGACAGTTTAATCCTGGTTTCAAGCCTAAAATTTTACTTTAATAATGGCTATTGCAGTTACTTTGATGCTAAGATGTCTACTTTCTGGAATGGGCCTTGCCGGATAGCAGAATTCTTCCTTCCTTTAAGATCAGCCACTAAACTTATTCAAGGCATGATTGAGAGTAAGACCATTATTATCGGCTATACTAAGAGTTTTGGCTACCTTTCACCCTTGACCTTTGATTTTCTCCAGGCTATAGATAAAGGAATAGAAAAGATTGAATTTTTAGATCCTCGGGGCAGAGTCATAGAGCAAAAGAGAATAAATTTATCTAAGGTCTCCTTTTTTATTGGTTACTATCCGGAAGCTATTTCTAAGGGTATAAGCTTTGTAGCTAGACCCTCAAATTTTAAAAGCTTTTTTTGGGGTGGCGTCGGTGAACTTTTATGTGCTTCAGTTCTAACAAAGGTTGCGCAACATGAAGGAAAGCAACAACTTATGATAAATAATGTCCTCATAAAGCCAGCTGCAGCTTCGCTACCTACCTGGGGCCTGCTTACCGGCAACATCAGCCGTAACAAGTTAAGAGTAGCTTCTTTTTTAAAAAAGTACCTATATTTATGGCCCCAGGCCCAAAAGCGGTTTATTGAGGATATGAGGGCTATTGAGGAATTCCTGGTTACTACCTCTAAAAATAAGGGTTATTTGACTAAGATGCTGCCTCAGAAGCTAAATTTTAAGGAAATGCTTGATTTCTCGAGAGTGGGCCAAATTTTATCGGCTGTTTTTAAAGAGATAATCTGGGGCTGGGAGCCTAAAAATAAAGCCGGAAGTTTAGTCTGGGGCCAGGATTATCTTGGGGTTAGCCTGAGCAAAATGCCCAAACAGGCTAAAGAAGCCTTTAATAAAGGGTGTTTTTACCTGGACCAGCGCCGGGTTTTTCTTTTTTGAAATTTAAAGCGCTTTCAAAAAGGACAGAGTTTTCCGATTCTTTTCTTGCAATATTTCGGGTATTTATGTTATAGTTATATGGTAATTAGGGGAGGCAACAAAAAAGGCAATCCGCCTAAGGCGGAGCGCAAAGCCGGGAATTCATAAAGACAATTTTTTCAAGGAGTAGTAGCCGGGTTGCCGAAAGTTTGGCAAAGATTGGAACTATGGTGGGTTTTCTTATTTAGGAGTAGAGAATGCGAACCCAAGATAAACAATTTAAACAGGCTCAGATAGTTTTTGAATATGTAGTTATATTTGCTATAGTGATTGCCGCTATTATTAGTACCGGATTTCTTTCTAAACTAAAGCAAAGTTTTTCTAGTCACTATAACAGTTGTGTAAAGGTAATATTACAGTGAGGATAAGATGTTCAAAAAAACTAAAGCCCAGAGTTTCCTTGAGTACGCAGCATTAATCGCAATAATTTCCGGGGCCTTAATGGCCATGCAAATATATATTCAAAGAGCCATGAATGCTCGTCTGGCCCAGGTGCGGGCAGAGTTAAACGAGAGCATCAGGTAATTTTAGGAGGTGGAGTAGAATGAGACTAACAAAGGCGCAGAGTATTTTGGAGTATACCCTTATTTTAGCAGCGATCGTTGCTGGGATAATATTTGCTGCCAGAACTCTTGTTAGGCCGGCAGTAGAACAGAGCTTTACTGATGCCACTAACACCATGACGAGAATGACCTCAAAGATGGATTCTAATCTGGGTCAGTGAAGAGGAAGTAACCGGTAAAACAGAGGCGAAAAATCAGGAGGTGAAGCGATGTTGGTTAATTTAAGAAAGGCGCAGTCTACCGCAGAATATGCCATATTGATATCGGTAATTGTGGGAGCAGCCTTAGCCATGCAGGTTTATATCAAAAGATCTCTACAGGCTAAGATGCATGATGCCGGAGTTGCTTTAAGTAGTGTCAGCGGCGATATTACCGGTAGCGGTGCGGTTTTGGGTACAAGCAAGCAATATGAACCTTATTATAGTGAACAGAGGACCTCAGGTATCAATCGTGCCACTACCAGCACCAGCGGCAGCGATACTTTAGATGGCGGAGCAGTGGCTAGAGATAGCGTTCAAGATGTTGCAGTGACATCAACTGCAACCGAACAGACTCATGTTTCAACTATAGAGGAATAATAAGGAGAGAGTTGAAGTTAGAGGAGGTATAAAGATGTTGATTAAGAGGAGAGCACAGAGTACCTTAGAGTATGCTCTGATCGCCGCGGTAGTTGCCGGCGGCTTAATTGCCATGCAGGTTTATTTGAAGAGGGGCTTACAGGGAAAACTTAAATCCGCGTCTGACGAACTGGGAGAGCAATATTCACCGGGATACACTACAGGCCAAACCAATGTTACTAGTACTACTACCAGTAATGAGAATTTATCAGGCGGAGTCACCACTTCTGGCAGTAACACCACTCAGAATAGGCAAACTAGTGAAGATGTAGATGTCCTGGCTAATGAATACTGGGGCCAATAAGCAACCAGCATAAAATCTGCAAAGCGGCAGGATAAAGGTAAAAGTGGGAGGCGTTATGCCAAGGCTTAAAAGGGCAATGGCTTTACCAGAATATGTAATTTTGATTATTCTTGTGGTTTTAGCTTTAGCCACAATGAATACTTATTTGCGCAGAGCTATCCAGGCCCGGGTAAAAGACTTAACCGATGCTGTTATCAGTGATAAACAATTAGCTTCTTTAAATGATCCGGTAACTGAGAAGTCTGTCAAAAATATCACTTCTAACAGTAATATCCAGAAAAGTGAAGGCCGAGGAGGAAGCAGCGGCCTTAGTATCTCAAGTTCCTACACCGTGGATTCAACCCATGAGGTAGAGAGTTTAGATCAGATAGATTACGGACAGGGTGTGCCGGGCACAAGCCAACCGCCGGATACCCTGATAAGCCATGAGGAAAGCCAGGAATGACCGAGACGATCTATTTTCGAAAAGCTCAAGCAGTATTAGAGATAGGAATCTTAGGTTCCCTGATTTTAATAGCATTTTCATTACTGATCAGCTATATCCAGCGTTTAAATGATGAGCAATATACCTTAATGGGTAATTTTCGCCAGGCTTTGAAGAAAGCCCATGATGAGAATGCTATAGTTAATTATACTACCCTGGAAGACCGCAGGCATATCGACATCAATACTCCTTTAGCCGGACAAAGAACCAACCTCAGTGCTTCAAATTATGTTCACTGGTCAGTTCCTTATGTTGGGGATCAGCAGATCCGAAGCTTTTATTATAACATTAATGACGAAGAGATAAGCTTAAGTGAGGATGACCAGATCGGTGATATTGTTTTTGAATACGGTACCAAGCTGGATAAAAGTTTTAATCGGACAGAAACCCTTAGTCTTATTAGCTCTGTTCATAAAGTGGATATTGATGAAAATCTAACTTACACCTTAAGGGATCCCGATGAGAAGCCGATAAAGACGATTAGCCAGAACAGAATAACCAGTAAACAAAGAGGGTGGGACACCAGTCAATAATGATAAAGTCACAAGCAATTTTAGAGGTAGTTCTGGTTTTAGTTATCGGATTATTTTTATTCTTTGGTATAATCGGTATCTGGATCTGGGGTGATAGCCAGATTGCCCAGCGCCAGCCGGCATATAGTCAGACCCGGGTTGTTGCCGGAACCGTAACCCAAAATTCCGGCCAGCCCGTAGACAACAGTTATCTGGAAAATCTTAAAGATCAGCGGGATGCTTTGCAGGCTCAAATTGATTCCACGGAACCGCTTACCGATGATACTACAGCAGAATTGGAAGCCTCTAAAGCGCCGATTAAGAGTGATTTAAGCCGGCTTAAGGCCGAGAAAGCAGCTTTGGAAACTGAGCGGACAGCTTGGGAGACTGAGCGGACCGCTTTAAAAGCTGAACTGGCACAACTTTATCAGACTTGTTTGATGCGTTGCCCGGATGGCCAATGTGAGCCCTGTGTGGATCGGATAGATTGGATTAAAGCCCGGTTAACTGTGATTGAGGCGAGAATAATTGAAATAGACAACAGGATCAATAATGTCCTTAATCCTCTGATCAACCGTTATCAAGGGGTTATTGATCAGACTGATGCAGCCATAGCTGCCATTGCAAATAACCTGCCGGGAGCCGTAGACTTATTAAGAGAACAGATAGGCAGCTTAGATACCCTGATCGCTGAATTAGAAGAGCAAGAAGAGGTTATTCCTGATCCCAAAGATTTATATTGGCCGGTATATACGCCGGATGCATTAACTGAACAGGATGTATTTGGGGTGCAAAATTAAATAAGATGTTATAATGTTTATTTATTTTAATCAAAATAAGTTAGCTTATCATAAGGGACAATTAGTCCCTTTTTTTATTGTTTTTATTATCGCCGTAATTATTGCTGCTTTAGTTACCGTAAATATAGGAAAGGTTGCCAAGACCAAGACCTACTCGGCTAATGCTGCTGATGCCGGAGCCTTAGCCGCTGCTTCAACCATGGCCTCAGCCTTTAATTACCTGGCCGTAGCCAACTCCCAGATGATAGTTAATTACCAGTACTTTTTTGCCATGGCTACGATTTCTTTTACTATTGGTTATGTTGCTATGGCTACGGCAATGACTAAAACCTCGCTGGCTATGACCTTTTTAGCCCTTGCCTGCAAGTATTCCAAATGCTGTCCCAAGCCCTGGTGTTGTGCTTTGTGGGGATCATATTGTGCTGACGCCCTAGCAGCCTTAGCTGTGGCTGCTGGTTCAATGGAGCTTTTTAATGACACTATGAAAAAATTACTGGTTACGGTTACTGGCTATTGGATGACTCAATATTACTTCTACCGGATGATTCGCGAAAATGTTGCTGATTATTACCAGGGGGCTCTTGAGTCCGGCTATAGTTTTGCTTTTAATAACAGCGGCGCAGCTTCCAAACTTAAAGGCTGCAGGCTAGAGGATATTAGCCTTTGTGATGCCTGTGAGAAAGCTTGTGACAGGGATTGTAAGGGAAGGTGCGGGGTTAGAAGTGATTGTATTGATAGTGATGGTGAATATGATAATGATTGTTTGAAGGATTATGGTGATTGTCAAGATACCTGTTCCCGGGAAGAACTAAATTGTTTAATCGATAATTGTGATAGCCAGAAGGCCGAATATCAGCTTTGGGTAAAAGATAATATCGACGACGTTGCCAACAGCGCTATCAAGAATTATACCTGGCTTGACGGCCAGAGTCGGAGCCATGATGTGGCGGTTCAGGTAGCAATCGAGCCAATAGAGCGGTATGTTCTCCGGATTGCGATGCTGCCTTTTCCGCTAGAAATCGCTGCTCTGGCTTTAGCCTGGTATTTTGGAAGTGAAGCCTTGGGGTTTTTAGGCTGGGCTGACACAGCAGCTTGTCCTTTTCCTTGTACCGCAGTAGGGATAGCCGGATTAGCCCTTGCCTCCGAAATAAAAGGTTTGGTTGCCAGCATTGCTGCCCACGCGGGCTTATTGGTTAACGGAACCTTTACCAGTAGTAGCGCTGGCGATGTCTTACCTTATCTTATTACCGGGATTGATGAAGTTCCTGATAATCCCCAGCGGCTGGTGGAGGTTATTCAAACCCAGCGCTATCAGGGAGCAGATTTTGGTGTTTGGAGTACCGAATACCCCCTGACTACCTCTTCAGCCCAGGCTTGTTTTGCCGGCGATGGGAAAATTGATAGTCCCCATCCTTACTATGATGCCTCAATTGTTTTAACTGACTTTAGCGACCATCTTTTAGAGGAGTTAGCCGTGCCAATAAAAGATATTGAGGAATAAATTGAATGATTTAAGAGAAGGAAAGGATAAAGGATGAAGGAAGAAGTTAATTAGGGTGTTTTAGTTTATAGGGTTTATTTAGTAGTTTTGTCAGCTAAAGGGGGCAGAGATGAATAGTAAAAAAGTAGCAGTTGTTTTAGTCTTTTTTATTTTAACCAGTTTTTCAGGATTTTCACAAATCTTTGGTTTTCCAATACCGGCTAAGACTAATTTATCCAGCCAGGCTGAGCAGGAAATATCCGGAAGCCAGTTTACGGTTTATCAATACAGTTCTTCTCTGAGCCAAAGCGAGATTCTCCAGTTTTATCAGCAAAACTTGAGCAAAAAGGGCTGGGGAAAGCTGGATTTACCAATGCTTCAGGCCCCAGGGCCTTTACAGGGCCGGGTCTATAATTTTATTAAAGGGGATCAGATGCTGGTTTTAAACTTCTCTCCGCTTAAGGCCGAAGAGCTTATTTTCTACAGTATTAGTGTCGGCGAATTCCCTAAGGCCCAAGGCCTGGGGGCAGAGCAAGGACAGCCTTTAGGTTTGTTTGAGAAGCCAAAATCTTTGGATTTTATGCCCCTATATCCCGGGAGTCGACAGATAGATTACCGTAAAACTCCTTCCGGCCTGCAAGCCGGGTATATGGCCAGCGGAGGCATAGAAGCAGTTAAAGGTTTTTATCTTCAGAAGATGCCCCAGCAAGGCTGGAGTCTCAGTAATCAGGAAGCTATCGGCTCTGAGCAATACGATCTATCAAAGGTCGAAGATTGCCCTACTTGTCCTAAGATACCCCAGCAGGCTAAAGCGGCTATGGCTGGGATAACCATGGAGGGAGTGAGTTTAGAGTTTAAACAGGGAGGCAAAGCCTGCCTGATCCATCTTACTCGAATGGAGGGTTTTGAGGGCCCAGACTTGACTTCTTTAGGCTTAGGCGATATTATAATTACAGTAGTTTATCATGATGCAAAATAAGTCTCAAGCTATTCTGGGGTATGCTTTTTTAATTGCTGTAGTAGCCACAGCTTTAATTGCCATGTCGGTCTATATCAAACGCAGGGTCCAGGGCAGCTACAAAAAAGCTGCTGATGTTTTAGGCCAGGAGGAGCAATACCAGCCTTTTGGCGGGACCAGTGAAATTCAAAGCGCAAAAACCGAATGGGGACCCAGTCACGTATTAGAGCCGGGAGAAATACTCTTACAGGGCCAGAAGTTCTCTTTCGAGGAATTATTAGATGCCCTGAATAGAAATACTATCTTAGGGGGAGTGTCAGCAGAGAGATTGCAAAACTCTCTTGTTCCCTCCAATAGCTATGAATATCTTGTAAAAGGTGCACATGATTTTCTAATTGCGAATGGTATTCTGCCAGAGGGGATATTTGTGCCAGTATTATTTTTGGAAGGATTAGATGATCCAGGACTTGCTTTAGCCCCCAGGGGTTCAGGTGTAATAGTTGTAGGCTATGATGCCTTTGAAAGTTTAGTTACTGAGGAGGAAAAAACAAATTGGTTGGCATTTAAGATTGCCCATGAAGCAACACACATAATAAATCAGAGAGAAAACCCTGACATTGCAGTCATTACAGATGAATATTTAGCTTATGAGGCTACTTATGAGGTGTCAGCTCTTATTTACGGGGTAAATTCTGAAGTTGCAGAACATCAACGAAAAGTTTACACTGCTTTTGAAGCCTTAGCCAATAATTCCGAAAAAGTAACTGAAATATTTGGAATCTCAACCGAAGAGTTTAAAAACATAAATTACAACGATATTTCAGTGCAAGAAGATTATGTAACTATAAGTCTTTATAATATGCAAGGCGGAGAAGAAAGACATGTTGGTATAGATTCTGAAACTGGAGAAATAAAGGAGATGAGGCTTAAATAACTTCAAAATTCAGAACTTAACCTTGGCAAATCAATGTGATTATTTTATAATTACGCGGGACCATTGAATATTAATCGGTGTTTTAATAATTAATGAACTCTTTGGTACTTGGTTATATCCTGCTGATAGCTGCCTTTGCTATCCTTGCCTATTATGGAATAGGTTTTTTCCTCAAAAGCTGGGATCAGGCTCAGAAGAAGAAAGCCGAAAAAGCCAGTGCTCAGCTTGAGGAGATGTTCATTTTTTTCAGGAAAGATATTTTAGTTACCCTCTATATCGTTGTGCCTTTAGTTTTGGGAATATTAGGGTTTTTATTAACCCAAATGCTCTGGATTGGTTTCGTTGGGATGATTGTCGGCCTGGCTCTCCCTTTTTGTTTAGTAAAGATACTGGCTATCAAAAGAAGGGTTCAATTTAACGCTCAACTCGGCGACAGCTTAATGATTTTGTCCAGCTGCCTTAAAGGCGGTTTAACTTTAATCCAATCTTTTGAGTCTTTGGCTGAGGAGGTAAGCCCGCCGATAAGCCAGGAAGTTTCGCTGTTAGTTAGAGAGGTAAAGGTAGGAGTAAGCTTGGAGGAGGCTTTAACCCGCATGAATAAAAGAATGCCTTCGGAGGAGATGACCTTAATTACTTCAGCCATTCTTGTGGCCCGGGAGACCGGAGGCGACTTAACCAAGGTATTTTCCCGGCTGATTGAAACCATAAGAGACAGGTCGAAGTTAAAAGAAATGGTTCAGACCTTAACTCTTCAAGCCCGGTTACAGGCGATAATTATTTCTTTTCTTGGGCCGGTATTTGCTTTAGTTGTTTTAAAGATTAATCCCCGTCATTTTGAGGTTATGTGGCAGAATGAACTGGGAAAACTGCTCCTGATCGGGGCTGGTTTTTTGCAGATAATAGGGATTATCTTGATTGTAGTATTCGGAAAGATTAAAATATGATTTATCTGATCTATGCTGCTTTAGCTGCAGGATTTATTTTATTCTTCCTGGGTTTGTTACCTAAAACTAAGGATACGATTTCTGTCTTTGGCGATAACTTGAAGAAAAAACAGGGCTCTTTTTTTGCTCCTTTTCTAAGTATTCTTTTCCCGGTTAACGGATTGATTTTGAAATTATTAAAGGGCCTGGAAAGATCCTTAAAAGAAAAGATATCTTTAGCCAGGTGGAAGATTAGCCCGGCTGAATTCTTGTCAGTCAAGGAGTTGATGGCTATTTTTTCCCTGCTGATTGTTTTCTTTATCTTTGGCCAGAGCTCGGCATTACGGCTTGGGGTAACGGCTCTTTTCGGCTTTTCTTTGCCGTCGATTATTTTGAATAGTAAGGTGAATGAACGAAAGTATGCCATAGCCAGAGTATTGCCGGAAACAGTAGATTTGCTGGCCCTTTGCGTTGGGGCCGGGTTAGACTTTATGTCGGCAGTAAAATGGGTTATCAACAAGGTCGAGATTAATCCTTTAATCGAAGAGCTGATAACTGTTTTAAAGGAGATAAATGTAGGCAAGCCCCGAGTCGAGGCTTTGAGAGATATGGCTAAGCGGCTCAATATCGCTGATGTGACTTCTTTTGTCAGAACTTTAGCTCAAGCTGATAAAATGGGCACTCCGGTAGAAGAGACCTTTAAGATTCTCTCGGAGGACTCCCGAATGAGGCGATTTAACCGCGGAGAGAGAATTGCGGTGAAAGCCCCGATAAAAATGCTTATTCCGTTGATCTTTTGCATTCTGCCAGTGATCATGGTGATTGTGGCCGGCCCGATTATAATGGATTTTATTACTAAAGGTCTATTTAGCGTTGGTCAGTAACTCGCTATATATCAACAATTTACAATTCTTAATGTCCACAATATCCTAAATATTATTGGTTTGGCTATTCTTAATTAGGCTCTAAGGCCAATTTAGCCTGAAAGGTGCTGAAAATGTTTTCAAAAAGGCTATTTTTCCTTACCTTTGAGTTGACAGTTATATATAATATATGTTATATTTTAATGGTTCAAAGACATCGTAATGGTAACAACAAAAAGATGTTTGGAAAAAAGGGAAGGCAAAACAAATGGAAAATATTTTCAGAAAGAAATCCACAAAAATTCTGCTGAGTTTATTAACCATTTTTACTCTTCAGGCTCAAGTTTTATCCCACCGGGCATTGGCCCGTCCATCCGGCGGCGGAGAACTACAAAAATTCGATACCGGCCAATTCGCACTCAGCGTAGGAATCGGCCTGGCTTCATCTACTGCCGGCAATATCCTTTCTTCAGGGATTGATGCCTCGCTTAATGGCGCAGACTTTCTCGACGGAGGTATTACTAAAGAGCTAGTTGGGGGAGCAGAAGTTAAAAATTTTACTGATTCTCTTGGAAGTTTTACCAGTGCTACAAAGATAATTGGGGGAAGCGTTCAGACAACAGCCTACGCCGGTTTTAAGGGCGCACTAGCTAATTACGGCGGTTTAGGAACCTGGATGTCAAACTTTAATTCCATGGCTGCTTTTAACCAGTTAGGTTCCGGGATAAATATGGTTGGCCAAGCCCAGAAATGGGGGGTTCCTACCACAGTGTTTGTTTCTTCGGTAGCCCAGGGGGTGGTTGGGGGATTGTTAAATCCTTCAGGCACCTTGGAGGTTTCTCCAGCAAAACTGGAGGAGCAAATCGAAGGGAATGCACTTAATATTACTGGACAAGGATTACCTTTTGGTACGCTGGATGGGTTAAAGGTCGGTGTTCACTTTAGCGGCTGGGACAAGACAATGATGTCAGCTGTGCCTAACTACACCTTTTCTAATGCCCTTAAATCCGCAGCTGTGGGTGCTGTTAGTGGTATAACCGAAGGGGCAATTTTGGCCAATAATGTTGACCGCAAGGGGAATATAGAACCCTGGATAAGCGGTGCTGCCGGTGTTACCGGTTCATTGGCGGGAGGAATAGTTTCTGCCGGTATCGATGAGGTTATTCCCAATAGTCACCTTCATAAAGCCAATACTCTTGAGGAGGCGTTTATCCACGGAACAGTTAATCTCATCTCATCGGTTCCTTCCGGCATAATCAGTGCCGGTGTCAGCAGTATTACTAAAGACATGGATAAACAGGATGCTTTTATGGTTCGTCAATCCTTTAGCGGTTTATACCCCATAGCCGGGAGTGTTTACACCCATACCATAAAAGAACCTTTTATGGAAAAGGTGTGGCCGAATTATCTCAGGTATGATGGTACAGGCAAAGAGGATTTTAAGCATAGGCCACAAACATATTTATACAAGAGTAATTTACAAGAGTAATCTAATGGTAGAAAAAAGGCAAAGCCTACAGTCAGGAGTAATTTTAAAGATCCGCGGCCCTCGCTGTAAACTCTGGATCAGGGCCCTGGCTTTTATGATTATCTTCTGCTTTGTCTATCAGGGTTTAACTTCTAAGGCCGGGCCGGATTATGCCACTACGCTCAATCTGATCTTTCAGCGGCCGGCTCCGCTTCCTACTAATCCTTTAATGGCTTTCTTCTGCGGAAATGCCTATGCGGTTGATAATGGCGGAGATTATACCCCGCCAGCGGCTGCTTATTCGTTTGATGATTACGTTCCTGATCCGGTTACCAGCAGGGATAGCTATGGCAGTTATGTCCCGGTTTATCAACCGCCGGCAGTTATGCCTTCCTATGATTATATGCCTACTTATACGCCTTCCCCGGTTGAGTTTCACCTGGTTGACCCCAGTGTTTATGATTTTAGCGATACCTCGTCTTATATCTCAGGATATGATGCAAGTGCAACTACTTCGGTTTACGATAGTTCTTCTGCATCTTACAGCTATGATTCTTCTGCTTTAACCTATGTTGCACCTACCAACAACTCTAGCACTGTTTCTGTAAATTCTACTCCTTCTAATCATGTTGATACTTCTACTTTTATCCCTTCTGTTTTCACCTATAATCCTACAGCTGACATCCCTGATGTTACTGATCAATTTAATCTGGGGGCAGATTCTTATTTGGCGAATATTGCGGATACTTCGTCTTATATCTCAGGGGATGATGTAAGTGCATCTACCTCGGTTTCTGATAATACTTATACTTTTATTCCTTCTGCTTTTACCCATAATCCTACAGCTGACATCTCTGACACTTCTAATCAATTTAATCTGGGGGCAGACGATTATTTGGGGCGCATTGCGAATACCGCATATATTCCCATTTCCACGGATAGCGAATATATTTCAGCGGCGGATAGAGGCTTCGCAGATGGTTTTTCTAATTATAAGTTTGGGACTACTTTTTCCGATGATACTCCTCAATTTCATCTTGTTGACCCCAGCGGCTTTCCTGATTTTAGCTCAGGGCATGATACAAGCGTACCTGCCGCGGTTTATGATAATTCTTCCTTTTACGCTGGCATCTCTAACGATAACAATATTTTAACTTCAGGCGTAGAAAGTTTTGGCAATGATAATCATAGTTTGGGTGCAGAGTTTAATCCTCTATCTAATGGGGGCCTTGCTGGTTTTCCAGCGGAGGAATATAACGATAATGGCAAGCAGCCTGTCGGAAAAATAGCAACCGCAATGGGGTCTGATGTCGATGACGCAATTAATCAAGCAGTCCGAGATTTACATGCCGGTGAAGAAGACTGGCATTCAATTGGGGAGAGCATTTGGGATGCAGTGCAGGTACCGGGGAACCCTTTAGCGTCTGCCACTAGGGCAACAACGGCAGCAGAGGTTATGCGCGATCAAGATCTAAGAATTAATACCACTGCTTCAGCAGTATCACATTATCTGTGGAACAGGGCATCCGTGGCAGAAGGAGGATTTTCGCTGATTTCACAAAGAGCAGAGGATTTTGTTCACCCGTTTCTTAAACTCTTACTGGCTTCGTATGGATATCTTAGATATGGAACCTTTGCTATTATGGAAGGTGGGAGAGTGATAGGTTCTCCTCCATCTTTGCGGCAATTTCGTGCAGGCGAGCTAGGTTATATGGATGGTTTAGAGGATAGCCTCAGACTAGATAAAAAATAAAACAAAATAAAGGCAAAATAAAAGGGCAAAGGGATAGTGCATTACCCATGTTAAGCGTAACAAAAGTTAGTTTTTCACTCGTTAAAGTTGAAAATGAATACCAAAGACCATAAACCACAAGAAGAACCGAACGCAGGCTCAAGCCTTAATCAGGCTAATAGTCCCCACAAGGATATCAATCGGGGGTCTAATTAGTCCAGAAGGGGTGTTGATGCGAAGGCCTCTAATTAGAGAATCCTTAGCTTACTCAAAGCTAATTAGCAACTTCTTCATATCCAATGAGTTATAGTATGAAATGTCCACAATAACTAGTATTATCGGTTGAGGCTTAGCCTCAACCGGGTGTTAGAGATGAAAATGTTTTCAAAAAGGCTGTTTTTTCTTAGGCTTTTGTTGACATTTATATATAATATATGTTATATTCTAATGGTTAGTTAAGACAACTTTTGGGACAGTCATAAAGGCAAAACCTGAGTAATCAGGGGACGCAAAGCCACGGGTCCTAAAAAAATTTATACTTAAGGATAGCCGGGTTGCTAGAAATGGTGATTCGGCTTTTTTTAATATATAATATATGATAAATAACAAAGATAGTGTCCAATCAGGAGTAATTTTAAAGATCCGCGACCCTCGCTGTAAATCCTGGATGCGGGCCGTGGCTTTTATGATTATCTTCTGCTTTGTCTATCAGGATTTAACCTCTAAAGCCGGGCCGGATTATGCTACCACTTTAAATCTGATGTTTCAGAGGCCGGCTCCGATACCCACCAACCCCATAATGGCCTTTTTCTGCGAAAATGCCTATGCCGAGGATACCGGAGATGATTCTTATTATACCCCGCCAGCGGCTGCTTATTCTTTTGATGATTACGCCCCGGTCCCTGAAATATTTACCCCGGCTTATCAACCGTCAGCGGTTACCTATACGCCTTCTCCGGTTGAGTTTCATCTGGTTGACCCCAGTGTTTATGATTTTAGCGATACCTCAGCTTATATCTCAGGATATGATGTAAGCGCAACTACCTCGGTTTATGATAGTTCTTCTTCCTACACCTCTGACCCTGCTACTTACACCTCTGACCCTTCTACTCAATTTAACCTGGGGGCAGATTATTATTTGGCGAATATTGCGAATACTTCGTCTTATATCTCAGGGCATGATGCAAGTGCTACATCTCCAATAATTCCCTCTACTAGCAGTTGGGAGAAAATTACATATGATGTACACGAGAATCCAGAACTTTCTTATGGTCTTAATACCGCCATACTTCCTGCCTATAAACAAAGTTTAGCCGACGGCACTATTAATTATTATGCTGCTAACGGCAATCTTAGCCATTCAGAAAACCACTTTAGCGATGGTACTAAAATAACTAATATTGGTGGCCAAAAAACTTATATTGATCCTTCAGGCAGCGTTGGAAATTTTAAATTAACCACCATGGAGAAATTTAATAATGCAGTGGGTATTGGATTCACCGACACAAACCGAGCCAAACAATATCAAGCCTGGGTTGGAAGAGAACTTACTTGGGCTGAGCGGCCAATAGGCAGTTCAGCCTATGGACAGTCATTAGTTGCTTCATGGGAAGGGCGAAATTTTGGAACAACAGTTACTGGTGTAGTAACCAACGATTGGTGGCACAAAGAGCCTAGTCTTGAGAAAACTAATCTATTTTATAATGAAATTAAGCCTAAAATGGTGGCAGAAGCGCAAAAATTAAGTTCAGAAAAAGAAATCTTTGTAGGAGACGCCTATCGTCAAGTTGTTGATCAATGGAAGCCGAAGCTAGAAGAACTTGGTTTGAGATCAGTTTCCCTTGATTTATATAACCCAATTACCGGAATTCGCGAATTTGCCGGTAAAGAGTATGCTGTTGAAAAAGGTTTTGATCCGGGAAATACAAATGCTATAGTCAACCTCGAAGGAGAGGGTAAAATCAGAACAAGTTCAGGAGACGCCTCGGTAAGGCTTATGCATATAGGAGAAGGTAACACTCCTGTAAAAACATATATTCAACCTACGCCGGAAGGATATAGCTATGCGGCAAAGGGGGAAGTTAAAAGTTGGGTACCAGTAAAAACACTAGGGATAGACACTGGGGTTAGGCTTATGGATATAGGAGTGGAAACTGCCGAAATAAACTCTTTCGATGTAAGACTTCCTCAGGAAGCACAAAGTTTAGATGCGCAGAAATTTGCTCTTCATGCTAAAGGGAGAGCATTTGAACTTCTAAATGAAGAAGGTGGTAGTAAACTTTCTCTTTATTCAAAAACCAAGGTTATTGCCAACCATGTATTTAATAACGGGATAAAAATTCCAAACATAGCTTTACTGGAGGGAGATGTTGAATACACTTTAGCTAATAAACAACTAGGTAGTCTTAACCAATCCCCGGGTGCAGAGTGGCAGTTTGGTGAAAGTATTGGCAAAACCCCAGAAGAATTAGAAAATAAACAAAATCATCTAATGTTGCACGAAGGACTTTTTGTAGGAGGTTATGGTATTAAGTTCGTAGCTTCAACAGAACATAATCCTAGTGGCTTTGTGTCATTGGGAGATCCAAACAGGGAAATTTTTAATGGGAAATTTGCTTCGGTTTTGATTCCTGAAATTGGGCAAGAAACATATGTAAGTTTTGCTAGTAATAAGTTTCTTACGGGCTCTTTAATTGTTCCTAAACAAACCGTAACCGCCCAAGACATCACCGGCGGAAAATACGGTGACTCTATTGCTTTTGGCGCCTTAACTAAAGACAGCCACTACGCCGGATATACTGATGCCGAAGGCAAGCAGGCCTTTACCATTGCCGG
>JBDRJF010000004.1:0-14021 GCA_043815185.1 Candidatus Omnitrophota bacterium | reverse complement strand
TGTTATACTCTTGAGGCATTTCAACTGATATAAGCATTCTGGTAATCTAAACTTTTTATAACAAGGCCGGCAGGATAAATCTTTTTTTATCACACCATGTTTCTGAGAATCTTCGGGGTACGGCCCGTAGACTACTTCGCTCACCGGGCCAAAAATTGAAACTGTTTTTATTCCTGAAAATACACCCATATGTACTGGGCCGCCGTCATTGGCAATTAACAGGGCTGATCTTTGCAGTAGAGCTAAGAAATCAAGCAAGGGTAAATCTATAGCTTTCACCGGCTTATTTTGCATCAACCCTTCTATGGCCTCAATAGTTTCTCTTTCACTACTGCTACCGGCCAGAATAATCCGTACCTCGCATTGATTAATCAGCCGGTCAGCTAACTCAGCGAACTTAATTCCGGGCCAGTGTTTACGATAAGAATCACGGCCCCAGCTCGCTCCGCCGCAGGGAGTAATTGTAATCAGCAAATCATCATTCCCGATACCTTGTTGGCTTAAGAAATTGGCTGCATTATTTTTTTGAGTTGCAGTTAAGGTTAACCGGGTCTTTTGATATTCGGGCTTAAGACCTATTAGTTTCAGAAGTTCCCGGTAATACTCGATAACATGCTTGGCTTCATACCCTTTTAGGCTAATCTTTTTAGTTAAAAACCTTCCCCGCTTTTTATAATCATAACCAATTCTTTGCTTTATCCCCGCAGCCCAGGCGAAAAACCCAAACTGTGAACTTAACGATAAGTCTATTGCAATGGCAATGTTTTCCTTTTTTATCGCGGAAATAAAACTCCCTATCTTTCTAATCCAGGAGAATCGGGATCTTTTCTTAACAGCCTCAAACTCATCTCTCTCATAGACAAAAGTCTTATTGATCAGGAAAAAATTTTCCAACAAGGGCTGAGTCCTACGATTACAGAGATAAAAGACTTTACAGGAAGGAAAGTTTTTTTTCAGGTTACTTATAAGCGGCAAAGAGAATAAAACGTCTCCGATACCAAAGGGGTTTATTATCAAAAAAGACTTCGGCCTATCTTCCATTCTTAATTAAATCTCTATATTTAGCGTAGCTGGTAATCTGATAAAGCGAAGCAAAGTAAGCTACCATAAAACCGATAAACCCATCGCGGTAACCTCTCTTAACGATAAAAGCTCTTAGGAACCTATCGCCGGTGCGCCAGAGGGTATGAATAAAATTCATCTTATAACCCGCTTTCTTGGGGTCAGTCTTGGATAATTTGTACCACTTCTTAGCTTCTAAAGTAGTTTGGTTATTAAGCTTATTCAAGAAAGCTGCCCAATCCCTGTAAGTATAGTGGATTAAATCACCTTTTAAGTGCCCGCATTCACCATCTAGGAATGCCCGGGGATGCACTTCAACCTCTTCCCACTTAAATTTATCTTTGCGGAATAGTTTTAGTTGGGCTGAAGGATATAGCCCTCCCCAACGTACCCAATAATCGCCGATAAAATTTCTTCGGGGTATAGTAAAAGCATTATGTTCAAAAACAGAAGCCAGAGTTGATTCAATCTCATCTTTAAGTTCTTCAGTCAATCGCTCGTCAGCATCAAGACTTAAGACCCACTGGTTACTGGCCTTTGAATAAGCCCAGTTTCTATGCCTTCCCTCTATATCCATTCTTTGCGTTAAGACTTTTACGCCTAATTCTTTGGCAAGCCCGGGAGTGTTATCGGTTGATTCATCATCAATAACAATTACCTCACTGGCCCACTCTCTTACAGATTTTATACAATCCCTAATCCTCTCTTCTTCATTCTTAGCAAGAATAACTACTGATAAAGAAATTTTACTCATTTCTCTCTCCTTCTAAAATAAAACGGCCTCAAAATGTACTTGATAACTGCCCAAAGATATAGTTTTAAATAAACCAGGATTAAACTCATTACTTTAAAACTAGATTTTCCAATTACACGAGAATACCAAACCGTAGGCAGCTCAGTAATTTTGAATCCTTTAAGGCAGGCTTTAAGGGGAATCTCCATAGAAATCTCAAAACTCTTGGCTTTTGAATCAATTGCTTCAATAACTTCTCTCCTGTACATCTTAAACGAATTAGTAATATCATGAGTAGGTATGCCTAAAATGTGAATTATTTTTCCGGCCATCCTAGATAAAAAAGTTTTCAGTAGCGGCCCTCCTACTTTCTTGCCGGATTTCATGTATCGCGAACCACAAATAATATCATAACCTTCTTTAATCTTATGATACATCTGGTTAATTATCTGGGGATCATCACATAAATCAGCCATAACCGGCACAATTAACTCACCTCTGGCAACTTGAAACCCTGTTCTCAAAGTATTAGCAAATCCTTGGGCCTCTTTATTATCCACCAATACGATATTCTTATAACTCTTTTTTAAGCCCTCCACCTTATCTCTTGTATTATCAACTGAGTGGTCGTTAACCACAACAATCTCATGCTCCATGGCAAGAACCTGCGCTAGCCGAGAGATTACCTTTTCCATACACTCTTCTTCGTTATGTGCGGGAATCACTACCGATACCATTATTTGATCACCTTATAAACTTGGGCATCAGGGTTATTCAAAACTAATTGGAATTTATCAGAATGTGCCTGGGCCCAGAGGCCTTCTATTGGTGTATACTTCTCTTCAAGTATATAAACAAAGAGGTAATCTGTATCCTCCCTAATCAGATTTCGATACCAGCAGTTAAAATCAGCCTTACCACGGTAATTCTCATCTCTTCTTAATACTCTATCAATATAATCATAGCGGTATTCTTTCCAATTTAGATTACCCTGGGGATAAAGGTAGAGTTGGGCCGGGTGAATATTATTTACTGAAACGTAGTAGACATCATTTTTAAAACCTGTTCCGTATAAAGGAAAGGGAACCGGCCGGCCAATATAAGCAATCCTTTGGGCTTTAGTATTATCATTCAGCCATTGCCAAGCCTGCATTGCTCCTTCCCAATAAGAAGCCTGACTGATGTAACGCTGATACTGATGATCAAGATACCACGGCTGGCCAATAACAAAACTTAAACTCAGAATAATCAATAACGAAAAAATTATAGCCATTCTGGCTTTTCGCCGCTTAAAACGCCTGATAAGTAAGGGTAAGCTAAGAAAGAATATAACTACCGCCAGCAAAGAAAATCCTAACTCCCAATACCCAGAGAATTCCGCTATTGAAGCCAGAAAACAGATAACCACAAATGCCCTTATTATTTTTGTTGGGATCTTTAAAGTCTTTAAGAGATAGATAGCCATAACCGAGCCGACAGCAAGATAAGGATAGAGGAATCTAGTCCAGAGCTGAGGGATAATAAAAGTAAAAATAGCTAGAAGAATGGCCGGAAGCAGGGATAAATAAATTAAGGGAAAACTTAATTTTACTCCCTTACTTCTAATTAGAATTATCGGAAAGGCTAGAAAGGTAGCCGGGAATATCAAAATTAGCAGCTGCAGCCCCATCCCTTCATGGAAGAATAACTTACCTAAATTATACCCTTCATAAGTCCAGCGGACCAGATAGGTAGCGGTGGGCATCACTCCTTTAAAAATAGTTTTTCCCAGTAAAACCGCCTTTAAAGGAAATAAGGGGTTACCGCTAAGAATAAAATTTCTTATATAGCCATAACCGCCAAACAAGGCAATAAGCCCCAGGAACAAAAAACCATAGCCAACCAATCTTAAACCTTTAGAGTTTTTAACTAGGATATAAATGAAAAATAATCCTAAAGCTAAACTATAGGCTAAGCATAAAGTCTTAGTCCCAAAAAATAACCCAAAGGATATCCCGGAAATAACCAAGTACTTTAAATTAAACTCCTTATTTAAACTGAACAGAAGATTTAAAGTAGTGAGCAAAAGTGCGGTCATCATAATGTCAGCATAACCAACCTCAATCTGTTTAAAAAAGTTAGGAGTAATCACAAATAGGCCGGCTGAATAAAATGCCAGCTCCTGGGAAAGATTAAACTTTCTGGCAATGGCAAAACAAGCTATAAAAGAAAGTATAAGAAATGGTATCTGGCCTAAATCAGCGATAAAAACGCTCTTAAAGGGAGCAATTAACCAAAAATAATAAAGACAATTATTTATCGGGTAATAGGTTGGTGTGGGATCATCAGAGATAGTCAGAGGGTTATAAAGATTACCGTGCTTTAACCACTCAACCGGAAAGGTAAAGTGGTAGTTAAGGCTATCCCAGCCAAATGAAGGGTTGATAAGATTAAGAAACCCCTTTACTAAAATAAAACCTAAGATGCAGGCCAGGCAGAATAAAACCACCTTATTTTCAACTACCCAGCTAAAATCCCTCCTGCCTGCTGAGTGTAAAATCTCTTTTTTGTTTCGCAAGATAAAACTGACTATCAAAAAGATAAAACAGTTTATTAAGATCAAATTACCCAAGAAAAGCTTACCAAAGATACCTAAAATCATCTCAGTAAGTATGATCTGGGCCAAAAACAGAAGCGAAAAATTACATATCCGATCAGAAAGGTTCGAACAATAAAGAACTTTTCTTACAATACGGGCAGATGTAAAAGCAACAATGAGATTAAGAAGAAGGAAATTAATCATGCTTAGTTACTAATAATTTATTACGCACGACTGATAGGCCGATAATTATCCAGAAAAGAGACTGGATTCGTTCATCCCATATATTATCCACTATATTTACGATAACAAAAGCTAAAAAACCGGTAAATAACCCATACCAGAGTAAATCCTTCTTTGATGATAAAAATACTTTAAATGTCCGCGTAAGAAACCAAAAATAAGCCAACAGGCCCAATAGACCGGCTTCCAAAACAATTAATAAATACCAACTATGGGGGTTAGCCTTAATAACCAAAGGCAATTGACTATATTTTTTAGCTATCTGTACAGTTGTTGTATTTATTCCTTTTCCTAAAAAAGGGGTTTTTACTAGCTCTTGTGAATACTCTTTCCATATGTTAATTCTGCCCCCTTCACTATAAAATACACCTCGAAAACCCTCAAGAATTCTTGCCCTGAATGTAGGAAGAAAAGAAATAATCAAAATAAGCAGTAATATCAAAACAGGAATAGCACTTACTACTTTTCTTTTGCTAAAGAATAAAGTAATACTAAGACTCAACACTAAAGCAACCCAGGAAATGAGAGAACAACTAAGCAGTAGACAAGTTGTCGATAAACCAAAAACAAATATTCCGCATATTTTAATTATCTTTTTATTCGTAAGTAAAAAAGAAACTACTATCGGCGAAAGCAAGATAAGAAATCCCCCAAAAGGATTTAAACCGCAGAAATATCCTCTTATCCAGAATCCTTCAATGGGGCGCGAACGCAAGAAATCAACTCCGGTTGCAAACTGCCATAGGCCATCAACAAGTATTAATGTTAAGGATATTGAAAATATACTTAAGATTATCTTGAACTTCTTCCTGGAATCAACAATACCTACTGTGAAAAAATACAACATAACATACTGGATCCACTTACCAAATAAAGACCGCAAACTTTTTGCCGGAGCAAAACTGTTGAATATGGTAAGAGATAATACAACTAATAGAATAGCAATCGGTAAATTTAGCTTTGTTTTGGGAAAATACTCTCTTATTTTCCACTTTTTCACCAAGACATTTTCAATAAGCCAGAGAAAGAATATCAGACCAAAAGCTATCTCTATAGCAGCCTTGGATATAGATATAAACGCAACCAATATGCAAAAAATATAAAACCTACCATTGCGTAAACGAGTAACTGCTGGGATACTCTTCTCAAGCACCATTATTGCTTCTCCTTTGCTTATCTCCCCATAAGGCTTCAGTCTCAGAAAAAGCTTTATTAAAAATATTTTCTGCTAAACAGAATGGCCTAAACTTTTCGATGCCCTCTTGATAGTTCCGGAAATCTTCTTCTTTAGCAATAATCTTCTTTACTGCCGAGATAAAATCATTAGCGCAATAATCAATAACCTCACCGGCACCGGTCTCAGATATAAGTTCAGAAACGTAAGGTGCAGAAGTAATAATAGTTGGTAATCCTAATAAAGCATATAATTTTGGCTTTCCGGGATCAGCATAAAGTGAATTATCACTTTCATCTCCGGTCCAGGTAGCTAACCCTGCCATGCACCTAGAGAGTATAGAATAAGCTTGGGCGTCATCACGTACAAATCCATGGAATATAAAGTGCTCGCCCAACCCCTTCCCTTTAGCCATACCTTTTAACTGATCAGTATATGGGCCATGTCCAATTATACGAACCTTAACTTCAGGAAACTCCTTAATAAGTTCAGGCATCGCTCCTATAACCATTTGTAACCCTTGATTTTCAGAGAGTGTTCCGACAAACCCTAAACTCCAGCGTTCTCTATCTTCTAAGGGTAAATCATAGGAAATTCCTTTCGTATAGCCTAAAGGAACTATTACTTCAGAGTAAGAATTAGCAGATAGCCCGGTATAATGTTCTCTTGCCCATTTGATACGAGGAGATATATGCCATACGGCATCAACGCTTCTGACAACTAACTTATCAATACTCCTAAATATAATGTTGATTATGCGATTAAAGTTTAATTTCTTTGAAGGGGGGTAGTAATCAAGGCAATAATAGATTACCTTATCAACTTTTCCTAATTTCTTTAGAATTAATCCTAACATTGTAGAAAATGTAGCAATTCCTATGAAAACATCAAACTTTTGACCTAATTTTCGAAAAGATTTAAAAAAAGAATAAATATATACTAAAAAAGAAAAACATATAAACGACTGTCTTAATCCGCTGGCCTTCTTTACCCTATAACTAGGAAGGCTAAATTCTCTTTTCTTTATCCCTTTCTCGTATAGGGTGCAACGTGACTCATCATAAGAAGCAAAAGGACTCATAAACCCAATAACACCTAAAGAATTAGTTCTATCACGAAGATAATCCTCTAAAGTCTCTGTCCGGCTGGTTTTAAGCTGTCCTGCTATTAAGATTTTTAGTTTTTGAAGATTCATGAGTTATCCAGGAATATAACATTTACTCTTAAATATTAATCTATGCCTTTTTTGCAATAATAAGAAACTGAAAAGCGAATAACCCTGGGAAAATTTTAATTATAAAGCCTAACCCGGTTGATTTAACGGCTTTTATCTTATAACCGGAAGATTCTATCAATACCTTGGCAGTCTTATAAGTAAAAAACCTTAAATGCCCCTTACTTAAAGCCCCGCACTCAGAATAATCAAAAATTCCGGACAACAGCTTTAGCCGATGTTCAAATCTAGCAATGTTTGGTATGGAAATAATAATTTCACCATTGGGCGATAAATACCGCTTAAGTTTATTTAGGATGACGTCAGGCCTCATCAGGTGTTCCAAAACATCTAAACAAAGGATATAATCGAAAGAATTCTCTGGGCAAGGTAACTCATCCTGCTTTTCGATATCAGCGTTTATTACATCAACACAATAATTTTTTGCTGCCCGGGCGGCATTCTTATCTATCTCTACGCCTGTTACTTTGCACCCTTTTTTATTCAATTCTTTTGCCATATACCCTTTGGAACAGCCTACGTCTAACACCTTTGAATTGGGACGAATCAATTTAACAGCCTGATAGGTTGGGGTATGAGGCCAGGATTTAAATTCCTGTTTAGAGGTTATATCAATATCAAAATACATACCTACTCCCTAATTAAAAAGTAAAATTTCAAAAATAATTTATCCACCGATCAGCCCTGGAATGAATAATAAAATCAAAAAATAATCTAATTTTTTCAATTCGCTTAAGCATCTTAGCTACTATAGCAGAATCTTTAACTTTTCTAAAAGCTTGAACTTTTTTCCTTAAAGCCAAGGTCTCTTTATAGTGAAAAAGATTCCAAAGCAAGGTTTTTGGCCCGGAGGTAGCTATCTTGATTTTCCCTACCAAGAGGAAAAACATCGTCTCCAATAATAAAATCGTTAAATAAGAAGGCAGAATTAAGAATAAATACCCTTGAGAATAATTTTTAAGCAGGGTTCGTAAGGTATTCCTCTCAGAAATATACCTCTTCTGGGCTCTATTATGAGTCTTACCCAAAGTTGCGCTCACCCGATGGTACAGAAAAGCTTTTGGTTCAACTACAACTCTAAAACCAGCTAAATGCGCGCGCCAAGAAAGATCAATATCGTCGGCCAAAGTTAAATAATCAGGGTCGTAGCCTCCGATTATTGAAAGTAAACTCTTGCGTATAAGCATTGCGCCGCCAAAGGAAAAAAATACATCTGCTGCTTGATCATATTGACCGCGGTCTTGTTCGTTTATACCTCTAGAAAAAGGGAAACCAAAAATGTCTATATCAGCCCCTACGCTATCAATCTCATCAACAAGTTCCTCATCCTTTATCCGCAGCATCTTTACAGTACAGATGCCAATGGTTTCATCTGACTGGCAACGCGCAATTAGATGATTCAATGTATAAGGGTCAAACTCCATATCATTACTGACCCAAAAAATATATTCTCCTTTTGCTTGAGCGATTGCTACATTACTGCCTTGGGCTGTACCAAGATTGGTTTTATTCTGAATTATCTTAAACTCAGGATAATTTTCTCTAACAAACTCAATACTCCCGTCAGTTGAGGCATTATCAACAATTATTACTTCGTAATTAGGGTATTTAAGGTTTTTTAAGCTGGGCAAGTGCTTCTTCAAGAACTCCTTACCATTCCAGGTTACATTAACAACACTAACTAAAGGGTTACTCTTCTCATTCATGCTTTCAATTTGCTAGCTGATCTTCTTTTACAAGATTCTTTTTGAAAAAAACAGCAATAACCTTTTTAAAGGCATACATAAAGGCACTAAAGGATTTAAAATAACGCAACAAGGTTCTCGGCCGTAAGTAAAATCTAAGAATAGCCCCCTTTCGAATCCTCTCTAGCTCTTCTGTAGTCATACCCTTGGGAGCGTAAACAACTTTATTTTGAGCAACCAAGGTAAAATCATAATCTTCAGGCAATTCTTTGCTGACAATAAGAGCATTGGTGGCTTCAGTAGCCGGCAAAGGCTGAAAAGCAGTAAAACTAGCTTCTCTGATACCAAGCTTTAAGGCTAATTTGATTGTCTTCTCCATCTCCTCTCTGGTCTCACTGGGATAACCTAATATAAAATAACCATTGGGCTCAAATCCCATTCTATTCATCAAATTTACCTTCTCCCAAACCATATCTAAGTTTATCTCTTTCTTCATCAATTTAAGAATACGCTCTGAACCAGACTCTATTCCCAGAACTATTGTTCGTTCAAAACCAGCTTCTTTCATGGCTTCCAGGAGCTCTTGATCAATAAAATCTAATCTCATACCTACGCCTAAAGCAAAACAGGCTTTAAAGTTCTCTTTCTTTATTCTTTGGCAAAAATCCATTATGAATTTTTTGGTTACGCCAAATCCTTCATCTTCTATAACAAACCTCTTTATACCGTATTCTCTCTGTAAAAAATGCAATTCAGCGAATATATGATCAAGCCCCCTTCTTCGCAAGCGTTGTCCAGAGGTAACTTTAGCAGCACAAAAAGTACATTGGAAAGGACAACCCCGGGAAAAAAATACCGGAACAGTATTAGGACCCATGCTTAAGTATTTAAAGTACTCCGAAGGTTTAATTAGATCCCAGGCTGGAAAACCATACTCTTCAATATTTTCAGGGAAGTAAGGCTCATTTATCCGAATCGTATTATTTTCGCGATAGATAAGACCGGGGATTTGAGAAAAGTTTTTATCTCCGGAATCAAGAGCTTTTACTAATTGTCTTAGGGGAATCTCACCTTCACCCCTGACAGCAAAATCAACTTTTTCAAAATTCTTTAAAACCTTATTGGGAAGAGAAGATACATGGGGCCCGCCTAAGACAACTACAGTATCAGGTAATTCCTCTTTAATCATATTGGCCATTTTTTTCACAAAAGGAATCGATATCGAAAACAGACTAATACCAATTAAGTCCGGAGAAATTTTCTTAACCTCTTGAAGAAACTTCTTATAATTATAATTATCCTTTAAACAATCAAGGATAGATACTTGATGTCCACTCTCTTTTACTGCAGTTGCAAGATAACCTAAACCAGCAGGTGGGTATGATTCCCCGGAAATGCCAAAATCTTTAAAAGGCTGTACTAATAAAATTTTCATTTCGAAATCTATTTTTTATCTATTTTAGAAACAACTACCATTTGGCCTTGAGGTATAAAACCAAAATATGTACGATTTTTTTTATAGCGGATTACTTCAAATCCCTTCTGCCTAAGTAGGCCTGATAAATTATTTTTAGTAAAATAACGAATATGCGGCGTAGTAGGATAAAAATACTTATCCAGAGACAATAAAGCTATAATAAACAGCTTTAAGCGCGTTAACTGAGAAGTAGCTATTAACAGATGGCCATTTGATTTTAAAACTCTGTTTGTTTCTTCAAGCAAAGTCTCTGTATCCAAAATGTGTTCAAGAACGTCAATCATAAATATCGCATCAAATGATTCGTCAGCGTAAGGGAATTTACTGCTTTCCCCCAATACTTGAAAGTCGATTTCCGGATAAATATCCTTTGCGCTATCAATGGCTGCCTGAGAACAGTCAATTCCGCAAATTGAATCACAATACTTACTAATCATAGAAGTAAAATCGCCCCGGCCGCATCCAAAATCTAAAATCTTACCATTAATGAATGATTTAAAAAAATCTAAATGGAATTTAAAGTTTCCTTCTATCCACTTTCCGGGATGACAATCAAAGGGATTAATCTTTATATGTTCATCTTCCCAATAACGTTTATAAAATGTTTTTTCTCCGCCCATCTATCCTCTTATCTTATTGATGCCTTTTTTATACTTTTACCTGTTCGCTAATCCACTTGTATGTTTTCTCTAAGCCCTCTTCTAAACTAATTTGAGGCTCCCAGCCAAGTATCTGTCGCAATTTTGTATTATCGCTATTTCTTCCCCTTACCCCTTGAGGTTTTGAAAGGTCATGCCTCTTGGTTATTTTCTTACCGGAAATTTTAGTTATGATATCCACTAATTCATCTACGGTGGCTAACTTATCCTGTCCTAAGTTAAGCGGCTCTAAATAATCAGCTTGCATCAGGCGGTAAAGGCCTTCCAGGCAATCATCAATATAGCAGAAAGAACGAGTTTGATGGCCATCACCCCAAACTTCTATCTCATCTTCATTCTTAGCCAAGGCAATCTTTCGACAAATTGCTGCCGGAGCTTTTTCTCTTCCGCCTTCATATGTTCCTAAGGGACCGAAAATATTATGGAAGCGGACTGTGTGAGTCTTAAATCCGTAGTCTTCTGTATAATACTGACAAGCCAATTCAGAGAATAGTTTCTCCCAGCCATAACCGGGTTCAGCATCTGCCGGGTAAGCATCCTCTTCTTTTAGCATCTTTGCATCGGGATTCTTTTGTAAATACATAGGGTAAATACAAGCTGAACTTGTATAAAGGTATCTTTTTACCTTGCTTCTCCTAGCTGCCTCTAGCATATGCAAATTTATTAAAGCATTGTTTCTAAAAATCTCAGCATGAGAAGAGGTAATATAACCTATACCTCCCATATCAGCAGCTAATTGGTACACTTCATCTATGCCTTCGCAGGCCTTCAGACAATTATCAAATTCACGTAAGTCCAATAATTTAAAGTCATCAGCAGCAGTTTCTTCAAACTCTGGCTTTTTTATATCATCACCCCTGACCCAGTAACCTTTTTTCTTTAAGTACTTAACTAAGTGATGCCCGATAAAACCACCGGCGCCGGTAACTAATACCCGCTTCCCCATAATAACCATCTCCTTTCAATTAATAAAGTCGGTAGATATTATAAATCATCTTTTTAATAAACTTTTCTCTAAACAATCCGCTATATTTTGGTAACTTATAATATCAACGTCAGAACGTGACTGATTTTGAGTACCGCCATAGATAAGATACCCTTTTTTACTGTTAGGATTTAACTTATAATAATATCTCAGCCCTTTAAAAAAATCGCCGGCGACGGTCTTGCCAAGTTTAACTTCTATCGGGATAACCTCATTACCGTAGTCTAATATTAAGTCGACTTCGTTACCGACATTATCTCTGAAATAATAAAGGTTACTTCTTTTCCCCGCGTTCAGACGCAGCTTTAAAATTTCCGTAACCACAAAGGTTTCAAATAAAGCGCCTTTCAAAGGATGGTTAACAAGCTGAACAGGATTTTCAATATCTAAAAGATAAGCGGCAAGTCCGGTATCAATAAAATATAACTTAGGGGATTTGACCAGTCTTTTTCTAAAATTTCTGTAATGCGGCCTGACTAAAAGAATGATATAGCTTGCCTCCAACACATTAAGCCAGCTCTTTGCCGTATTATGGTTTATTCCGCAGTCATTTGCCAAACTTGAAAGATTCAAAATTTGCCCGGTGCGTGAAGCGCATAATTTTAGAAAAGTTTCAAATCGGGAGATATCTTTAACGTTAATCAATGAACGAATATCTCTTTCAAGATAAGTACTGACATAAAAAGAAAGCGCCTCTTGAGGGTTAAGTTTCTTATCATGTATCCGGGGATAGAATCCTGTCTGTAAAATAACATCTAAAGACGGTGAAGCGGTTTTATAAATTTCATTAAAAGAGAAAGGTAATAAAGTCGCTAAAGCCGTCCTTCCGGCCAGAGTCTGGCTAATAGTATTTAGCAGCTCAAAATTCTGACTGCCGGTAAGGACGAAAAGCCCTTCTTTCGCCTTCTCATCTGCAATAGTCTGAATATAAGATGTTAACTCGGGAACGCGTTGGATTTCATCCAAAATTACTCCTTTTCCCAGATGCGCCTCTAAAAATGCTCTCGGATCATTACGGGCATAGTTACGAACATCAAGGTCCTCTAAAGAAAAATAAGGCCGCTTTGGAAATAGCATCTTACACAAGGTGGTCTTGCCTGACTGTCTGGGACCAGTAATAGTAACCACGGGATATTGTTTAATATATGATAGTATTTTGGACTGGATATTCCTCTTAAACATAAATAAAGTATACAATATTCTTTACATATTGTCAATACAAACACAAAACTGTAAAAACATTTACTATTTACCCGTTGAGATCAGATCTCAACGGATAGTTTCGGCTTTGAGTAACTGGATCGATCAAATCAACTAAATGAACAATATAAACTACCTATCCTTTTCCTAAGTATTTAATTTTTGCTTCTAAATTCTTACCCTTAAATATCTCCCAACAATCTAATATATGGGCTCCTTTCTTCAAGTCGCTATTGTTTATTTCCTTAAATTCATCCCACGGTGTCGTTACTAACAAAATATCAGCTTCTTTTGCGCAGGCCTTGCTGCTGGCAGCATATCTGACTCCATCGCCTAAAACACCTCTGGCTGCATCTAAACTTTGAGGATCATAAACTATTACTTTATAACCCTCATTAATCAATAGCTCTACAATATCTATAGCTTGCGAGTCTTCAATGATTGGTGTATTAGGCTTGTAAGATAATCCTAACACTCCCACAAGAACATTATCCTTTATCTTTCTGATAAAGGGACGGGCATGCCCGTCCCTTACGGAATTATTGATTAGATCTTTTACGATTTTTTCGATTCTTCTTACCTGGTCTCTATTTACCTCATCTACCATCTCTGCCAATTTTGCTTTCTCTCCAACCTTTCTTGCAAAAGCAGCAAAGGCTACATTATCGCGAGGAAAACACGGTCCGCCAAAACCTAAACCCGGTTTCAAATACTTCTTTCCAATACGAGTATCCATTCCAATTGAACTGGTAATCATTTGGGAATCAGCTCCAGGAACTTTCTCGCAGATAGCAGCTAAAGAATTAGCATAAGTTATCTTCATGGTGATATAGCAATTAAGTGAAATTTTGGCTATTTCAGCACTGACTAAATTCATCCTGCCGAATTTAGGATTATTATCACAAGTGTTCTTGTAAATTTCCTCTAAAGTATCTCCATCCTTCTTATTAATTTCACCAATTAAAATAAAGTCAGGATTTAAAAAATCATG
>JBDRJF010000003.1:0-2091 GCA_043815185.1 Candidatus Omnitrophota bacterium | reverse complement strand
TATCTCAACGTCTATGCCAATAGTTTCTAATTCTTTTTCCATTCCATAATGTGCTATGCCTCTATAAGTAATAACACAAGCATTCCTTTCGGAATTCAATAAGTGAAGTATCTGTTTACGTAGATCGGAATCGCGAGCCTTGATTCCAACTATTAATTTATCAAAAGATTCTTTCATGCCTTGCATAAAATTATTTATATTTAATCCTTCTTTTCCTAAGCTATTAAATATACTACTATGCTCAAGGTTTCCCAGAGTAAATAATAACCAGTTATCAAAGATTAAGTCTTCAAATTTAAATCTAACCTTATTCTCCCTGACCATTCTGAATAACTCACTCATAAAGATATTATCTTCCGATACATTAAATATTCCGGATCTTGCCAAATTAACAAAACTTTCTTTTCTCATCAAATTAAGAAACATTTTTCTGTTAGCAGTTGTTACTTTTTTATATTTTGAACGAATATTATCTTTTAGTGATTGAGAAATAGTTATTGGCTCGCCCTGATAGTAAACTCCAAATTGCTCTAAGAAATCAATGGTGGGCCCAAAATCTTCTTGAAGATAGATAACTTTCTTTCTAGCAGAAAACGCTTCTGTAAAGACTTTCTTGAGAACCGTCCAACCTGCATTAAAATCTTCTGTATATCGATGAGCTCCGTAGATAATTGCAACATCTACCGGCGAGCTGGAGCGGTGAGATTCCAATTTTTTCCTTGCAAAATTAAGCCTTTTGATTAAAGAAAGGCGGATAGCTTTATTAAGTCCTGTATTTTTTTCTATTTCAGCACCAAAATTCTCTATTGCCCTAAACATCTCTTCTGGTAAATCTACTTTCGCAATATTATCTAACTGCTCAATTAATGGCTTCAAAACTTGGGCCCTTCTCCAATTTCCTAATGACTTCTTACCTAACCAACTTGATGCCTCTTCGATAACGCCTCTTGCCTTGGCCACCGGCGAGCCGGAGCGGGATTTAATAGTCAAAGTAATCATTGTGCCTCTTATTCCTTTGATTCTCCGCTCTCTCTCAGTAATCGGATGATCCTTTCTCCAGGCATGACCTAAAGAGAGAATAATAAAGTCGTTACTTATATCATAGGCCTGTTTAAGAGACACTCCCCTAAAACTAGTATCCCTATATGGGCGAGGTAGAAAACCTATTTCATCTAGAATGTGTATGATCGGTACCCCGTGGCTATCGGGGTTAAAACCTTTCTGCCCCACATCCATAACAACTAATTCCAAGTCATCAAGCCCTAAAACATTGGCGAATAATAAACCGTAGTCCTGCGCATGCTGCCTTACATTCTCGCTTAAATTGCGCACAGCTGTTTTTATATCTGTCTTAAAGACTTCGTCATCTTTGACAATATCCCATATCCTTTTTATAGCTTCAGTTAAATTATATTCATTTCCATAACAGACTACCCTACTTCCTGTATTTAAGTCATTTTGCATCTCGTGAAACTCATAGACCGACTTTGGATCCCTCGGATCACACCTGCTAAATTTTTCCCAAAGAGGTACTGTAAAGATGAATAAACTGTCATAGAATTTTGAAACCGGCGAGCTGGCGGATAGGGTCTTCAGGCCCCAGATTGCACATGCCACGCTCCATGCCTGTTCCCCGCATCCTTTCGGATAGGCATCGTAAAGGAACGATTCCCCGGATCCATCCTTAACCCACATCGGAGAAGAAACGCTGGGGGTTTCCTTAGGAAGCATCTTTCGTAAAGTATCTTTTGTGATCTTTATACTGCGGTATTCAACCCACGTATCATCTTTCCCACCGTATCCCTGCAGAATATATCCATCTCCTTCCTTAAATAACCTTTCGGGAGCAGTGAAATGCATTACATTAGGCACTGCCCCTTTTATGTTTTTTCCTGTACGCAGATTCCGAATCCTGCTTGGCACAGAGATCATAACAGCAGGAGCAACTGGCAATCCGTCGCTGCCCAACCATGCCGCGGCCGTAACATATACCTTCTTTGCCTTCTTTCTGCTAGAGTCGCTGTGATTGGCAAAGTGAAATAGTGCCATTGTAGAGCCGTCATCCGAGTGAACAATAGTATTAAATCCCAT
>JBDRJF010000002.1:0-116093 GCA_043815185.1 Candidatus Omnitrophota bacterium | reverse complement strand
CCCTGTATACCAGTTTCTTCTTCAAACAATTGTTTTTCAGCCTCTTCCATGATTTTATTTATTTTATATACCAAACTATTAAGTGTACTTGCGATGGCAAAGGAAGAAGACGCTAATAATTTACGAAGTATGAGAGTAATCAATTGACGCTGACTGGAAGGTAAAGCAAATAAAACAGGTCGCTGAAGATATTCAGACATTCTATTATAAAGCTCTATCTCTTGCTCTGAAGGTATGTAATCCTGTGTTAATGGGATACGTTTAGTATATTTGATGTATTCTAAAACTTGCCGGCGCAAAGTACGAGTGAAAACCGGCTTTAAACGATTCCTTAACTCCATAAACATTTCTTGACGTGGCTCAACTAAACCAAGTTCACTTTCATAGATATCTTGTTCTTTTGAAACCCGCGAATAGTTGACTTTAAAGCTTTTTAGATCCCCAAAGACATGTTCATCGATAACACTTACAAGACCATAGAGTTCAAGAAGAGAGTTTTGAAGAGGTGTTGCAGTGAGTAGAATTTTGGGCACTTCGCTCAATGTCTCTTTTATTTCTTTTGCGATTTTATTGCTAGTCTTATATACATTTCTAAGGTGGTGTGCTTCGTCAATAACTGCTAGATCCCATTTTATCGGTTTTATATAAGGCGATTTTGAACGTGCAAAATGGTACGAACAAATAACAATTACATCTTCTTGATCAAAAGGATTGAGATTGCCCTCTTTAATGTATTGATTAAATGATTTTGCCTCAAGGATAATAGAAGGAATAAAAAATTTCTCTTGGAGTTCAGCATTCCATTGCTTCCGTAAATTTGCTGGAACGATAAGCAATATCTTTCTTTTCCTCTCAGCCCATTTCTGAGAAAGAACCAATCCTGCTTCTATTGTTTTTCCAAGACCTACCTCATCTGCCAAAATTGCGCCTTTTGAAAGAGGCGAGCGAAAGGCAAAAAGAGCAGCCTCAATCTGATGTGGATTGAGATCAACCTGCGCATTAGAAAGCGTCGAAGACAACTTCTCAAGATTGTCAGAAGCGCATCGCTTCGTTAACTCATAAGCAAAATATTTCGCGTGATAATCGGTGATCATTTTATCCCTTCTCAACTCCATTTTTAGACCATTTCTCAATTTCATCTCTACGAAACCTCCACTGCCCGCCAAACTTAAAACAGGGAATCTTACCTTCTCTGCATAAACGCCTGACAGTATAAGGATGCAATTTAAGAGCCCCCGCTATTTCGTCTACTGTATAGGCTTCAATAATTTCTTGCATTTTTCACCTCTTTGCATATAACACAAAATGTAACAATTTGTAATCCCTATTATACTGCCACCTTTTTAAATAACAACTCGAAAATACCTCTCTATTCCCTCCTTCGACGCGCCCCTTTGGGGCTTGTGGTTCGATTATGCTCACCATCCTTCAAACCATCCTGAGAGAAGTCGAAGGGCTCAGGACTATTAATAGCTTGACTCCTCTCTAATTCTATGGCCCTATGTGGATGTAAAAAGAAGGGCAAAATTATGAAAGAAGCGTTACAATCCCAAATTATGGAGTTAAAGGTTGCATCGGTTGAGAAGCTGCAAAACAAGTATAAAGAGCTATTTAAGGCTAAGGAAACGCCCTGCGACAATAAAGTTTACCTCTTTAAAAGAATCGCTTATAAACTACAGGAGCTTGAATATGGCGGGCTATCGGAGAAAGCCAACACCAGAATTAAAGAGCTTTTGAAAGAATACGATCCGATTAATAATAAAGCGCTGCGACCGGAAGTAACGTCTGCAGGAAAGGTCGTTACCTCCATACCTTCATTAAGAGACAAGCGGCTGCCGATTCCCGGCACAGTAATGCATAAGAAGTATAAAGATCAGGACATTCAGGTAAGAGTACTGGAAAAGGGATTTGAGTACAACAACAAATACTATAAGAGCCTGACATCCATTTCCGAAGAGATAACAGATTCTCATTGGAGTGGATACGACTTTTTTAATCTATAATGGATAAAATGGAAAATAATATAACTCAAGAAAAGAAATTGCTTCGCTGTGCTATTTATACGCGTGTATCGACAAGCGACAATCTGGAGAAAGAATTCACTTCTTTAGACTCCCAGCGTGAATCAGGTGAAAGCTATATCGCCAGCCAAAAATCTGAAGGTTGGCTTGCTCTACCTGAACGTTATGACGATGCAGGCTATACAGGAGCAAATACAGAAAGGCCGGCTTTGCAGAAATTAATCTCAAATATCAAAGAAAAGAAAATAGATTGTATTGTTGTTTATAAAGTTGACAGGCTGTCTCGTTCATTATTAGACTTTTCCCAATTATTAGAATTCTTTGACCAAAACAATGTAACTTTTGTTTCGGTAACCCAGCATTTCAACACTAATACTTCTATGGGGCGACTTACCCTGAATATACTCTTATCCTTCGCCCAGTTCGAGCGCGAAATCATATCAGAACGCACACGCGATAAAATGGGTGCAGCCAAAAGGAAAGGCAAGTGGATAGGTGGATGCGTACCTTTAGGTTACGATCTTAATAAGGTAAATCATAAACTCCTTGTAAACCCGGGAGAAGCAAAAATTGTATGTGGACTCTTTGATCTATATCTAAAAAAATGTTCACTCCTAGAGGTCGCTAAGATTGCAAACTCAAATGGTTACAGAACAAAAGTCCACAAATTATCCGAAGGCAGACAACGCGGAGGCATTAAGTTCTTAAATACATCCGTAGAAAGAATCATTAAGAATGCCTATTATATCGGAAAGGTAAAATACCACGACAAACTTTATCCCGGCGAACACGAGCCGATAATTTCCGATGATATATTCCAGAAGGCCCAGCAGATATTATCGGAAAACAGGCCTAATCGTGTAAAAAAGAGCGTAAAAAACATTGGGCTTTTAAGCGGTATTTTACACTGTAAGAGTTGTAATAGTTCAATGTACAACACATACAGCTTTAAGAATAGTAAAAAGAAGAAGTATAAATATAATTATTATCTCTGTCTAAATGCACACAAGCGTGGATACAACGAATGCCCTACGCGTTTATTAAGCGGGCATCTTCTTGAAGCAATGGTGATGCGTTATCTCAGGACTCTTTCCAAGGAACCTAAAATCAATTACGAGACATGGGAGACGATTATCCTTGAAGAAAAAATTCTTATACTTAAATCTATAGTTAAGCAGGTGTACTACGACGGCAACAAAGAAATTCTTGGGATTGTTTTGCAAAATAGCGATAAATGCCATGAGATTAAAGTAGAAAAGAAAGAATTAAAGCGGGTAAACGAACCCCCGCGAGAAACGAAAATTAAAGTCGAACCGCAATTAAGGCAAAACCTACTGCTGGCTCACCAAATACAAGAGGTACTTAACGAAGGCAGGGCTAAAAACCTGAAAGAAATCTCGGGATGGCTCAACATGAGCCCACAAAGGATAAACCAAATAGCAAGCCTCCTGCTTCTCTCGCCAAAGATACAGGAAGAAATCATTCTATCTGAAGCTGGACTTATATCGTCTCTGCCCGAATATAAATTGCGTCAAGTCATCAATGAAATAGACTGGGAAAATCAATACAAGATCTGGCAGAAGCTTACCCAAAAGACCACTTAATCCTCAATCAATCAAATATCCCCATATTAGACGAGTTTCGCAGCTGATTATATCTGAAAAAGCAAAGGGAATAGAACGCTTGTCATTTAGGAAGGTTGCGATAGCTAGTAAAAACGTTGGGTTGAATTGTTAGAATTTTTTATTTATTATTAATATTCTCTTGTCTTAATTTATATATTTCTCGCTGCCTATCTTGAGCTAATTTCTTTGTATTTTCAATCCATTCATGCAAAACGTTTACAGCTTCACTAAATTTTTCACCTCTTGAGTTTAATACTTGAAGATTGCCTACCGTAAAATTATTTGGGAAGCGTTCTATGTCTACACGTAGATCCGTAATAGGGTTCGAGTATTTACTTTGAAAAGACATAGAACTATAAAATTCATCATAAATTTCTTTGTGATGACTATTCTTTTTCAGTAACTTATCAAATTTTTTAATTGCTTCTGAAATTTGATAACGTATAGCAGCAAGTTTTTGTAAATATGTTGTTTTTCCCATAGTTACCAATTGTTCTTTCCAATTGTTCCTCATTGCATGAATTTCAGGGAAAAGTGGTTCAAAATCATCTTCAATAGACGCATAGATATCTTTTAAAAATCTTAACTCCGATTCAGTTTTGTATTGTAACAACATTAGCCTGTACCCATTTTCAAATGTTTCGCGAATGGAGTCTTCTTGCTGTTGTATTGTGGCTATGTGTTGTTTCTCCATACTATCAAGTTGCACTTTGGTTATATTCCAAACAACAAGAGCTGAGATAGCGGCACCTATAAGCAAAAACAATAGATTCCACAATCGTTCTTCTCGTTTTTCTCTTTTTCTTAGGCGTTCTTTTTGATCTTCAACCCACACCTTTGCATATGGAGATTCAAGTCTGTTTATTTCCCCACCATCAGTATATAGTTGCGCTCGCACCCATTTTAAGCCATTGTTTTCAAATAATTTATTTAGTTGTTCTTGAGTACGACGGCACATTTAATTTTCCTTTGGTACTGCTATCATTGCAGAAATTTGCTTCATGTCAATTGTTTGCAAATGTTCCAATGAATATTTATTTTTTAGAAAATTCAACATTTCACCTGATTTTTTTCTATCCACATCACAATCAGCAATCATTGCTTCTTCTTTCCTTTCTAAAACTCTTGGATCACAAAGCCCCGCTGATAATACAAGGTATAAATTAGATTTTATAAAGTCCTTGTAATGGGGCGACAAGGTATTTACGCAAAGTTGCAGCTTGTTTTTATAAGTAAGAATTACCCCGTCAAGTGCATTTTGATGAGAATAAAATGAGCTTTCGTGGAAGAAATAACAGGTCATTAAGTCTTTCTTCCCTAGACTAAATAAATCTTGTGTTCCAAATAATGTTGCATGAAACCGCATATTAAGCAAGTGATCATTTCTGCCTGATGAATGCAGCCAAAGAATATGAAAGGTGTTGTGTCCAGGATCGTATTCATTTATTTGTCGGACGCCTTCGGCTATAACTGCATACAATCTATTCCTTGGGCCGGTGGAAATTTCTTGACCAACGATTTCCCCAGTATCCAATTTTTTTCTGTCCTTTTTTATTTCTTCTATGTCATCACCTTTAATTTTAAACTCTAAGATATACCGGCTATTTTCTCCAATAACCTCAAAATCTGGCGTCTTAGCACTTTTTCTAGGGATATCTCTTGCTTCAAGACCAAACCCTTTTAATACTTTTTTTATAACTTTTTTTGAATAAGTATCTTTCATGGTTTTTATTGTTTTCCTCTGATGCTAGAACTCAGCAGAGCGTTAGTGTCCGCTGGATTGCGTTGTTAGATGCATTTTTATTTTAATCCTATTTAAAAAACCATGTATTGCACCTTTTCCCATGATAACTTCTTGACAAGTCTTTTCTATATCAGTAATAACTTTATCTAATCTGGGGTTAATTGGATCTTCTTCGGCAAACTTTTCCCAAAATATTGCTTCGTGTTTTTTTCTTCTTTCATAGTGTTTTGTTTCTGCTTCTTGTGATATAAAATGATTCTTTGACCATAATACTGCTAGTGTGCGAGCGGATAGTAAAATTTCGTTTACCATTTGATGAAGCTCATCAAATGGCTTCGCTTTATCTTTTCCTATCTGAGCCATAAATCTATAACGCATAGAATAAATTTTATTAAATAATTCTTTATGCTGCCTGTATCTACAAAATACGATGCTGGCATTTTTTCTGGCTTCATATTCTCTTTCGCTTTCTTTTTCGCCTCGTTGGATTGATTCTGTTTCAGCACTAACGCTGGCGGGATGCCTAATGAAGCGAATTACTTCAACTGCTTCATAAAAGAGGGCGAGAATGTCTTCTGCCAATTCAATATTTCTTTTTCCTTTGTGTTCTCGATGCCATGCCCCAAGATTATAAAATAATACCCACAGACCGAAAATTACTGATAGATCTTTTATAAATTCCATAATTTTATTATAATTTATTTCAGCTAACAAATAATAGACGAACTTCACATTTTTCTTAATTTTAGTAATATTTTCACGAAATGTAAAGAGTTAAGTTGAAACGTTCAATTATACTCACATTAAACCTTCCATAAACTAGATAGGTATCTGCCCAATTCCTAGTTTATGGCCATATTTAGGTTGAAAAATCGCCAGAACTATCCAATTATGCCCTAAACTAGCAGGCATAAACTAAGATAGGATTTGGCCAATTTTTTGGAAATTTTCGCCGAAAAATGCTCTCTCTACTGAGGAAGATTTAATCTAAAAGTATTTTCAAAGGCTCAAGAAAGAATAATGTCGTAACTCCTAGGGACGCAAAGAGATAAAAAACACCCGCCAAGTCATCCCTGTCGGGTTTTTTTCGTAACTTACTGCCTATCAATAGGTTATGTAAGGTGGGGTGGCTAACGGGATTTGAACCCGTACTAAAAGAACCACAATCTTTCGTGCTGCCATTACACCATAGCCACCGTAAAATCTATTTTAATATTTAGTGCTCTAAAAATAAACGGGGTTTACCTTTTAAATAATTATTCACTCTCCTTTGGGCCCCTCTTGTACCTCTCCTCCCTCCTCGGTCTTTAAGCTCGCTTCGATAGTGTCTGCTGCTCCTTTGAAGGTCTCAATAATATTGCCGATGGTGGCACCCCCGGCTCCTTTAATTCTTTCTTTCACTTCACCGATAATTTCGCCCACTATAGTTAACGGTCCGATTTGAGCTGTTTTAATAAGGCTCTTTATCAGTGCCGAAAAATCCAGCTTCGGCGAATCCATTTTTGTTATCAATTTAAAACGAAAGGTCGGTTTTTCTTTATTGCCCTTAAGATAAGAAATTATTGTTCTTAGGGTCTTGGCTTGAGAAAATTCTTCCTGGCCCTCTTCTTTCTCAAAGAACTCCGCCTCCTCTATTGTCAAAAGATTATCAATAGTTAAATTATTATCCTGGGAGTTAAGCTTTGCCTCAAAAGAGATAATTGCCGCTTTTAATTTTAAGTTATCTGGCTGCCAAGAAGAGGGACAGTACCTGCCAAAGATAAGATAATCCAGGCTGTCTATATTTACCACCAGGTCCATGTTCTTATTATCGTAATCTACCCAGCCCTTAACCGCTAAACCATTAGCTCCCTTACTCTCCGTCAAGGGTAAACCTAAGCTAGCATTTAGTTTTAGGTCAAACTTACTTGTTTTAGGATAGGTAAAGCCTTTTAGCCTTAAATCAATATTATCAAAAATAACATTTACCGGGCGCTTATTGATAAGGTGAGTCAGGTCTAGGCTAGAATTTTTAAGATAAAAATTTCCCACAGCCAAAGAAAACCGCTTCTCTTTAAGCTTGGGCTCAGCCTCTTCGCTGTTATGCCCTAGTGGCTCCCTGGAATCAGAACCTGGTTGGGAAATGCCTGCACCAGGATTATTTGCCGGCAGGTTTTCTCCTTGGGAAACCTTAAATTTATCGTTAAAAGCATAAGAGTTTAGTTGAATTCGGCGCTTATCTTTAGTTATTTTCAGCTTAAGCCCGTCTAAATAAACTTTATTTAAGCTCAAGTGGCTGGTGAAAGGATTATAGAATCCTAAAGAAATATTTGCCCGTTTAAATGATAAATCCTCAGATTGGAAATCCTTAATCTCCAGATTAAAAGGAAATTTAAGCGAGAGCGATTCTATAGCCGCCTCCAGACCAAGATTACTTTTTAACTCTCCAATGATAAAATCTTTCCCTTTAGTATTGATAAAGGCAAAAAGCCCAAAATGGATTATAATTACAATGACTAATATTATTCCGGCTGCGATCAAAATTGGTTTTACTATCGGCTTCATCTATTTCTCCTTATTATTTTTAGTGCTGTTAAATTTAGCTAAAGCTTAATATGCGCGCCCGGCAGGAATTGAACCTGCAACATCCTGCTTAGAAGGCAGGTGCTCTATCCGATTGAGCTACAGGCGCATATTGACAACTAACGCGAAAAATCTCTAAAATACGTCGGGAGGGTGAGATTTGAACTCACGGTCTTCTGCTCCCAAAGCAGACGCGTTAAGCCGAGCTACGCTACCCCCCGAGGAAGAAACATCTATCCAGATTATTCACTAACTTTGATTAACCACAAAGTTAGAAAGCAAAGATGCTTTTAGAGAGTAACCTTATTATAGCTAGTTTTTTAGGGCTGTAAAGTGGTTTCCCGGTCTTTAACGGTAATTCAGGACAGATCCCTGTAATTCGGGACAGACCCCGTTTAAATTCGTCTTACTGAGGTTAGCTTTTTTAAATGGGGTCTGTCCCGATAAGATTAATTTAAATATGCGAACGAACAATTTTTTCTACTTTCTTGTGAATCGAGGAATTAGAGGCAATATAACCGATATTTCGATAAGAAAGCGGGCCTCCCTTAAGATCAGTTAATTTTCCTCCGGCCTCCTCGATTATGCTGACCCCACCGGCGAAATCCCAGGGCCGGTCGTGGAATTCTACAACGAAATCAAGTCTTCCTTCAGCAAGATAAGATAGGTGCCGGGCTGAGGAACCAAACATTCTTACATTAAACACTTTGTCTGCTAAATCACCGAGAACCTTTAACATAACCTCTGAAGAATACCTGATACTGGAATCAAAAGCTATCGAGCACTCTTTCAGGTCCTCAAGGGAAGAAACTTTAATTTTCTTTCCATTCTTATAGGCGCCTCCGCTTTCCTCTCCGGCATACAACTCATCATCTTTAGGTATATAAATTACTCCGGCAATAAACTTTTTCTTACGGACTATGCCGATTGAGACGCCGAAAATATTTATATCACGGATAAAATTATGGGTTCCGTCAAGAGGGTCAATTATCCATAAATATTCCTTATGGGAGTCGCTCTCTCCTCCCTCCTCGGCGATAATCCCATGCTGGGGAAATTTTGTTCTAACTTTATCTAGAATCATCTCCTCGGCTTCTTTATCTAAATTGGTAGCAAAATTTCTATCCCCCTTTTTCTTAATTTCACTAACCTTACCAAAATTTTTCAATAGAAAAGCCCCGGCTTCTTTGGCCGCATCAATCGCTACATTGATTATTTCACTCATTGCACTCTCCTTAAAAAATCTAATTACGGATAATAAAAATTATACCACTTAAGTTTAAGAACAAATATTTTATTATCCTTTAGAGAATCGTTTCAGGGCCCGCTGAGTCTCCTTTTTAACTATTGCTTCCCGGAGTTTTTTTCTTTTATCAAAGGTATGTTTACCCCGGGCTAAAGCAATCTCTACCTTAGCCTTGCCCCGCTGGTTAAAATAAACCTTCAAAGGTACAAGAGTCAAGCCCCGCTGGGCGGTAAGACCGATTAACTTTTGGATCTCCTTTTTGTGAACCAGCAGCCTTCTGGTTCGTTTGGGTTCTGGCTTAAAGAAGGAACTCTTTTCAAATTCAGGAATATACATATTATACAAAAAGAGCTCTTCCTTTTCTATCCGGCCAAAGCTGTCATCTAAGGTACACCCCCTGCCCCGCAGTGACTTTACTTCATTACCTTGAAGCTCTATACCAGTTTCATAGGTCTCAACAATCTGGTAATCGCGCCGGGCTTTTCTGTTGGTAGCTACTATCTTGCTCATCTTAAAAAGAAAATCCTGATAATTTTAAATACAATCCCACCCATAAGGGAATAGTAAATATACTCACGATATGAGTAAAAAATACTCCTTCGGAGATGAATTCACTATCGGCACCTCTTAAATTGGCCACAATCGGTAGCGAAATTGCTGAAGGCATGGCAGCCTGTAAGATTATAAACAAACCTAAAAGCGAAAATAGTTTAAAACTTACTACCCCTATTAAAAATAGCAGCGGCAGAACTATTAACTTAAGGATCGTGGCTTGGCTGATTAGAAACAGCCTTTTTGAAAATCCTCTTAGCTCGACTCTTGCCAACCAGCAACCCAGGATTACTGCTGAAAGCACAAAACTCGTCTCCCCAACTATCTTCAGCGGAGAAATGAGTAAAGGGGGAATGAATTTGGCGGCCTGAGCATAAACTAAACCTAAAGCAACAATTGTGCTGGTTATCGGGGGAACAAAAAGACCCTTTAGCCTGAATTTTACATCTGCCCTTTTAAAGATAAACGAACTGCCGATTGACCAGAAGATAATATTAAAACCCAGGAGATAAAGAAAGTTAAAAACCAAAAAATTCTCCCTTAGTCCGGGAGGAAAAAGAAAAAATGCGATAGTTATTGGTAAATATCCGCAATTTTGAAAACTGACTACGCTGATAAATTGGCTTCTAAGCCCCGGCTCTTTCTTAAGCGTGGCCAGAAAACCCAGGATATAACCTAAAAGAAAGATGCAGAAACTGAGAACAATAAAAATAGCTAAAGAGTGTGCCAATACTATTTGAGCGTTCTCGATAAGATTAGAGAATATTAAGCAAGGAACGGTGTAGTTTATTACCAGAAAGGTTAAAAAACGCAAACCTCCTTCTTTGACCAGGTTTCGCCGATAAAGGAAAAATCCCAATAAAGAAATTAGAAATAGTTTTGTGACAGCTACAAATACTGCACCCATAGGAACACTGTAATACGGAGAGGGCGGGATTCGAACCCGCGTTCCGCTTAAACGGAAACTGGTTTTCGAGACCAGCGCCTTAAACCGGGCTCGGCCACCTCTCCTGTTATGCCGAAAGAAATATTTGTGCTCAATCTCAGCCGAAGTCAGAACAGCCAAAAGGCCTCATTGAAACCAAAATCTCCTTGGGCGACAAAATGACCTTTAGTTTAGAAAGACTGCCCTCGAGAGGATTTGAACCTCCATTTCCTTGCGGAAACTAGCTCCTGAAGCTAGCGCGTCTGCCAATTCCGCCACGAGGGCAAATGAGTAGGGGGTGAATCTGCTAATTTCCCCACTTCGGCTCATGACGCTTAATTATACCAAAATTTATTGCTAATTGATATAGTCATCAACGACTAAAGGAAGCTGAAGGGCTTCTTTGATATATCTTATCCTTTGTGCCGGATAGGGATGAGTCCGGAAATAAGTTAACGGCTGGATGGTTTTCTTACCCTCTTGATATAACTTCTCCAAAACCTCGATGCCGGCATTGGGTCTAAGCCCGATGAGTTTACCATATTTAACCGCTAATTCGTCAGAGTTGTGCTCATCTTCACGTGAATAACCCATTAAAATCTGAGCCAGGGCAAAAGAAAGGCCATTGTTAAATTCTGGGGAGGCTTTAGCCGCAGCCGAAGCAATGGTTAAAAGGTTATAACCCATAGCGGCCTGAAGCCTTTTCATGTGATGGCGGCTCACGATATGGCTTATTTCATGAGCCAGAATAAAGCTTAACTGGTCATCATCGTCTAAGATATCCAGCAAACCTTTAAATATATAGACATAGCCGCCGGGGAGGCTAAAAGCATTTACCTGAGACTTACCTTCTTGATCTTTATCAATTATATAAAAGTAATAATTTAACTCTTTGCGGTCTACCACCGTTAATATTTTCTCGGCTAACCGATTGACTCTCTCAATATCAGAAGGATTATTAGAAATCTCAAACTCTTTAGCAATCTTCCTGGCGATATTCCGGCCCATAGCAACTTCTCTTTCTGTAGAATAAAAATAAATATCCTGCTTGCGGGTACCAACATTATATTCGGTGGTAAGACAGCCGTTTAGTAAATAAGCGAATAAGAAAATGAGTAGCTGGGTTGATGAGTAAATAAAAGAATGAGTATTCCTCTTCATCAAACTCCTCCACCCATTGGCCCATCCACCCATATACTATAAAATTCTAAGCTTTTAGGAAGTCGGATTTGGTAAAAAGGGAAATAAGCGGACACTGGTAACGGGCTAAAGCCTCTTTTGCACCTTCCTCTCTGTCAACAACCACTAATGCCGCTGCAATTTTTATCCGCGCTTTCTTCAAAACCTTAATAGCTTTAATCAAAGAAGAACCGCTGGTAGCTACATCATCAACAATAACTACCTTCTCGCCGGGAATAAGAATCTGGCCTTCGATTGATTTCTGACGCCCGTGCTTCTTGGGAGACTTCCGGATCAGGAACCCTTTGAGCCGCATATTATGCTTATGGGCTAATAAGCAAACCCCGCTAACAATCGGATCAGCCCCCAAGGTCGGACCGCCGATAGCATTTATCTTCCGATCTTTAAGTAAGCCAAAGATGAGATGCGAAATCAGGTACAGGCCCTTGGGGCTTAAACTTACCTTCCTTACATCAATATAGAAATTACTGATTCTACCTGAGGAAAGTTTAATTCTTTTTCTCAGAAAAGCTCTTTCCTTAAGTAAGCTGAGTAATTCTTTTCTTTGGTTCATAATTAATTCGGCTACAACTTTTTGTTTTACAAAAAGTTAAGTCTCATTAAATTATACTTGAGAAATAAAGTTCTTGCAATGATTCCTTTTCTTATATATAATTTTTTGACTTATTAATTCTCATATCAGCCTAGAGAAATCTTCTTTAATTGCCATGCATAAAGAAAAATTCAACGCTTCTCTTAAAATAATTTCAGTCCTTATCTTCGTTTATTTCTTTTTAGTAAGTATCGGCCTTATGGGAGTTGCCTTCAAAGGCTTTGGTAAGGAATTTGCGGAAAGCCTAATTAAAACCACCTCTAATCCTCTGATCAGCCTGTTTATAGGAATCTTGGCAACAAGCATTGTGCAAAGCTCATCAACCACTACCTCTATTGTGGTCGGAATGGTAGCATCAGGAGTTATAACCGTGGGAAGTGCAATCCCTATAGTCATGGGAGCCAATATCGGAACTACTGTGACCGGCATACTGGTATCTTTAGGGCACATTGGCCGTCGAGAAGAATTCAAGAGGGCGGTAAGCGGAGGCACTCTTGACGGATTTTTCAAAATGATGTGTGTAGCTATTATCTTTCCTCTGGAATTAACTACCGGCATGTTGAGTAAAATAGGCGGGTGGATGAGCGCCGTTTTTGCCAATATTGGAGGAATCAAATTCACGAGCCCGATTAAATTAGCTACAAAACCAATGGTCCACTTTATCGAGAATGTGGTTATAAAGCTAAAAGCCTCCCCTAATACATCCTACACCCTAATCCTGGCTATCTCGTTAATTCTTTTATTCGTGGCATTATATTATATCGTAAAATTGATGCGGTCTATGATAGCCAAGCGGGCTGAAATTGTACTTAATAATGTAATTGGTAAACATGGTATACTAGCCATTTTTGCTGCTGCTTTATTTACTGCTGTAATCCAAAGCAGTTCAATAACTATAGCTTTGATGATTCCGCTTATTGCTGCCGGCATTTTAACCCTTGAAACTATGTATCCTCTGGTAATGGGGGCTAATATCGGAACAACTGTAACGGCTATTTTGGCATCATTCGCTACCGGAAACATTGCTGCTATCACCGTAGCTTTTGCTCACTTACTTTTTAACATAATCGGACTCCTCTGCATCTATCCGATAAAAATATTAAGAATTATCCCGATAATTCTATCAAAAAAACTTGGTGACTTAACTTACAAAAAGCGCCGTTACGCTTTATTATATACCTTGATCACATTTTTTATAATTCCCGGATTGTTTATTTTCATTTCAAGAATATTGAGATAAAAGGAGGTTGTTTATGTTTAAAAATCTATTACACTTCTGGAAAGGGAAAGACTTCTTAAACCAGGTATTGGAAGAATTTAAAAACATGCTTGATGATACTCAGATAATGTTTGATTTTGTTTGCCGCAAATTAATCGACAACCAAGAAGAGCCGGGGCTAAAAAGCAAGGTCTACAGCATAGATAAACAAGTAAATGATCTGCAAAGGGATATCCGAAAGCGGGTGATTGAACACCTCTCGCTTCAACCCTCAGTGGATGTACCAACCTGCCTGCTGCTGATGAGCGTAGTAAAAGACGCTGAGAGATTGGGAGATTATGCTAAAAACCTCTACGAAGTGAGTACCTTAACCGATAAACCCTTGAATAAAGAAGAATACCAACGTCTCTTCAATAGTATTGAGAAAGAAATCTCTGAGCTTTTTAAGGAAACCAAAAAAGCCTTTATCGAATCTGATGAGGTCAAGGCAGCTAAATCCTGGGAATATAAGACCAAAATTGCCAGGCGCTGCGATCAGATTATTGAAAAATTAGCTAAAAGCAACCTGCCGGTAAATGACGCTGTTTGTTTTACCCTCATGGCCCGATACTTTAAGCGCATCACTGCCCACCTGACTAATATTGCAACCTCAGTAATACTGCCCTTAACAGATTTAGACTACTTTGATGAAAACAGGACAGGAACTTAAATTTGTAACCGGTAAGTAGTCATCAACAACTGGGGTTGGGAGAGGAAAGCAGTTCTTTATCGAAGATATTATCTAAACCTAAAAGGCAAGCTGGGTCAAAATATTTCTTTACAGCAGCCATTTCTTTAATTTCGCTTTCTTTGTACATGACTCTTAAGTAAGGTTTTTTTATCTTACCAATACCATGCTCAGCAGAAACTGTTCCGCCTAAAGATACCGCTTTCTGGCAAAGTCTCTTAAGGTAACTTCGAGCCTTGATTCCCTCCTGATCATTGGAAGGTAAAAAATTAAAGTGAAGATGGGACTCTCCGATATGGCCAAAATTTACATATTTAATCTTGGCTTCACCGGCTATCTTTTTATAAAAAGCATACATCTGATGAAATTTGTCATCCGGCACGGCAATGTCGCTGGCTACCTTAACCTGTTTCTTCTCCCGTAAAAATTCATTAATTAACTGCGGTAATTTGTGCCGGAATTTAAATATCTTCTCTCTCTCCTTTAAAGTATCAGCCAGAATACTCTGATCTGGTGAAGCTCCGTTCTCCTCGATTAAATTCTGCCACTTAAGGAGCAAAGAGTCAAAACTAGCCATATTCTCTACTTCCTGTTCAAAGTAGACCGCTGCTGCTGCGGGAGGTATAAAAGTATACTCATCTCTTAACAATTCTAAAGAGTTTTGATCAAAGAATTCTAAAGAAGCCGGCTTAAGTGCCCCTTTTTTCTTCAAGGTTTTAATTTTAGCGATAAAACCCAGAGCGTTTTCTTCTTTAGGAAAGAATACTAATCCATCGAAGATACTAAAAGGAATCTTCTGCAAGTTAAGCCGGCAGGCAGTTATGACCCCTAAGGTTCCTTCACTACCAATAAATAAATCGATTAAATCCATATTGTCCTTGACAAAATAACCGGCTTGAGATTTAACCTGCGGCAGCTGGTAAGAAGGTAATGGGAATTGGAAGCTCCTTCCACCGTATTCAAAGTCAAAATGCCTTACTTTTGAAATAATTCTACCCCGGTTTAAGCTGATGATTTCTCCGCCAGTCAAAATAACCTCCAAGCTCTTTACATATTTTCTTATTGAACCATAACCAAAACCTCTTACCCCGGAAGCAGAAGTAGCGATTGCTCCACCCACAAAAGCCAAATCCTCAGTAGGAGCGGCCCGTAAGGTTAAATTGAACTTATTAATCTCTTTTTCTAAGTCTTCTAAAGAAACACCTGTTTCTAAACGAACCGTTTGGCTTTCTCTATCAATATCTATAATCTTGTTTAAATTTTCTAAGGAAATGACTGCTCCTCCCAAAGGAACAGAGCCGCCGGTTGTGCCAGTATGGCCGGAAGATAAGGTAAAAGGAATTTTTTTATGACAGCATTCCCTTAAGCTATGCGCAACCTCTTGGGCGTCTTGAGGCAGATAAAGTAAAGAAGCCTTGCCCTTAAGGTTAGAGGTGTCCTCTAAATAATTAAGTAAATCCTGACTCTTATTTTTTATAATCATTTAAAAATGGTAGTTAGAATTTAAAGTTAAAACTGCAAGCGAGGGATTGGCCGTCAAGAAATTGACCTTCCAGGTTAAGCCAGGTTTTTTCAGTAAGGGCGAGATTAAGACCGCAAACAAGGCCTGCTGATTCGGTTAAATCCGACATTTGTCGTTCTCTGTCTTCTTCGATCCAATGAATATAATCAACTCTTGAGAGTTTGGCTCCTAAGTAAGGGGTAAATTTAAAAAAATCATAAGAAGCCAATAAAGATACCTGCCAATCATCTAAGACGGCTTTGTGTTTTATGCCCCCTAAGCGAATTGTCCGGGGATGAACGCTTATATGTTGAAACCCAAAAACCATTTTTACCTTCTCCCAATCACAAAACCTTATCCGGAATCCATAACCTCCGGCAAAAGAAGAGGTATAATCGATCTCATCGCCGCCCAAAGGATGCTGCTTTATATTACCAGCTCCACCCTTTAAATCCAAAGATAACCAATCCCGAATTCCGTAAGAGAATTGGAAGAAATGTTGAGTTGACCTCAATTTACCAAAATCAGCCTCTAAGTCTCGTTTAAAAATACTGTGAGTTTCAAAGCCATAGAAAAACTCACCCCTAAGGGGCAGTTTTGTTCCATAGCAAGGAGCAGCTAAAGCGGTTAATTGAGAGCAGAAAAACAAAAACAAGATTAAAAAAAAATTTCTCATTATTCTTATTGAAAAATAATATTAAGGATGCACTTCTAAGGTTCATAAACACAATATTGATTGTAACTGGGATTAATTTGAGCCGCATCGATAGTGTAGGTACAGGTGCCATCGGGCATTGACATCGAAGCCCGGCCTCGAAAATTAGTGCCTGTAACCTGATCAATCTCATAAGTCCAGCCATCATCAGGCAGGTCAATGTTTAAAGCAGTATTACAAGCGGCGTAGCCGGAACAACCTAGATAGCTCTTCTCCATTAACTTATACATATTTTCTGCAGCTTGGATTAATCGAAGTTGAGCAACTGACCCTCGGCTCTTGGCCCTATCCACGGCTTTCCGGTAGAAAGGCGTTCCCAGACCGGCAATAATCCCCACAACTATTAATACGATTATCAACTCTATAAGGCTTAAAGCTTTTCTCATCTTTTTCAATCCCAGACAAAATTTTTTAGGAAACCTCTTTCTTGTTCTTAAACCTAACTTTTTATTTACTAAGTTTTTTATACCACACACTCAGTATCTCTGTCAAACCTTTTATAAAACTATCCTGAAACTATCTATTTACTGAAGTAGAATCGCAACGGGTTATTGCCAAGAATGAGATAAGCTATAAAAATATACAGTCCGATTGCCTCCAGTATCGATGGTAGTCACCTGAGGGTTAGAGTTAGGGTCACTGGCAGAGGTTGGGTCTAATCTAAAAGCAAGATTATCTATCACCACTCCTCCATCAGCAACACTGCGGGAAATCGAAAAGCCAAGATTAACAAAACGCTGGCTAAGCACTTCCCAGCTATCGGCATTAACCCGAAATCTAATACTATTAGGATTACCTCCGGTGCCAAATTCATACCTCGCTATTCTATCATCAGAGTAGTCGCTGGGAGTATCGAGCGGAATCCCGGTAGCAGTCATATCCTGACGGATAGTCAAAGTATCGGCAGCAGGAATATTGATCCCAATATTAGCTGAGTTGGTATTGTCCCCGGCACCTAATAAAATATTGCTATGGAGATGCCGCAAAACAAAGGTTAACTCATTTAATAACTGGCCCTTTTCTTCCGAGGAACGCAGGAATTGGTCGCTGACAGCATGAAAGGTGCCGGCACCTAAAACAATTACCCCAAATAAAATTGTTCCGATAATAAGCTCGGCCAAAGTAACTGACTTTTTCAATAACACTTGCATTTTTTAGTAAAAAATGTTTAGTCGAATTGCCCCGAGGAAATCACCCCCTGTAATCTGGAAGATTGCCGGGATTCAGCCCCTGAAATTGCTCCGAAATTCCTCAGGGATCCCGCCAAAGGTTATAAAATTGTTGAAAACAATTTTATAACATCCCCTCTGAGGCGGGATATATACTTGCCCCTACTTTCTTAAGGATAATTCATCCTCACACTTACCCGGCGGTAATCTCCTACATCTATCACTGTATAACGATTGGGTTGAGCCGAGTCTTGGTAAACCTGATTATCTATGGTGTACGAGTTTAAGTTTCTTGAACCGGTGCGCAAATCTCCGCTATCCCAAGTATCCTCCCTGACTGCCCGATACAAATCATTCAACTGTTTAGTTGCTAAATCAGTAGCAATAAGCCGCTGATTGGCTCGTTTTACATATCTCCTTACGCTAACAAAGGAAGTAAGAAGTGCCGCAAACACACCCGCCAAAAGTACCGCTCCAACCATTACCTCTGTTAAAGTAACTGCTCTTCGCATTTGTTTAATTTAAAAAGATTCACTTTTAGTTTAGGGTTGGTAGACACAATCACTACTGCTGCCGGGATCGGTTTGAGTAGCATTAATGGTGTAGGTGCAGGTGCCACCGCCCATTGACATCCATGCTCGCCCCCGAAAATTAGAAGCTGTAACCTGATCAACCAGGTAAGTCCAGCCATCATCAGGCAAATCAATATTCAAAGCAGGATTACAAGCAGCATAGCCGGAACAAGCTTGGTAACTGTCTGACTCCAGCATCTCAACTTTTTCTGCAGCCTGAATCAATCGAAGTTGAGCAACTGCCTCCCGGCCCTTAGCTCCATTTACAGCATTCTGATAAAAAGGTATTCCAATTCCGCCAATGATTCCCACAATCACCACTATAATCATCAACTCCAAAAGTGTAAAAGCTTTTCTCATTTCCTTACCCCAGTCAACCATCCTGCAAGATACGGCTGCCTGAAAACCTGTTTTTAAAGGGATTGAAACAATAATAAAATCTAATAGCCGATATAAGTGCAGGCACTACCGGTTCCGCCACTGCAGGTAATGTCTCCGTCAGCCTGGATGCTCAAAACATAAGCGCCAAAGGAAGGGTTATTAACAGCGTTTCTTGTTACTGAAACTATAGTAGAATTAGGCGAGGTTCGAACATTAACAGCACCGGTGCCTACTGGATCCCCAAAATACTTGAGAGTCAGGGTTTCAACATCAAGCGCGTCTTCATCAGCAGTAGTGGTTCCGGCCTCAGCAGCATACCGTAACTGAGAGCCCCGAAAAGCACCCAAGGCGGCTACGCCTTCAGCAGCTCTGCCTCTTTCAGCCACCCTGAAAAACTGCGGCAAACCTATTGCAGCTAAAATTCCAATAATAATTACCACTATTATTAATTCCATTAAAGTAAAAGCTCTTCGCATTTTACACCTCCGCTATTACTGATTATTAAATTTTTCGTTCACCTTTTTATATCATACTGACGGTTATCATGCAACTAATTTTATTAAAATTAACTGCCTCCTCCTAAAGTAGAAAGGCTGAATAAAGGCATAAACAAAGAAATAACAATTCCCCCAATCACAATTCCGATAAAAACAATCATAATCGGCTCAAAAGCGGTAATAAGACGCTCGATGCGAATAGTAAGGTCTTTTTGGTAATGAGTAGAAATCTTCTGAAAAACCTGGGGCATAGTTCCGGTTTCCTCCCCAATTTTCGCCATCTCCGAAACTAGGAGCGGAAAAAAATCTAAGCGGCGGAATTCATCAGATAAAGCGCTACCCCCCCTTACTTTTTCGGTCACTTGAAAAAGACTTTTTTCTAAAACCGAATTATTTGCGCTCCGGGCAACAACTTCTAAGGTATATACTAACGGTAACCCGCTATCGAGAAGAATGTAAATAGTAGAAGTAACCCGCTCCATGGCGACCAGAAAAGATAAAGGTCCAAAAATAGGTATTTTTAATTTGAATCCATCCCAGATTTTTTTAGTTTTCGGTTGCTTGATAAAAAATGAAACCCCAAATGCTAACAAGGCAGTGCCGACAATGATCAAAAGAAAATTAGCCTCAAAAAACTTGCTTATGCCGAAAACAATCCTGGTCGGTAAAGGAAGTTCAATATCGAATTGTTCAAACAGAGTGGTAAATCTGGGAAGAATAAATTTGAGAAATGCAAAAATAGCCATAATAGCTACGATGAGAAGGATAGTCGGATAAACAAGTGCACTTTTTATTTTTCTTTCAAAATTTATCCTTATCTCTAAATAATCAGCTAATTTTTCTAAAACAAAGGGGAGATTACCGGATGCCTCCCCTACTTCTATAAGCCCCCTCCAAAGAGCCGAAAAAACCCGGGGGTACTTAATAATCGACTCACTTAAAGATAACCCTCCTTTTATATGCCCACTACACTCCTCCAATATTTTTTCAAGACCGCCGCTCTCAGCCTGAAAGGAAAGAATCTCTAAGCTCCTAAGAAGCGTAACGCCGCTAGAAAGGGTGGTAGCCAGGTTGCGGGCAAAGAATGCTAAATCCTGAGGTTTTATCGAAGTGCGTTTCGTTTTAGAACCAGAAAAAAAACTAGAACCGCCTACTTTTTCTTGCACCTCTTCTATAGAGGTTATAAATAAACCTTTGGCTTTGAGCCGGCCGATTAAATCATCTTTTGAAGTCAGGATTAAGACTTCCTTGACGGTCTTACCATCTTTTGTCTTTGCTGCATATTTAAACTTAGGCATAGCTAAATTTTAAATAATTATACCGCGGCCACCGAAAGGACTTCTTCTAAAGAAGTAATACCTTCTTCTACTCTTTTCAGGCCGCTCTCTAAAAGGACAAGAGTCCCTTTTTTCCTGGCTATCTCCATAATTTGAGCAGCAGTTAAGCCTCTATGCACTGCTGCTTTAATCTCATCATCGACCAGAATTATTTCGTTAATTACTGACCTTCCTTTGTAGCCGATAAAATTACACTTCTCGCAACCTTTAGCTTTGTAGATAACCGGAGAGGCTAAAATAATGTTCCGGGGAATGTCTTCAGGCCTAGCCTCGTAAGGCTCCTTGCAGTCAGAGCAGAGTTTTCTTATCAACCGCTGAGAAATAATTAACCTTAGCGAGGCTACCACCAGATAGTTAGGAACACCTATATCCACCAATCTATTAATTGTGGAAATAGCATCATTAGTATGGAGAGTAGAAAAAACTAAATGACCGGTGAGAGCTGCCCTTATGGTCATCTCGGCAGTTTCTAAATCCCTTATTTCGCCGATTAAAATTATATCCGGATCCTGCCGTAAAAAGCATCTCAAGGCATTAGCAAAGGTTAAACCGATCTCCGGTTTTACCTGGACTTGATTTATATCTTCTATCCTGTACTCTACCGGGTCTTCGGCAGTAAGGATATTTTTTGATGCTGATTTTACTTCGTTTAAAGAAGCATAGAGAGTAGTAGATTTACCGCTTCCTGTGGGTCCGGTAAGAAGAATAAGGCCGTAAGAAAACTCAAGTCCCCGCCGGATTATCGCTAACTCCTGCGGCAGGAAGCCTAACTTTGCCAAATCTAGAGGAACCCGGCTCTTATCTAAAATTCGTAAAACTATTTTTTCCCCGTAAATTGTCGGCATAGATGAAACTCTTAAGTCTATAAGCCGTTTACCCATTTTTACCATAAATCCGCCGTCTTGAGGAAGGCGCTTCTCGGCAATATCCATCTTGGAAAGGATTTTTACCCGGGAAATAATCGGCAGATAAAGCGCAGAGGAAGGAGAAGGCATATCATACAAGATACCATCGATTCTATACCTTAAGCTTAATTTGTCGTAATGGGGCTCAAGGTGTATATCAGAAGCATTCTCCTCAATCGCCTGCCTGATCAAAAGATCTACTAGTTTTACTACCGGGGCTTCTTCAGCCTGGGCGATTAACTTATCTAAACTTAAATCAGTTTCCTGGGAAGATATCTCTTTTATTTCTCCTCCGCTATCTGTACCAGCCGCTTGAATAGCCTCGCGAAAAATCCTATCCTTACCATAAAAGGCCTGAATAGTTTTCAGAATATCCGACTTTGTAGAAACAACGGGATTTATCTCGCACCCAGTAATCTTTCTTAAATTATCAATAAGGATTAAATCCATGGGGTCAGACATTACTACGGTCAGGGAATTAAGGTTACGGGAGAGCGGTAAAACAATATTTCTCACTGCGAAATCGTGAGAAACCAGTGTTTCCAAATTCTGATCCGCGACAGGGCTAAGCTTGCCGGAATCTAAAGAAATGTAGGGAAGGGCTAATTGTTTACTTAAAGCAATGACCATCTGCTCATCGCTGACAAAGCCTAATTTAATTAAAATCTCGCCTAACTTACCCCCTTCTTTATTCTGTACAGCAATAGCCTCGGTAAGCTGCTTATCGGTAATAATGCCTTCGGAAATTAATATATCTCCTAGTCTTTTATATCTGGCCATCGTATAATCAAATGTTAAAAATAAGTCTACCGGCTGTAACGGTCTAATACAATTCTTATGGAATTCATTTTAGAAGAATTTTCTTGTTCCCGGAAAAGTACTTTTGCCCTTTCAAGCTCACTGCTCCCTTCCTCTCCAAAAATGCGCGGGGTCAGGAAAACAAGCAGTTCCCGGTTCGTGTTGTCGGTCGCCGGAATATTTTTATAACGGAAAAATCTTCCCAGGAGCGGAATATCGCCAAGTATCGGTATCTTAGTAATAGTTTCAGACGATTCCTTCTTAAGCAAACCTCCGATAAAGAGAGTTTCCCCATCGTTAAGCCTGACTATAGACCGGGTACCCCTTTCTTCAACATTCTTAACAAAACCGCTGGTCATTCCGGATACGGAAATATTGCTGTCTTGGGATTCCCGATTAAACATCTCAACAGTCAAGGTAATCTCCTTGGTGAAAAGATTTACCTGAGGAGTAACCGTTAATCTGGTCCCGGTATCTTCCCGCTCTATCTCCTGAGTAGTGCTTCCATCTTCATTGGTGGTAGTAGTAAGGCCGACTACTTCATCGAGGGTAAGATTAACCTCTGACTTCTCGTTATTAAGTGTCAGTATCTTGGGCCGGGCAATAAATTTGGTGGTACTGTCTGAGGTTAAGAATTTCAGTACTGTTGTAAAACTAGCTAAGCTCAAAGTAGAGAGGGTGGGGTCAGCTCCGCCGGTACCCGGTCCAAACAATCTATTATCCCAGGGAAACCGGGTCTGCCTTGAACCAGGGGTAAAACTGGCGGTCAGGCCATTGGCAAAGTTAAAACCGATTTGATCGAGATGAGATTTAGCAACATCTAACATCTCCACTTCAATCAGCACTTTAGCCGGCGGAATATCTAATTTATTTATTACCTCATCAATTATGGAAAATTGAAACGGGACATCAGTTACAATCAAGGAGTTAGTCAAAGGGTCTTCGGCTATTCTTCCAAATTCAGTCAATAGCCCCGCTACCGTATCTCTAATCCCTATTGCCTGGTCCTCTTCGCTTTCTTCGCTTTCGCCTTCCAGCATAGTCATTGAATGTTTATCTATCTTGGAAGTCGTTAACCGGGCATATTTTAAGTAGTAAATTTTAGTCTTTAGTTCTCTGGATGGCTTGCCCATCTCCTTAACCACAAATATTTTAGAATCAGGATAATAATCATAAGCCAGGCCGTTAGCCTCAAATATTACATCCATTGCCTCCTTGAAAGGCACATTTTCGATATAGAGAGTTAGCGCTCTTTTTCCTATTGCTTCAGCAGAGACAAAATTAAGGCCTACCTGCTGAGAAAGCAGCTTCAAAACATCGTTTAATTGTGCATTTTCGAAGTCTAAAGACACCTTCTTATCAAGGCTGGCAGCTAAATAGTCTCCGTAAATATTATCCTGAGCGAACCCTCCGCTCCAAGAAAATACCAGAAGCACCGAAACTATTAAAAAAATCTTTTTCATTGCCCCCCCTTTGTCTTGATTTTTATCTCATGTATTTTTTCCCCATAAGAAATAAATACTATATTTTTATCAATTTTAAAAAGTTTAGCATCTAAATCTTGCAGTTTATCGCCTATCTTGTATACTTCTCCATCAATTATCGCCTGGGGAGTATCGCTACCCCAGAGAACTCCCTGCAAAACTATCGGAGGAAGAGTTTTTTCGGCCTCTTGATCTATCTCTTCTGTTTTTACTTCCTCTACTTTCTTGCTCTGAGGCAGGAGGGGTTCAAAAGGATCCTTATACTTATCCTGAGAATAGGTAAGTTTTAAGAAAAAAAAAGTCATGATAAAAATAAATACTCTTTTTGTCATTTTTTAAGGATAAATCCCTTTAAAGCTAAATCTATTTTCACCTTTCCCTTTTGATCACCCCGATATACCGTAGCCCTCTCGATAACTACACTTTTTTCTTCAATCGCCTTTATAAAGGTTACAAAATCGCTATAATTACAAGTGATACCTAACTGCATTAAAATCTGCCAAGAAAGGTCGCTCTCTGAGCTAGATGTCTTCAAAGACCCAATATTTACCCTTGAAGCTCTAGCTTTATTCTCTATAAACTTCCCCAGTAGTGAGGTATCTTCGACAAAAAAACCCCTTGCTAACTCCTCAGCGTCAGCCTTTAACTTGCTCCATCGGAGTAGTGTTATCTCGCCATCCTCTATTTCTCGCATCTGCACTGCTACCTCGCTCTTCTGTAAAGAATAACGAAAAAGAACTTTGCGAACCGCTATGACAAAAATAACCACAATAGCTAAACCAATAATTAAGTTTTTGTAAGCTGATAAATCTTTTAGCTCTATATTCTTCATTTATTTCTCTAAATTAACCGAAAAAACAGTAAATTCAAATCCGTCCTCCTGGTCTCTATTCAAAGAATCAAGTTCAATCTTGCTAAAAATTGACCTCACCGTTGCATTTTCTCTTAAGCTGGCAACCAGGTCATCTATACCCTGCCTCTCTTCATAACTATCGTTTCGAAAGATACGGCCGGACAAAACAGCCCGATAACCCTCATCTCGAGGATTAATAGTTAAACTCTCAAGCCATAACCTGTACGGGAGTGCATCCGTACTAGCCAACATTTCAAAAAAAGAAGAAAACCGGATAAGGGAAGTCCGAAGTTTCCTCAAAGAATTAATATGCTCCTCCTCTAAATTTGTCCTGTCTTCTCTCTCCGGCCAGGAAAGTTCAGCTAAGATATTCGGCAGCGACATGCTTTCTTCTTTCCGCTTCAAAGAAAGTTTCTTATTAAATATATTATTGGCTAACATTACAGAAAGAACGATAACCACAATTAATCCTACCCCGGTTAATGTGCTTAACAAACCTACCTTTAAGGCAACTTCCTTTGGCCTTTCAGGAGATGAGGAAAGAGGCTCCACGGTCTTTTTCAACTGAGGTTTAAATTTATAAGTGGAGCGAATCGTATCCAATGCACCGAGAGCTTTGACGTTTTCGATTCGGGCGTTATTGCGGGCAGTTAAATCGTAGGGTGACATAGTATCTATCTCTATATGCAGACCATCCTTTAAGGGAGAAGTTAAACGCTCTAAATCAGGGTCTCCGATCACAATAAGTTTTTCCAAACGGTAATTTCTGAATTCTCGTTTAAAATATTGAAAAGAAAAATTTACCGCATCAATAAACTCATCTAGATCAAGGCTATTTTCCTTCTTAGGAACTACCAGGTAACGGTTAAAGACCGGTAAGTCTCCCTGAAAAAAAGTAAGATAAGCTTCTGACTGAGCAAAGTCTAAAAGGGCAAAATCTTTAAGCCTGGCGAATCTCTTTAATGATTTAATGATTCGAACTAAAGACAGACAACAAGGCTCCAGGGCTACCGGTCTAAGTTCTAGGCGGGATAATATGGACTCGAATCTTTGGAAGTTAGTTTCTCTTATTCCAACGAAAGCAATACCCATCTTTCGCTCTTTGGAAAAAGTGATGCAGTCGTAATCCCAGACTAACTCTTCTATCTTGAAAGGAATGTATTTTTCTATTTCATAAACTAACGAAGATTCCACCTCTTTCTTTCTCATTATCGGCATATCCAAGGGTCGAAAAATAAAATCCCTGTCAGCTACCGATAGGTAAATATTTTTGGCTTCACTGCCTAATTCCCGTAAAGTCTTATTTATTAAAGCTTCCCATCTTATTTCCTCGTTAGCAGCCTCTCTCTTTGATTCCTCCACAGAAGAAAGTTCAAACCTTGCTAAAGAAATCAGGTCTTTCCCTTGAACCATTACCGCCCCTACAGAATTTGTACCTAAATATAAGCCAACTTTTTTTTGCTTCATCGCTTACTTAAATTTTTATACAGAACTACCCTCGGCTACACTTCCTTAGCCACTGGTCAATATATTTCCGGTCAAAGCGCCAAACTTTGCCAATCTTTATACCTGATATTTTACGGCTATGTAACCAGTTATAAATAGTTTGCTTCTGCAAACCTAAATAATCGGCCAGTTCATTAACGTTCATTAAACGAGGCATTTTTTTTCTAATCATTTCTTATAATTACCTTATGTTACTATTAAATTACATATATTGATTGATGTCAAGAATAATTTGTTATAATTTATACTATTTTACTATATCTTGCATATATTTAGTATTACTACCATATATTGTAGAGAAATCAGGAAAAGGTAGAGAATAGCTAGAAAAAGGTGTGGGCTAAATAAGAAGACCGGGTATAGGGAGTACTCTTGACCCCGCGAAACTCCAACTTCCCAGCATATTGTTCAAAAAAGGTAAATTTATCGGGATTAACATACTCCTTTAACGGATAGTGACTTAAAGAAGGCGGCAGGTATTGGCCAAGGGTCAAGAAATCGCAGCCCGCTTGCCTTAAATCTACCAAGGCCTGAATGACCTCTTCTTCTTTTTCACCTAAACCTAAAATAAGACTGGATTTGGTAAAAGTGTTTTGATTGATTTCTTTTATTAACCTTAAAACTTCCAAGGATCGGCTGTAATCAGCACCCTTTCTTACCTTCAAATATAATGAAGCTGTAGTTTCTAAATTATGTGCAACCACTTCGGCTCGAGACTTAACGATCTTCTTAATTAAATCTCTTCTTCCTTTAAAATCAGGTATTAAAATTTCTACCCTTATTCGAGAATCTATACTCTTCACCGCTTCTGTAGTCCGGTAAAAAAGCTCTGCACCAGCATCGCTAAGGTCGTCTCGGGTCGGTGAAGTAATTACCACATGGCTTAAGCCTAATCTCCTCACTGCTTCTTTTATCCGTTTAGGCTCATCAGAATCGGCAGGAGCAGGCCTGCCTTTATTGACGCCGCAAAAAGCACACTCTCTGGTGCAGGTATCGCCTAAAATCATAAAGGTAACGACCCCATTGCAAAAACACTCTGAAATGTTCGGGCAGGAAGATTCCTCACAGACGCTACGTAAACGCAAATCTCTTAGTAAACTCTTTAACTTGTGGCAAACACCAAGGTTTATTTTTTTATTCAACCAGCTAGGTTTACGCTGAAATTCTAACATTTTCAACTATCTTATCAATATTCCAATTATCTAACTTATACTTTTCCTCCAACAGGTAAGTAGCCTTAATCGTCTCCAGGGGCAAAAACCCTTCTTGCTTAAATTCTATTCCAAAGGTGCGTTTAAAACTGAGCGCTAGGAGCGAACGCAGAAAGTTAAAACTTAAAGGTTTGCCTAGAGCTTCGATTAAAGACGTTGCCCGGCTGGGCTGGCTGCTTGAATCCTTTATGGCTCGGCTTAAGCCAGAGAAGTCTATCTCCTGAGGGATACTGCCCTGTTGAAAAATAATGTTTTTTTTACGCCGTTGGGCATTGCCACCAATTTTTCTTCCTCCCACTAAAAGATCAAAGTGTTGCCAAGCCGAAAAGCAAGAATTCTTATACTGCCCTAAACTATTAAAATCTCCTTGTTCTTGCAAAAGTAAATCAATAGCAAAATTTGCTTCCAGCCCCAATTGACTATAGAAGTATTTAAGAAAAGAACAAATTATTTTATAGGATTTCTTAACTCCCTGGGGTAGTTTTAAGTCCTCCCGGGAACAAATTAAACTATAAGTAAGCTCCTTGTGGTGAAGAATAGCTGAACCACCGGTTATCCTTCTTACAAAAGGGATTTCTCCTTGGGGATTTAAAACTTCTTGAGCCTTCTGGTTATAGCCTAAAGAAATAATCGGCTCCTTCCACCCGTAGACTCTCAAGGTAGGAGTTTTAGAAACGGCATAATGAAGCAATATGGCCTCATCAGCTGCCATATTATAATAACCATCATTTTTTTGATCTAAAATCAGACGCCAGGTTTTTCCCATCTTAAATCCGGAAATCTTGCTGCCGTTACCTCATCAACTCTCTTTACCGGCGCTTGGTGAGGAGATGTCTTAACTTTTTCATGATCGAATTTGACTTCTCTATCGATTTCAATCATGGTTTGAATAAAATAGTCTAAACTCTGTTTGCTCTCAGACTCGGTCGGTTCAACCATCAACGCCTCCTTTACAATTAAAGGAAAATACATTGTCGGAGGATGAATACCAAAATCAATCAGCCGCTTGGCAATATCTAAAGCTAAAACTCCCGCTTCTTTCTGGCGTTGGCAAGTAAAAACCACCTCATGCATACATTTTTTAGGAAAAGCTACCTGGTAATAGTCTTTTAGCTTCTCCTTTATATAATTAGCGTTAAGAACAGAATGTTGAGCCACCCGCAGGAGGCCGTCTCTCCCCAAACGCAGGAGATAAGCATAGGCTCTTACTAAAATTCCGAAATTACCGTAGAAACTTCTTAGCCGGCCAATAGAATGTTTTAAATCATAATTAAAATAAAACTGATTATTCATCTTGTCCACTAAAGGTGCCGGGAGGAAATCAGACAACTCAGCAATAGCTCCTACCGCTCCTGAACCTGGTCCACCGCAGCCATGAGGAGTAGAGAATGTCTTATGGAGATTAAGATGAATTATATCAAAGCCCATAACCGAAGGTTTTGTTATACCTAAAAGCGGATTGAAATTTGCTCCATCATAATAAAGCAGCCCTCCCTTTCCATGAATAATATCGCTTATGGCTAAAATATTCTCTTCAAATAAACCTAAAGTATTAGGGTTGGTAAGCATAATAGCCGCTACACTCTCATCGGCCATCTCCTCCAACTTATTAATGTCTACCAATCCGGAAGAATTGCTCTCTACCGTTTCAGTCTGATATCCGCACATTGAGGCAGTGGCCGGATTTGTTCCGTGAGCTGAATCAGGAATAATTACTTTGGTCTTCTTATTGCCTTGCGTCTCATGGAATTTACGAATCATTAACATTCCGGTTAACTCTCCATGAGCGCCGCTGGAAGGCTGAAAAGTAAACCGCTTCATGCCGGTAATCTCACAAAGTAAACCTTCCAAACTATAAATTAACTCCAAAGCCCCCTGTAAGTCTTGCAGCTCTTGGTAAGGATGAATATTAGTAAAACCTTCCAACCCTGCCAGGTCTTCGTTGATCTTAGGATTATATTTCATGGTGCAGGAACCAAGAGGATAGAAATTAGTATCCACGCAAAAATTTAACCCGGCTAACTGCAAGTAATGGCGAACAACTTCCAGCTCTCCGAGATTGGGCAAAGGCAAGTCATCCCGAAGTACTTTCCGGGGAAAAATCTCTTCTAATTTTGATAGGGGAACCTGGGGTTTTCCGACATAAGTAGTCTTCCCAAGCCCCTTATCCCTGTTAAATATAACCTCTCTATCCATGAAGAACCTCAGCTAAAGTATTAACAAAATTATCAATCTCCTCCTTACTCTTGGTTTCGGTACAACAGCTTAAAATAGCGTTTTTATGCTCAGGGAATTTATCGCCTAAGCAGTAACCGATAATAATGTTCCGTTTATAGAGTTCATCCTTTATCTTTCCAGCATCTTCGACCTCCCAAATAAACTCATTAAAAATCTGAGAAGAATAAGGAATCTTAACTCCCCTTACCTCTTTTAGACGCTGGTAAAGGTATTGAGCATTACTTAAAGAGTACAAAGCAATGTTTTTCAACCCCTCTCTCCCGATCAAAGCGAGATAAATTGCTGCAGCTATTGCATTTAAAGATTGATTGGAACAAATATTGCTGGTAGCTTTTTCTCTTCTTATGTGTTGTTCCCGAGTCTGAAGAGTAAGGCAGAAAGCAACGTTCCCTTTTGCATCCTTAGTCTTACCGACAATTCTTCCCGGCATCTGCCGCAAATAATCCTTGGCAGCAGTTAAAAAACCAAAGGATGGCCCGCCAAAATTTAGGCTTCCTCCTAAAGGTTGCCCATCACCACAGACAATATCCGCTCCCAGGAGACCCGGATCTTTTAGAATTGCTAAAGACAAAGGGTTAGTAAGCATAACTGCTAAAGCACCCCTAGTCTTAGCTATAGCCGTTAAACCCTCCACGTCTTCAATAAGACCAAAAAAGTTAGGGCTTGAAAATACACAAGAGGCAGTATCTTCATCCAGGGTCCGTTTTAAAATCTCAATATCCGCTAAACCATCATCACCTGAACTCACTTCTTCAATAATAACATTAAACCCGCTTAAATAAGTATCTAAAGTCTCCTTATATTCGGGATGAAAAACACCGGCCAAAATAATTTTCTTGCGTCTGGTTATTCGCAAGCTCATAAGCACTGCTTCGGCAAGAGCTGAAGCGCCGTCAAGAAGTGAAGCATTAGACACATCCATACCGGTTAAGAGACAGAGAAAACTCTGATACTCATAGATAGTCTGCAGTATCCCCTGAGAACACTCGGCTTGATAAGGAGTGTAGGCGGTGAGAAATTGCGAACTAGAAAGAATAAAGGAGAGGGCTGCCGGGATATAATGGTCATAGCATCCGGCACCTAAAAAAGAATTAAACTTATTCAAGGCAGTATTCTTATCAGAAAGCTCTTTTACTCTTCTCCTTACCTCCTGCTCGCTATAGCCATTAGGTATGTTAAGCGGGCTATCTAACCTTAGCTGAGGAGAAACCAGAGAATAAAGTTCATCTAAAGAACCAGCCCCTATAGCCTTAAGCATCGCTCTGATATCCTCTTTTGTGTTAAGTACGTACGGCATATTATCGTCGCTTAATGAATCTCTCCCTCAACTAGTTCTCTATAGGCAACTTCATCTAAGAGATTATCCAACTCAGTTAAATTCTCCAACCTAATCTTCGCTATCCAACCGCTATCAAGAGGAGATTTGTTTATCCATTGAGGGTTATTAGCTAACTCACTATTTATCTCAACCACCTCGCCGCTTATAGGAGCACATAACTCACTGGCCGCTTTTGTCGACTCGATAATACCAAGCTGAGCCGATTGTTTTATTTTATCGCCAACTTTAGACAACTCAATAAAAACTATATCTCCCAGTTGCTCTTGAGCATAGTCGGTTATCCCTATTGTGGCTATACCACTTTCGACTCTTACCCATTCATGAGATTTAGTAAATCTTAACTCGGCCATTTAAACCTCCTCAGCTATTACCCGCCCTCTTGTTTTGGTCTTTGTAAAGGGAAGTTTAGCTATCTTTGCTTTATATAATTTGTTTCTTACTGCTAGGCTAATTTCTCCGCCAACCCTAGCATAAACGTTCTCTACATAAGCCATGCCAATAAATTTATTAATATTCGGTGAGTAGGTGCCACTGGATACCGCACCAATTACTTTCCCTTCTGAATAAAGAGAATATCCTTGCCGGGGAACAGCTCGCTCCTGCATAATAAATCCTATTCTTCTTCTCTTGAGGCCCTGGTTTTTTACTTTAAGCAGCCTTTCTTTAGCGATAAAGTCTTTATTTAGCTTAACCGCCCAACCTATAGAGGCCTCGTAAGGATTAGTTATCTCATCTAGCTCATGACCATACAAAGGGTAACCAGCTTCGATACGTAATATATCCCGAGAACCTAAACCGCAGGGGCTGAGGCCAAACTTCTGCCCCTGATCCATAAACTTATCCCACCACTGGCTGGCTTCCTCCCAAGGAAGATATATTTCAAATCCATCTTCACCGGTATAACCGCTGCGGGAGACAAGAACAGCTTGGCCACCGGCTTCTTTCTCTATAAAAGATAGGTACTCAAGTTCGGCTTCTCCTCTTCCCAAGACTCCCTCTACTACCTTAACTGAGCATGGCCCTTGAACAGAGATAAGCGCTAACTGGGAACTTTTATCTATTATCTCTACTTCAGGCTGAGTGTTCTGCTTAAGCCACTTGAGCACTTTATCCTTATTAGACGCATTCACCACACATAAGAAACTCTCCCCCTGATGATAAACCATTAAGTCATCAATAATACCACCGTCCTGATTTAAAAAAAGATTATATTGCATCTGGCCGGCATTAATTGTCGAAATATCATTGGAAATAAGTTTTTGCAGGAAAGGAAGAGCACCTCTGCCCTTTATTGTTATCTCACCCATATGCGAGGCATCAAAAATACCGCAAGCCTTCCTTACGGTTTTCGCCTCAACTAACATGCTCTTATATTCTAAGGGAAGAGCCCAGCCTGCGAAATCAATAATTCGGCCCTTATTTTGGATATGTTTTTGATAAAAAGGGGTTTTCTTTAACTCCATCCTCGACTAAACTTGGTTAGTAAGCTCAAAAAATACAGTTTCTAATTTTATCATATTATCCTGTAAATGTAAGGATATTTTTTATCAATAGGGTAATTTCTTTAATCAGCGCATTAAAATGAAAGAAAGCGTTCTCTGTTTAGTTTTTGTCCTTCGAAAAGAGAAAAACTTATCTTGAGAACAAAAACTACAAATATCCAAGTCCCAAAAATTATCAGCCCTAACCCCTAGCCTGGATAATTTTTCCCGGGCAAACTTAACCGGATTAAAACGCAATGTTCGTATTCAGCTAATTTCACTTATCTGGACTATCTTATTTCTTTGTTTCTTGCCCTTAACTATGGCGATGTTATATTTCTTAATATTATAATAATCAGAAAGAATCTCTATCAATTCCTTATTAGCCCGGTCCTCAATTGCCGGTGAATTAAGATATATTTTTAAACCCCGGGTAAAGACCTCAACCCTCCTCTTCTTGGCCCGAGGTATTACCCTTACTTTAATCTTCATTATCTTTAGTTTCAATAACCTGCAGCTTAGAAGAAATGTTTTCAATCTTTTTGGCTAGATCATCATAGCGTAAACCGGCGCTCCTTATGTGTGTGCCTAAAGTCGCATAATCGCGCATAAAATTAACTAAATCTTTTTCTAATCTCTTTAAGTTATCGTAAATTTGCCGGGCCTTCTTCTCAACCTTTATGGCCTGAAAACCAATAAAAATGGTCTTCAAATAGGCATACAAGGTATTGGGGCCAACAATAAAGACTTTCTTCTGATGGGCGAATTCTAAGAGCCGGGTCTCGGTAATAATAAAATAGTAGACTGCCTCTGAAGGAACATACATCAAAACAAAATCGCTTGTTCCCTCGTCAGGATAAATATAGGTGGCGGTCTCAGTAATTCTCTTTTTTATACTCTCCAGACAAAGCCGGTATTGGGTTTTTTTATCAGATTCTGCGGCATCCAGGTAGTTTTTAAAAGACTCAACCGAAAACTTAGCATCAATCGGCACAATTACCGTGGGAAGTTTAATCACAAAATCTACTCGCTTACCATCCCTAAACCCGTATTGAGGAATAATTACCTCTTGGGGTAAAATATCAGTAAGCAAGTTTTCTAAGATGCTCTCGCCGAAAATACCTCTGGCTTTGGTAGGTTTTAAAATATCTTGGAAAGACTTGGTAAGTTGCAAAATTTCCTGGCTGCCCCGGTCTAAACCCCCAATACGCTCATAGATCTTCGAAAGCCCTTCAACTACTGTTTTCTGAGAATTAAAGAGATTACTCTCTCTGCCTAATTTAAAAATGAGGATTCCGAGAATAATTAAGAGTGCGGCCAGTATCGTAAAAAGGAGATAAATTGTCATAGGGCAAAATATTACTTAAGCAGAGCGGTCGCTTTATGATAAACATCTTTAGCCTCAGGCATTCTTCCTTCTCCGTAATCACCACAGGCTAATTCACCAATCCCCGGAGGCATGATGATATACTTTTTTATTTTTTTTCCGCCGGAGGCAGATCCGCTTATGGCGGATAATTTCTTCACATTCTCGGTTATTATCGGATTTTTCCACAGGTTTTCGTTCATGGCCGGGGCCAACAAAACCTTTACATCTTTGCTTAAAGAAGAAACGACTGAAGTAAGAAGATTATCGCAAATACCGGAAGCTATTTTAGAAAGAGTGTTGGCTGAAAGGGGGGCGATAAGACAAAGGTGCGCCCATTGAGCAAGGCTTATATGCTGAATCTTCTCCTCTTTTATTAAGCTAAACATATCTAGGTATACCGGGCTGTTAGATAACTCTTGAAAAACCAAAGGAGAAACAAACCTTGCTGCCGCCTCAGTCATCATTACCTTAACTGAGTATCCACCTTTGATAAACAGACGGACTAACTCGCAGCTCTTGTAAGAAGCAATCCCTCCGGTTATCCCCAACAGAATATTCTTATTTTTTTTAATCTTTTCCATAAACAAAGCTTATTGTAATCTAATAGGTTCCTGTTGTAAACCTTTTAATTCGGGACAGGTCCCGAATTAATAACCCTATCTAAGGCAGTCAGCAGCGCCCGCTTAGACCCTAAAGAAATAACCTTCTTATCCCGGTTAATTAAAAAAGCTTTATAGCCGGTTTGCATGTCCGCAAAGGCATTAGCAACTACAAAATCGCTTTGGTTTTCCCTTAGGCTCCTGTAAGCTTCTTTTATAATTCCCTTCTGCTTCGGCGCTAATTTAAATTGGATAAGCAAAGAATCCGAAGCTAAAGCCCTAATCTGTTTTATGATTTTATCGGTCGGGACTAATTTTAAGGTCACGAGTTTCCCTGAAGGGATTTTTCCCACTCGAGGATACTTTAGCTGGTAATCACTGACTGCGGCACTATGGATAATTACATCGTAGTGCTGCTTCTTTATTGCCTTAATAATTTCTCTTTTAAACTCTTCGAAATATCGGTAAGGAATGAATCTTAAACCTGCAATCTTACCCAAACAATGAGGATTTATCAAGAGAGTAACTGAGTGGCCCTTTTTTTTTAATCCTTGGGCTAAATAGAGGCCGGTCTTGCCGGTAAAACGGTTGGTAAGTATTCTAATATCATCAACTCTGGCCCAGGTAGAACCAGCGGTAACTAATACTCGCATCTTTTAATTACAACAGTTTTCGATTGTATCGGTTTAGGATTCGCCTAAACCGCAATTTTCCCCATTCGCTTTGGTTTAGGCGAATCCTAAACCACCTTCTCGTTTAAAGGCCTCGTTCTCTTTTCCTTGTCGAAGACAAAACCAGCATCTTTAAAGCTTTTTTGTCTTTCATCCGCATCCAATTATTATAAAACCCACCTTCACGCACGATTTGAGCAATTGCCATCAAAGCTCTTAAGTGGAAATTTCGTTCATCAAGGGACCCGGCAAGAACAAAAATAATCTCTACCGGGGCTTCCTGAGGTGAAAATATTATCCCCTTACGGGCCCGCACCAGCACAATTTCAAACTTATGCTCGCCCGGGACAACAATATGAGGTATGGCTAAACCTTTCTCGATTACAGTATGGGATTTCTCCTCTCGTTTAATTAGCAACTCCTTTATTTGTTCAGAACTAATAGCTAAACGCAGAGAAAGTGCCTCAGATATAAGTTTAAAAAAATCGTCTCGACTCATCTCTTCGTCTATGTCTAAGGTAAGCGAATTCTCTATTATATGATCAAATCTATCCTTGATGATCTTATCCCGCTTATGGAGAATCTCCTTTAATTCATCTTCTAAAGAAGTATCTACAAATTCTTTTGCAGTAATCCTCTCTACTAAATGCATCAGTGCAGAGTGCCTTTTTATTTTACTAAAACTCAATAGGAACCAGGTAAAACTGGCTCCCACGAAAAAAAGACCTGTGGCTACCGGCAGTTTACCCATTTTAAAAATTAAAAAGCTATAAATAATAATCCCAAAAATTTGGATCCAAGGATAAAACGGAGCTTTGAAGATGGGACGATAATTTATTACCTTACTTTCCCGCATTATAATCACTGATAAATTAACAAAAATGAAAAGAAGAATCATCAGGGTTGAAGCTATCTTTACTAAATCCTCTAAGTCCAAAAATAGTATCAAGACCAACATGAATAAACCGGTAAAAAGAATCGAAATATGAGGCGTCCGGTATCTTTGGGAAACAAGCGAAAAGCGGGAAGGAAGCAAGTCATCTTTGGCCATGGCCAGAGGTATACGGGAAGAAGCTAGTATCCCGGCATTGGCAGTACTAACAAAAGCAGTCAATGCGGCTAAGGAAAGAATAACTCCAAAACCTAAACCCCCCAATTTTAAAGCCCCTTGAGTTAAAGGAGTAAAGGTAGAGGTTATTGTAGCCGGCGGCAAAATACCGATAGTGACCCCGACACAGAGACAATAAAGTATCTGGACAACAAAGAAAGACAAAAACATCCCTAAGGGAATAGTCCGGGAAGGATTTTTAGTATCTTCAGCAATAGAAGCAACCTTAGTCAGCCCACCGTAAGAGATAAAAATCATTCCGGTTACCGGCAATAAGGAAGCCACTCCTTGCGGAAAAAAGGGCTGAAAGTTCTGCCAAGCCACCTCTCTTACCCCTAAAATAATATAAGTAAAGCCGGCCAGAAGGAGAAAGGTAACCATCAAATTCTGAATGCGAGCGGTAAATTTAACGCTAAAAATATTTACCACTACAAAAACTATACAAAACGAAGCTGCAGTAAGTTTGATCAGAAAATAAAGCTGAGGGCCACTTGCCAGAGGAAAAAAATACTCCAGAAACGCACCGATGCCGATTAAAGCAAAGGCGCTCTTTAAGCTCAGTGAAAACCAGCTAGCTAAGCCTCCTAATATACCCAAAAGGGGGCCAAAACTTCGCTCGATAAAAAAATAGGTTCCTCCGGCCTTGGGCATTGCGCTGATAAGTTCTGATTTACTGAAAACAGCGGGGATTATCAGGAGTCCGGCTAAAAAATAAGCTAAAATAATTGCCGGACCGCTGTATTTATAGGCAATAGCCGGAAGGATAAATAAACCCGAAGAAATCATCGTCCCGGTGGCAAGACAAAAAATATCCCAAAGATTGAGCTTTTCTGCTGATTCCATACCTAAAAAGCATATCATAATTTAAGCCTTAAATAAAGGATAATTTCCCCCAATATTAGGCAAATCCGGCTGCCTGACGCCTAAAACCGGCCAAAACTAAGGAATAAACACAATCGTTAAAAAACCTTGAAAAAACGAGAAAATATGGTATAGTAAAAACCCTAATATAGGAGGATCCATGGCAGAAGTTAGAATTGAGACAAATGAAGATTTTGAACGGGCTTTAAGAGGATTTAAGGTCCAGTGTAAAAAAGAAGGCATTATAAGAAGGTTTCGGGAACGGCAATACTATACGAAACCGTCTCAAAAAAGGAGGATCAAGAAGAAAAAAATTTAAGGGTAATTTTGTCTGTGTAAACATATATGAATTAAGGAGAAAATGTAATGGAAGAAGAGAAAAAAGTTTATATTGGTAACTTAGAGTTTGGTACTACTGAGGATGATTTAAGGAAATTCATCGAAGAAAAAGGTCTAAGTGCTAAAGATGTGAAAATAATTACTGACAAATTTTCCGGGAAATCCAAAGGTTTTGGATTCGCAGAATTTGAAACCGAGGAACAAACCCAACAAGCAGTAGATACGTTAAATGAACAAGAATTAAACGGCAGAGCATTGCGGGTAAGCAAAGCGCGAAAAATGCGCCCCCGAACCGATAGAGGTAACTTTAGCGGCGAAAGATTCTAAGAAAATTTAAGTAAAATAAAAGAGGAGGAAATGCCGTTCCCTCCTCTTTTTTTATTCCTTCAATCCGGCCTAAAAAATAATTATTATCTACAAAGTGAACCAAAAGGACAGAATTGACACCGTCTTTCTTCTTTATCAGGGACAAAAGGCAGGCTGGGATCAAACAACTCCCGTAATATTGCCGCCAAAGCCTGGAGTGATAAATAGTTAACCTTTTCTTTTTGCGCTAAATCTTCCGGAGAGATAAAGGTTTTACGTTCAGAAGTACGCAAGTTATAAACTTCTGCATTTACCAAAGCATTAGGAAATTCTTTAGCTGTGAAGTAGTAATAAAGCGGCAACTGGAAAGATTTAAGATTATCCTTGATTGAACTTCGGTTCATCTCCATACTCGACAGCGCTGAAAGTCTTTTAGGTACAATATTGGTGCTACCAGTCTTATAATCAATGACCACAATGCTTTTATCGTCTAACTGATCAATTCTATCGGCAGTATACTGAAAACGAATGGTTTTATTGCCTAACTTCCAAACCCCTTTACAGCTGCTCTCAAGAGATATTATTTTAGCTACCTTACGTTCAGCCTCGCTATTGAGGAATTTATTCATCCGGTCAGCGATAATTCGCTTCAAGAGGAAAGAATCAGACTTCATTCGCCGGGACAGCTTCTGAAAACTATTCTCCATTCTTTGGAAAAAATTCGCTCTAAAGCGTTGATCAATTACCGGTTTCTTAGCGATAAAAACCTTGAAAGTATCGGCTAATAATTCGTGGATAAAAGTTCCTATATGGGGAGCTTGCGGATCCTGAAGCAAATCTTCTTTTTCTCTTAACCCCAACAGATACTGATAGTAAAATCGCAAAGGGCAGTTAAGATAAGTATTCAAACGACTGGCTGAATAAGTTGCTTTCTCCAAAAACCGTACCATATCTTTGGTTTTCTTGATCTTTGGGCTTGCTGAAACTATAGCAACTGAAAACTGTGCTTTAGGGACGACTGTAACCTCTAATTTTTTAGTTTGGCTTTGCCTGGCCCAGAGCAGTTCTTCGACAAACCTACTTTTTTCTTTCTCCTGGTTCACCTCATATATCAGGTGGACATTCTTTGCGCTTGAAATTAAACGCATAAACTGATAACGCTGTATCTCCTCTTCCTTTTCCAGACGATTTAGACCTAGATTTAACATAACTTCACGAGGAATTAAAGGTTCATAAATTTTAAGTTTTGGCAGTATTGATTCGTTCAAGTCGATTATAATTACATTTTCAAAACTAAGCGAACGGGCCTCAAGAAGCCCTAATATCTGAGTACCTTTCAGGGGTGAACCGAGAAAGGGAACCAGTTTAGCCTGAAGTATTTGCTGAAAGATCTCCCAGATTTCATCAGAGCTAAACTTCTCTTGGGCAAAGGATAAACTTTCCAACTCCTCACCCACTTTATATAGTTGTTCCACTACTTTACGATTAAAGGGAAAATGTACCAACTTACTATTCTCAACCAAGACTTTAAGCAGCTCTAAGAATCTATCGCTGAATTGTTTAAAATTCCTAATCTCTTGCCAGTGCTCAAAAAATATCTGATGTAGTTTAACCAGAAGCACCTTGCAATCTTCACTGCTCACTGAAATATCCATATTAGCCAAAACCTGATGGCTACGTAAGTAAATTTTTTCCTCTGCCTCTATCTCGTTAAGGCTTAAAAAAAGGCTTCCGCCAATAGAAGTTTCTTCTTGTCCCTGAAGAAGCTCTTCAATTTTATGGACCATTACCCGGGTAATTGCAGAATCAGACCCCAAGCTGAGGTTCTTAACCAAAGGATGACGCATAAGATTGAGATAATCTTTTGTGTAATAGGTCTGCTTAGCCCGGCTGCCTTGGGCTTTTAGCATTAGGTCGAATAAAACATAGAGTGAACTCTGTTTTAAGGGGTATCCTAAAGAAACATTAAGTTCATCTAACAGTGATGTAACTTCTGTAAGCAGCGGAATAAGCGCCTGGGCCTGAGGCAAAACGATTAAAGTATTATCTTTGTTTTTAATCCTGCCAAGAACCTCTCTGACAATACTAATCTGCGAATGCAGATCAAACCCTTGATAGAGCGAAAAATTAGGTAAAGCAGCCTTCCCCTTAGGTTTAATCGAAACAGCTAATTCTTTAGCATTAGCCTTCAACACAGACCATTTATCTTCTGAACCCTGAAAAATACAGATTCCCCTACCCTGCTGATAAATTTCCTTAACAATCTTTTGTTCAACCGTATGAAGGTAGAAAAAATTACAAAAAAGTATTGCTTCATATTCTTCTACTCTCTTCTTGGCAACAAACTTAGCAGCTTGTGCGTACCTTAGGCCCCGGGAACAAAGACCCTTCTGGCTCAAAGCCTTGTGGTAAGCACTGCGCAATGCGGTTATTTGGGTAAGTAAATTATTGATGCTTTTCGGGATCTCATAGCCGATACTGGCACTCTTCTCAACAGAGAGTAAAGATTGGCTGTCAATATCTTCTAAATCAATCTGTTCGATGAAGGAAACAATTTCCCGAGCCCAAGGAAGAAAGGCACTAAAAGATTCCCTACCCTCTAAGAGCATGGGTATATGTTTCTTAGCTAAAGTATAAATAAGAAAACAGGCATCTAAATCACTGATCTTCTTCAAGCTCTGGGAAGAGATGAGGTAATCAATAAACTCATCCATACTAAAGAAACTAGGAGGGATATAAGCTCTTTTTATTTTGCCAGAAAGTTCCCGCTGTAAGAAGAGAGCCGGCCGCCGGCCGCCAAAGACGCAAGCAATACGGCTTAAATCATTATCTGTCTTTAAAAAATTATCGCTAATAAAATTAGCCAGGTTAGCGATAAAGTTTTCACCAAAACTATAAGTAATTACTCTGTCCATTAAGGCTGATTTCTTTAAAGCCTAACTTCCTCTTTACAAATCTCGTCTAAATACACCAAGAATCCTCTAACTTTATGCCGGGGATAAATATCCTTAATAATCTGAATATAATCAAATATCTGCTTTTTAACTTCGGGCCCGGCCGGCTTAGAACGCTTATAATCAACCACCCAGGCCTCTTCATACCCTACGATTAATCGATCAATGCGCTTGCCATCCCCAAAACGATTGACCACTTCCTTCTCGCAAAAAACCTTAGCAGGCCCGGCGAAAAAGATATCTCTAAGCTCCGGGTTCTCCAGCAGCTGCCGGACTTTGCTTGTATAGAAAGAAAAATCTTTGATAGCTGGATATTGCCTGCGAGTTACTTCTGAAGCTACTTTCATCGCCTCTTCAATATTTAAACCCTTACAATCCCCGATTTGTGAAAGCATTATATGCAAGATATTTCCCTCCAAGAGGCTCTGCCGGTTCTTAATGTCTAAAGTTTCACCAAATTCATTGGAAGCTAACTCTAACCACTCTTTATAAACTGATGCCGACACTTCTATTGTCGGCTGAGTATCCCGCTCACTCCTAGCATAGATCTTCATGCCTCCTACTTCACTTATATCTTGAGGAATTATAAAGCCGGCTTTATTATTTCCTTTTGAACTTTTTTTGGGAATAAAGATATACAATTCAAACTGAGCCCGGCTTAAGGCAACATAGATTTTATTTAACTCGTCAATACAAGCTTTTTTATAACTCTGAATATAAATCTTCTCTAAGGCCGGTGAATATATCCGATGATCTTTGGTGAAACGTAGAATCCCTAAATCCTTGCTCCCGTTGGGCACAATATATGAGCTACTACCTCGTTCGCCGGTCTCAGGACTTATATCAACACGTAAAAAAGGAATGACCACAACACCAAATTCTAATCCCTTGGACTTGTGAACAGTGAGAACTTTTATTGAGTTACTGTGAGAAACATTTACGTATAAATCCTCCTGCGGCGCTTCCTTTAGGTAAGTAAGAAATTCACTTAAACCCACATAGTCATCTTCTCTCTGTTTTATTAATTCCAAAAATTTCATAAGGAAAGCTTGGTTTCCCTTAAAGTTTTCCATTACCCTCAAGGTTTGATAAATACTTACCACTAGTTCGTAGGGTGAAACCAAACCAACACTTTTAAAGAACGGGCTGATATATTGATCCCAAGCCCGGGGATATTCCTGACGAAATAAGCGGTATAAAGATAATTGAGTATCGAATTTTTTTTCTTTATGGGCCCTAAAAATAAAGTCGGTAATATCGTTATGGGCTATACCGGTTGCCTGGCTAAAAGTTTCACCAAGAATAAAACCGGCAAAGTTTAAATCATCTAAGGGTAAGTATAAGAAGTTTAAGAATGAAATAATCTCCTTAATTAAAGGATTTTCAATAACATTTAAGGTCTTTTCTGATTCGACAGGGAAACCGGCTTCCAGAAGCCAAGAAGTAACCAGTTCGACTTCACTATTGTCCCGGGTAAGAATGGCTATGTCTTCATATTGAAAACGCTTCTTGAGGTCTTTGAGCAATCCCAATATCTTCGGTTGCATAACCTCATTCCGTTCCTGTTTATTCCTCTCCTGGATTCGTTCAACATAAACATAGCCACGATTATTTTCTTTAAGCTCTTGCTGAATGGCATCATTAAACACGTTAAGAATCTCATCGATATCCTTTTCGCTTTCTCCTAACTCTTGGGTAATGCCGGCAAGGGCAAGTGTTTTCTTGAGATTTACTCTTGAGAATACCTGATTATTAAAGTCAACAATGGCTTTTTGGCTACGCCAGTTTTTAGTCAAATAAGTATTTCTTACATTAAAGTGGATGAATTCTTTTCTTAAGGCATCAAAGAGTCCGGCTTCACCGCCTCGAAAACGGTATATCGCCTGCTTTTTATCGCCAACGTAAAATAGTGAACCGCCGCTTGAGAGTGCTTCCTCAACCATCCTTTCCAAATTACGCCACTGCAGGAAGCTTGTATCTTGAAACTCATCAATAAGATAATGCCTGAAACGAGTCGCTAGACGGTAGTAGACCTCGGCAACAGTTATGCCTTCCTGATCAAAAAGAAGCTGCGCTTTTCGATTAAGCTCCTCTAAAAATAACACATCTTCGCTTTTAGAGCGAAGCTGGAAAAAATCACCGATTCTCTGACAAAGCTTTACATAAGGGTTGTAAGCGACACGGGCGTCAAGCTCAACGAGCTCTTTGAGTAAATCATAAACTTTCTGCCACTCTTTGGTGAAATTTTTGGGGGCAATTTTATCTTTGTTCATCGGAGTAATATTATCTTTTAAGGCAGCCGGTATGTTAGCAATATCAAAGATGGCATCACTTTTATCGAGAAAAGAACAAACATTCTTTTTTGCCCCGGCGTTGATGCCGGAAGGGCAGTGTTCCGACAGCTGTTTAATTTGAGTGAAAATATATTTTTTCTTCTTAATTATATCTTTAGATTCACCTTCAAAAGGACTAAAAACTTTCCCATACTTGTTGCTCAATTTGAATAAAAACTGTAATAATTTTAAAATATCCTCTTTGGGGAACCAGCCACCTCTTTTACCCACAAAGAGATAGTGCTGTAAAAACTCCTCTAACACCCTCAATACTTCTGCCTTATCTCTTGCCTGCTCAATTACTAAATCCAGACAAAAGCAAAGCTGCTGAGAATAATCCCGCTTTATTTTAAAACTCGCTGAGCGGTCAATATTTAAGGAACATCCCGAAAGAAGAGCGTTAATAAAACTATCGATAGTTTGAACCTGAAAAAAGTTGTAATGTTTAATAATCTCATCCATAATCAGCTTAGCCTTATTCTGAGCAAAGTCCTTCTCTAAACCAAGTGATTGTAAAATATCTTCTTCTTCCTGTTTGTTGGAAAAAGCATCAAGAGCAATCCTTTTTAAAAACTCCAAAATTCTCTCCTTCATCTCGAGGGTAGCTTTTTTAGTAAAAGTGATGGCAAGGATATTTCGCAAGGGAATTTGATTCAATTTTAGACGGGGATTTATAAGTAGCTGCAGGTATCTTTTGGTTAAACAATAGGTCTTCCCCGAACCGGCAGAAGCTTCAACTACAACGACTTGGGGAGATTCAAAGCATTGAACATCATTACTCTCAGGCATGATTTATATTAAATAGAGGCCGGGCTTTAAGCCAGACACCAGATTCAGAAGAATCTATTCTTTAGCTGTTTAAAATAGTAATTAGCAAATTTCTCTTGTTTGGCCTCTTCTACGTCAATTACTTTGCCACCGCAAAAATAGCCGTTCTTAGAATCAATTAACTCTGACCAAACTACTACTACTTTTAACCGGACTGAATCTAACTCTTCGGGTATAAAATAATCGACTAGAAGAACCTGTCCTTTCTGCCACTCCCTGGGTGAAGAAAAACACACTCCCATTAAGCTAAAGTTGGTGCTCTGACTCTTGATATAAGCACCTACTTCGTTTAGCGGCCGGATTTCTATAAAATCCTTAACTTCTAATCTTATTAGGCGCCTTTTATTCTCCATATTTTATTAATTATAGCAGAAAATTAAAAAAAGGGGGATCTTCTTCAAAAACCCTCTGAGTGGAATATATCCTTAAGCGGCCGCTTGGGAACATGCAGCCGCCCTTTTTTATCAAGCCAATACTTAACATTCCCAGAACTACTCTCTAACTTTGGGGCCTCATCAGAAAAACCGGCAGCAATCAAGGAATCTATTTCATACTTAGGGGGTATCTTCAATATTTTACCTATAGCTTTTTTATCTATAGAGCCGATCCAACAGCTTCCTACACCTTCAGTTAAAAGTGATAAAATTATATTTTCAGCAGCTGCTCCGACATCTCTTAAGTCGTGATCTTTAGACTTATTTTTATTCACCAGAATGATTATATAAAGAGTCGGCCTCTTGCCAGGCTGGGGCATCCGCTTAGGATATAAATAACCCGCCCAACGGGTATAGAGAAAAATCTTCTCGCCTACTGGTTTTTTTCTCACTACTAAATACTCTAGAAATTGTAAATTTGCTGCCGAAGGAGCAAGACGGGCGGCATTTATTGCTCGTTTAATGGTAGCTAGAGGAATTTCTTTTTGCTTAAACAAACGTATTGTGCGGCGCCTGATAATCAGCTCATAACAATAACTACTACTCTTTCTCATAACTAAACTTTAAAAACAGGTTATTTTCCTGGTTTATATCGTGGATAGCCCCAAATGAGAATATCCTTATTAATTCTCTTTAGCTTAAGATTCTCTAGGTAAGGAGAAACCTTGGGGTTAACAAAACCTTCTGCTCCTACTGAACCAAGAGCCCTACTGCCGCCGATAACTTTCGGTGCGATGAAGAAAAAAGCTTTATCCACTGCCTTTTCTTGAAAAAACTGGCCAAGAGTATAAGGCCCTCCTTCGATAAAAACAGACATTATCTTAAAGGAATAGAGAATTTTTAGGATTTTTCTAACTGGCAGCACTCCTTTATCCTCCTTTAAGAAAAAAACCTTAACCGAACGCGGAAACTTTCTTTTCTTACTCTTATTCTTATCAGAAGTAAAAATTATTAATTTCTCGGGAGTCTTTTGTAAAATATAAGAATTTAAAGCCAGGTTTAACCGTGCCGAAACCACTACCTTATAAGGAATCCTTCTTGAGCCGTCAAGATGAGGATTGTCTTTATTAAAAGTATTGGCACCTACTAGGACGCAATCGTACTTATCTCGCAAACTCTTAGAAAGTTTTCGGCTTGCACTTGAGGTAATCCATTGAGATACACCCTTTTGAGTAGCAATCTTTCCGTCTAAGCTCTGGGCTACTTTTGCTACTACAAAAGGTTCGTTTTCTTTCATATTTTTAAAAAATACCTCATTGAGCCTGCAGGCTTCATCCTTGCATAAACCCAGCACTACCTCTACTCCGGCCTTTCTTAATTCTGTAATCGATTTACCGCTAACTTTGGGATTGGGATCGGTTACACTAATAACTACTTTCTTTATGCCGCTTTTAATAATCTCATCGACACAGGGAGGAGTTTGACCAAAATGACAACAAGGCTCCAGGTTGATATAAAGTGTAGCTCCGTTTAAACTCTCCTTAGCTGCCTTGATTGCTTTTATTTCAGCATGAAGCTTGCCAGCTTGACGATGATAACCGCAAGATATAATCCGTTTATGCTTAACCAAAATAGCTCCTACCAAAGGATTAGGTGAAGTAAAACCTTCTCCTTTCCTGGCTAATGGAAAGGTCTTTTTCAAGAAATAGATATCTTTCTTGGTTTGTGCTGTTAACACCTGCCTCTCCCGCAACGTCTCTTCATTTCTTCAACCCAATCATAAGGCACACTCACCTTTCCGATATTTACAAATTGCTTATAACTGCCATGAGCATCAGAACCGCCGCTTTGCAACAACCCGAACTTGTCGGCTAAATTCTTATAGCGGGAATTTAAAGTTTCCGTCATGTTAGGATAAATTGTCTCTAAGCCGTCTATTCCTGAGGTAATGAACTCCTCTACCCAAGATTGCTCAGAAATCATATGGGGATGCGCAAGAACGCTTAAACCGCCAAAACTTTTAATAAGCTGAATTGCTTCTTTTACTGAATACTTAAAGCGAGCCCGATAAGCCGGTCTGCCCGGCGAAAGATATTTATTAAAAGCCTGGGCCAGAGTCTTAATTTTACCCTTTTTTAGAAGATATAGGGCCAAATGCAAGCGCGTAGGTACTGCCCCTTTTATACTTAAAAATAACTCTTGAGTATTCACCTTTATGCCCAAAGAGTTAAGTTTCTCTCCCATCCAGATGAGCCGCTCTCTTCTCAAATCCCTTATATGTGCTAATTCCGACTTTAACCTTCTGTCATCAGAGTTAATAAAATAAGCCAGGATATGGACCTCTAGATTGTTATGTTCAGCGCTCAACTCCAGAGCTTCAACTAACTCGACATTATAAGTTTTGCTATAGACACGAGCTCTAGCTACGCCGTCAACAGTATCATGGTCAGTAATAGCAATGCAGGCTAAGCCCTTCTCCTGGGCTTGTTGGAAAATGCTTTCTAAGTCAGCATCACTATCAGAAAAGTTAGAATGGATATGTAAATCGCATTTTTTCATTTTTTATCTCTTTCCATCTTATATATTTTATCCAAGATGCCATTAACAAATCGCGGCGAATCTATATCTCCGAAACGTTTTGCTAATTCTATCGCCTCATTTATGGCAACCTTAGGAGGAATATCTTCTAAAAAAAGCAGTTCAAAGCAACCCAGCCTTAAGATATTACGGTCAATAACTGCCATTCTTTCAATCTCCCAGTTTTTTGCATGTTTCTTTATCAAGCAGTCAATTGAAGAAATATTTTCCACTACTCCTTTTACTAATAAAGAGAAAAAATCAATAACTTCTTGCTTCTGGGGATAATTTTCTAGAAAATTGCCGAGGGCTTGGACAGGGTCAGTTCTTGATAGCTCTATTTGATAAAGAAGGGATAGAGCAATTGCTCTGGCTTTTGATCGTAAACGCATCACAACACAAATTGTCAAAATGAATATCTATCCGCAATTATATCTGCGAATAAATGTCGGCCATCTCCAAAGCAGTTAGGGCCGCATCTCTACCCTTATTGCCTTGTTTTGTTCCGGATCGCTCTATTGCCTGCTCAACAGTATCAGCGGTAATCACTCCCAGAGTAATAGGAATTCCCTTCTCTTGCGAGATACGAGCTATCCCCTTGGTTACTTCTGAAGCAATATAATCAAAGTGGGGAGTCTCACCTCTGATAACCGCTCCTAGAGCAATAACGGCGTTAAGCTTCTTTGTATCGAGTTTGCTTAACACTTGAGGTATTTCAAAAGAGCCCGGTGTCCAAATAATCGAAACATTTTCTTCAGTTACTCCTGACTTTCTTAAGGTATCCAGGCAACCCTGGAGTAATTGGTTACTAATAAATTCATTAAATCGTGAAATAACAATAACTATTTTTTTACCTTTTCCAGAAAAACTTCCTCTTACCTCTTTCATATTTACCTCCCTTATCCTGATTACTTTACAATATATGATCCAATTTTTTCTTCTTCGTCTTTAGGTAGTATTGGCTATTTTCTCCCTGCTCTATTTTTATCGGTACCCGTTCGGTAATTTCTAAACCATAACCTTCGAGACCAATAATTTTTTTAGGGTTATTGGTAAGCAACCGGATTTTTTTTACTCCTAAATCTACCAATATTTGAGCTCCGATTCCGTAATTTCTTAAATCAGGAGGAAAACCTAAAAGATGGTTTGCCTCTACAGTATCAACTCCTTTTTCCTGCAAGCTATAGGCTCTTATTTTATTCTTAAGGCCAATACCCCTTCCTTCTTGGCGCAGATAAAGCAGAATACCCCCTTCTTGGCTGATTGTTTCTAAAGATTTCTCTAGCTGCCTTCCGCAATCACATCTTCGGGAAAGAAATATGTCACCGGTAAGACACTCTGAATGGACACGGACAAGAATAGGTTTATCGGTAACTTTATTCTTGACTAAAGCAATATGTTCACTATTGTCAATTAACGACTCATAAAGAAAAAATGTAAATTGGCCATAATCAGTAGGTAAATTGATTTTCTCCACTAATCTTATCAATTTTTCTTTTTCCCGGCGATATTCAATTAAGGAAGCAATGGTGCAGATTTTTAAATTATGTTTCTTGGCAAATTCAATCAGGTCGGTGAGCCTGGCCATAGAACCATCTTGATTTATGATTTCGCAAATTACTCCGGCAGGATAAAGACCGGCTAATTTTACTAAATCAACAGCTGCCTCAGTGTGCCCAGCTCTTACTAAAACTCCGCCCTCTTTAGCTTCTAGAGGAAAAATATGTCCGGGCTTAATTAAGTCACCGGGAACGCTCTGGGCAGAAATTAAAACTTCTATTGTCCGGGCCCGGTCAAAGGCTGAAATTCCAGTAGTTGTCCCGGTAGCTGCATCAACAGAAATTCTCCAAGCGGTTTTAAAAGGGTCGGCTCCGGCCTGATAGTGCATAGGATCCAACCCTAAATCGCTAATCCGCTCCTTAGTAAGCGGAACGCAGACTAAACCCTTTGCTTCGCTGATCATAAAATTGATCAGCTCGGGCTTAGTAAACTGAGCCGCGATGATTAAATCACCCTCATTTTCCCTGGCCTCATCATCAACCACGATAACCGGCCGTCCAGCCTTAATTTCTACAAGAATATCTTCAATATGGGTAAACATAATTATCTCTTAAAGAGTAAAATAACTTAACTCATTCATCCTTAATTGTCAAGGACTTTTAAAAATTCTGTTTTTGGTAAATATGATTACAAGCAATAAATTATCGCTTGGTCCACTGGAATCGGCGGCGGGCGCCTTTACGGCCATACTTCTTTCTTTCTTTGGCCCGGGGATCACGAGTAAGCAGCTCTTCTCTCCGTAATAAAGTTCTTAGCTGAGGATTCCACTCTAAAAGGCATCGAGAAATACCTAAGCTCACTGCTCCGGCTTGGCCACTCATTCCGCCTCCACTTACCTTAGCCAAAACATCTGCCTTTCCTTGGAGCTCAGTGACTATTAAAGGCTTTTTAATCTGCATAATATTATCTATAGTAGAGAAATAATTTTCAATTTTTCTACCGTTAATCAGAATCTTTCCTTCCCCCTTAGGGAAAAATCTTACCCGGGCAGATGCTTCTTTTCTTCTCCCGGTAGCCATCAACACCTCTTTTTCTCTTATCTTTTCTTTTTTTTCCATAATTAAATACTTACGGTTTGCGGTTTTTGAGCCTTTTGCTTATGCTCAGCCTCAGGATAAATTTTCAGCGACTTAAGCATCTGGGCGCCTAAATTACTTTTGGGAAGCATCCCCTTTACAGCCAAGTAGAGTATGCGGGAAGAATTCTTCCCGCTTAATACCTTAAGATGCATCACTTTACGGCCGCTAGGAAAACCGGTAAACTTATCATAAATTTTGCTATCCCACTTATTAGCAGTAAATTTCAGATATTTTGCGTTTACCACGACTACCCTATCTCCGCAAAGAAAATTAGGGCTATAAGTAGCCTTGGTCTTGCCCTGCAATACCTTGGCTATCCGGGTAGATAAGCGGCCCAAAACCTTATCCTTAGCATCGATAAGTAACCATTTTCGCTCTTCCTTATTGAAAAATTTCGTCTTGGGCATAGAGAGTTTTATACCATATTCCTAAATATTGTCAATATTTATATTTTCCAAAACGATCTTTCCTTCATAAAGGGCTTTACCGACAATTACTCCCCAGATAAAGGGCATTTCTTGCTCAATTTTTTTAATATCCTCAAAGGAAGATACCCCGCCAGAGATAATAATATTAACCTTTTTACCCTTGGTAAACAGTGTTTTAAACTCCCTTATCGGCTCTAAATTTACCCCCTCCAAGGTCCCATCACGAGAAATATCAGTATAAATTATCCACTTTATGCCCTTCGCTATCAGATTGGCTATAAAATCCAAAGTCTTAAATGAAGTCTTCTCCTGCCATCCTTTTATCGCCAGATGAGAATCAATAGTATCTACGCTTACCGCGATTTTTTCCACCCCTAATGATTTTATTAAATTTTGAAGGAACTTATCGTCTAGGCCCTTGGTTCCTACGATTACCCTCTGGGCTCCCAAAGCAATTAACTCTTTTGCTTTCTCGACATCTCTTATGCCGCCGCCTATCTCAACTTTAACATCGACTTCGTTTAAAATCGCAGTAATGATATCCAAATTATCTTTATGACCTAAAGCTGCCGATAGATCAACCAGATGAAGGAGTTTTGCCCCTTTTTCTTTCCAGCTCTTAGCTACCTCAAGCGGCTTATCGCTATACACGGTAGAAGCGGCTGGATTACCCCTTAGAAGACGAACCACCTTACCTTCCCATAGATCAATTGCCGGTATTACTAACATATTTTAAGAAAATTATTAAAAACCTTTAAACCTAATTTTTGACTCTTTTCTGGGTGAAATTGTACCGCCCAGATATTCTCTTTATGTAAAGAAGAGGCAAATTCACTCCCATAAGTAGTAGTTGATAAAATAACACTACTTTCTTTGGGCTGACAGTAATAGGAGTGAGCAAAGTAAAAAAAACTGCCATCTTTTATTCCTCTAAATAACCCCTCACCTGTCTTATCTGCTCTTCTGCCTTTACCTTTGATTTCTACTTGGTTCCACCCCATGTGAGGAACAATCAACTTCTTGTCAACAAACTTTCTCACCTGGCCCCTAATAACCCCTAATCCTTTTATGCCCGGGGCTTCCTGGCTCTTTTCCAATAATAACTGCATCCCGAGGCAAATCCCTAAGAAAGGCACACCTTCTGCGATTCTTTTTCTTAAAAGATCAAAAAGCTTCCTCTTTTTTAACTCTTTGACAGCCCGGCCAAAGTGTCCTACACCAGGAAAAATTATTTTCTTAGCCTTGTTTATAATGGCCGGGGAACTGCTCACTTTCACCATCTTGCCTAAGAATAGAGCGCTATTCTCTACGCTCTTTAGGTTCCCCATTCCATAATCAACCATTGCTATCATCTTTTAATTATTTGGTTAGTCTATTATTCCTTTTGTCGAAGGAACTCCCTTACGGCGAGAATCGATTTGAGTGGCTTGATCCAAGGCCTTACCCATAGCTTTAAAAAGAGCCTCTAGTAAATGGTGTAAGTCTCCTTCTCCTGATTTGATATTATAGACAAGGCTTAAACCACCATGCTGGGTAAAAGCTTCTAAGAATTCTTCGGCGTCTTTAGAGGTAAAACTAGTATCATCAAATTTACTATGATCCCATATATTATTTATCGTCATCTCATTATTTGCACTTACCTGCTTATGCAATGTGGGCCTTCCGCTGATATCAATATTGGCCTCAACCACTACCTTATCCATAGTCGCTGAGAATGAACCATAACGGTTGATACCAGATTTATCTCCCAAAGCTTCCTTAAAGGCTTTACCTAAAGCAATACCAATATCTTCAATTATGTGATGCTGAAGGTCGCCTCCGGCATTGAGGCTCAAATCAAACAACCCGTGGAATGAGAATAAAGTAAGCAAATGGTTAAGGGGTTCGAAACCGGTATTTATCCTGGCCTTTCCCCTGCCGTCAACAACAAACTCACCCTTAATATCCACTTCGTTAGTTTTTCTATTTATGGCAGCTTTTCTCACCTGCTTACGCTTCTTAAACCACATAGATCCTCCATTTTAAATCAACCGCTTTTTAACGCTCTCGATGTGTTTAACCATCCCTTCAAGGGTAGCTATTTTTTCCAAAACCTGTTCCTCTTCCTGCAGAGCTTTCTTGGTGTAGTTTATAATGTGCGACTCCTTGAGAAAAGACCTGACTGAAAGACAGGAAAAGAATCGACTAGTACCGGCGGTAGGAAGAATGTGGCTTGGCCCGGCAGTATAATCTCCTAAAGCAACCGGTGTATAATCCCCTAAAAATATTGCGCCAGCATTTCTGATTTTTTTTATCAGCGAAGAAGGTTTCTTAGTTAAAATTTCCAAATGCTCGGGAGCAATGCAATTTACTACCCGGCAACCTTCTTCTAAATTTCTTACTCGCAGAGCTAAACCGGGAATCTTTTTATTTCTTGCCTCCCTGATAATTTTTCGGGAATTAGTAATTAAGATTCCTAAACCGTTATAGTGCTCTGTTTGAGCCTCTAAGTCCCAAATAATATGTTCGATATTAGCATCTTTAGAAGCTAAGATAACTACCTCTGAAGGCCCGGCAAGCATATCAATATCTACCTCTCCAAAAAGCTGACGTTTAGCCTCAGTCACAAACTCATTACCGGGGCCAACAACTTTATCTACCTTCCTGATAGTCTTAGTGCCGCAAGCTAAAGCGGCAATAGCTTGTGCACCTCCGATACGATATATCTCGTTTATTTTAAGCAAAGAACCTAAAGCTAAGATAAAAGGATTTATGTTCTTGTCTTTACCCGGCGGTGAAACTAAAACTATCTCCCTGACCCCGGCAACCAAGGCTGGGATAACAGCCATATATACCGAGGAAACCAAAGGAGCGGTTCCAGCCGGAACGTATACTCCTACCCGCTCTAAGGGTAGGTAGCGGCTGATAAGAGTTTTACCGTTAGCCTCTTTAACTCTAACTGTTTTAGGAACCTGCCCTTTATAAAACTTTGTTACATTATCCATAGCCAGTTTAAAGGCTGATATTAAAGACGAGTCCAATTCATTAAAAGCAGCACTTATCTCAGATTCGGAAATCCTTAACTCCTGAACCGACACTTTTACTTTGTCAAACTTATTGGTATATTTGACTAAAGCATTATCTCCGTTCTCGCAGACATCTTTAATGATCTTGCTGACTTTTTCGTAAACTTTGTTTTTGCGTACCCGCTTCCTGCGAAGTAACTTCTCTAAACTCTCTAAATTTCGTACAACTCTCATTTTTTAATAAATTTAGTGATAGACTCGTTGACTCTAACTATAAAATCATCCCCTCTATTGGGTATAACACCCTGAACTGTTCTATCATTTCCCCCTCCTTTTAATGACAACTCTTTTCCGAATTCCGAAATAAACTTCTTACAGCTAAAACCTTTTTTAATTATATCATCGGTAGCCGAACAAATAAAAATATCTTTTTCACAACCCTTAGTTGCAATAAATATGACCCCTGAGCCTACTCTTTGTTTATCTCTATCCGATAACATAAGCATAGTCTGAGACGCTAAACTTCTCAATGACGCTGGTGGTTCAAATTCATGAATCAGAACATTCACCTTTCCTTTATTGCCTTTCACTATTCTTTTCAAGCTATTGATATGGAATTTTTCTTCCTGATCGGCAATTTTCTCTATAATCTTTGCCTTATCTACCTTCTTTTTTTCGTCTAAAGCCTTCTTTGCTTGTTGCTTTTCCTTACGACGAGTTAAAAATGAAGTGCCGCCGCCTTTACCGATTACTGCTTCAATCCGCCTAATCCCGCTACTTATCGAAGATTCCGAAATAATCGCAAAATTTCCAATCTCAGCGGTATTATTAACATGGATACCGGCGCATAATTCCTTGCTATAATCAGAAACTGACACCATCCGCACTTTATTATGATATTTATCTTTAAAAAAAGCAAGAGCACCTTGTTTTTTAGCATTTTCCAGACTAAGTTCCTTTTTTTCAACCTTATCGGCATGGGCGATAAATTTTGCAACTAAATTCTCTACCGCTTCTATCTCCTGATCAGCCAATCGGTTAAAATGGGTAAAGTCAAAACGGAATTTATCCTCATCAACTAAAGAACCTTGTTGGACAACATGCTCGCCTAAAACTTGGCGTAAAGCTGCCTGAAGAAGATGGGTCGCTGTATGAGCCCGGGCTAAAGCTTCTCTTCTCCCCCGATCAACAGAAGCGATAGCCTCACCTTTTTTAATCTCACCGCTTATAACAGAACCTTGATGGATAATGGCATCAGCAACTTTAAATACTTTATCTACCTTAAACTCTCCGCTTTTAGTCGATAGCTTACCCTGATCATTAAGCTGGCCGCCGCTTCCGGCATAAAAGAAAGTCTTATCTAAAATTACTAAGCCCTGCTCACCCTTTTTTATCAGTTCTTTTTCAGTGTTAGCTACAAATAGTTTTAAAATCTTGCACTTTCCTTCTAAATTGTCATATCCAATGAATTCGCTCTTTTCCTTGAAATCAAATTCGCCGGCTTTAAATATGCCGGCATCAAACATACTTTTCTTTCGTGAACGCTCTCGTTGAGCCGAAAGAAGTTTCTCAAAACCCTGATCATCCACAGCTATGTTATGCTTTTGAAGAATATATTTACTCAACTCCAACGGAAAACCATAAGTGTCATAAAGTTTGAATGCGTCTTCTGCTTCTAAGATATTTTTTCTTTGTTTTTTCAATTCAGTAACTTTTATGGAAAGATTCTCCTTGCCCTCCTCGAGCGCAAAAAGAAATTTTTCTTCTTCTGCCTTTATAACCTTAGCAATAATATCTTTTTTCTCTGCAATCTCTGGATAAGAATCATTCATTAATTCTGAAAATAAAGCCACTAATCTGTATATAAACGGGTCTTTTTGTCCCCATAAAAGTAGGTTTGCGCTCCACAAGGCCTTTCTTATAATTTTCCTTATTACATAACCCCTTCCTTCATTGGAGGGGTAAACCCCGTCAGCAATTGCAAAAGTAGCAGCTCGGGCATGGTCAACAATAGCGTTTATTGTATTTACAGTTGTCGGAGTATCAATCGTCTTCTTTGCACCTACAATCTTGGCAACTAAATTAAAACCCGGAGCTAAAATATCTATTTTAAAATTTGAATCTTTGCCCTGCAAAACAGCAGCCATTCTCTCTAAGCCCATACCAGTATCGATATTCTTCTGAGGCAAAGACTCTAGCTTATTTACTCCTACTCGATTAAACTCGGTGAATACTAAATTCCAAACCTCAACAAATCGGCCGCAGCTACAATCAGGATTGCACCTTTTTTTACCACAACCAATACTCACACCTTTATCAAAAAAAATTTCAGAACAAGGGCCGCAAGGACCATTGGGTCCGTCACTAGGCGCATTAGCCGGCCAAAAATTACTATCTTCGCCTAGCTTAATTATTTTTCCTTCAGGCACACCAATTTTATCCTTCCAAATACTATAAGCCTCTTCATCATCCTTGTATACGGAGACCCACAAATCCTTTTCATCCCTATTTAACTCTTTGGTGATGAATTCCCAAGCAAACTCAATTGCTTCTTTTTTGAAATAATCACCAAACGAAAAATTTCCCAACATTTCAAAAAAAGTATGATGGTAGGCAGTTTCACCGACTCTCTCTAAGTCCCCGGTACGCAAACACTTCTGACAAGAAACAGCCCTAGCCACATCCTTCTTCTCACCTAGAAAATAAGGTTTAAACTGGTTCATCCCGGCCGAGGTAAAAAGGAGAGAGGCATCATCAGGAACTAGAGTATCAGAGGCAAAAACCTTATGATTCTTCTTTTTAAAAAACTCCAAATATCTTTTTCTTAACTCACTTGTCTTCAAATCTATCTACTCCCAGATTTTTCATTTCCTGGTAAATAACTTCCCGATCAAACCCCTTTTGCACCAAGTGAGTTACTATCCTGTTCCAAATCTTTTTTGCCGCTATAGCCGGCTTCTTTGCTCTATAATTACCCAGCATTCTTAGAATAATCTCTCGCACAGTTTTATTGTAGTCAAAATCTTTCTCTAAGGCTATTTTACGCAAGGATGAGGAAATACCCAGCCTCTTAAGGTTGAAATCAATTCTTCTTGGACCCCAACCTTTTTCTAGTGCGTAACTGACAAAAAAATTGGTAAAATCTGCGTCGTTTAGGTAGTTATTTTTCTCTAAATAATCTGTTGTTTGTTCTCTTATTTTCGAAGTATACCCTTTTTTCTTAAGACGAGAAATTATCTCATTCCGGCTTCGGGCGCGATACTTTAGAAGAAGAAAAGAATAACTGAGGGCCTGATTAAAGTCTTTCAACTATTTCGCTTTAAGAACAGAGTATCCGCGATTTGTCTTTATTAGACAATTGCCTTTTACCTTAGAAGTGACAGCCACAAACTCTTCTTTGCTGTCTATTTGCTTATTTTCTATCTTAAGAACAACGTCGCCAACCTCTAATTCAGTCTTATCAGCTGCTGAATCATCTTCGATATCAGTAATTACCACTCCTTGTTCGGCTTTTATCCCAAACCGTCTTTGGTAAAAAGGTGTTAGGTCATCAACAGCCATGCCCCTGAAAGAAACTTTATCTGAAGCATCTTCTGCTTCCTCTATTTCTTCTCCTTCCTTGGGCATTTTACCTATCTTTACCAAAACTTTTATCTCCTTGCCATTTCGAAGAACCTCCAAAGGAATACGTTTCCCAACGCTAGATGCCGAAACCATGCGTACCAAATCTCTGGTTGTCTTAACCGATTCCCCATCAAAGGCTAAAATTAAGTCTCCCTCCTTAAGGCCGCTTTCCTCAGCCGGAGAATCCTTATAAACTTTTAAGACTATTATCCCTACCCTCTCTTTGATCTCAAAGTAATTGCGTAAATCATCATTTAAATTATCGATGGTTACACCCAGCCAGCCGTAAAGAATTTTCTCACCGCTGAAAAGTTTATCTAAAATCTTCTTGGCCTTATTAATTGGTATCGCAAAGCCTACGCCCTGATAACCCCCGGAAGTGGTAATAATTGCCGTATTAATACCGATAATTTCCCCCTTAAGGTTTACCAGGGGCCCGCCGCTATTGCCGGGGTTAATTGCGGCATCGGTCTGGATAAGGTCATCATAACCACGGTCTCTTCTCCCTAAGGCCGGCAAATAACGATTCAAAGCACTTATTACACCTACAGTAACGGTAGGCTCAGGGTTATCAATAGCAAAACCAAAAGGGTTACCTATTGCTACCACCCACTTACCAATCTGAAGATCATCTGAATTTCCCAGCTTTATTTCTGGAAGCCCTTTTGCATCTATCTTTATCACCGCCAGATCGCTTCGTTTATCAGCCCCTTTAATTTCGGCATCAAATTCTCTTCCATCAGATAGTTTAACCTTCACTTCGCTTGCCCCGCTAATAACATGCTCATTAGTAAGAATATATCCTTCTTTATCGACTATGACTCCGCTGCCTAACCCTCTTCGCTCATACTCTCTTTCGGGAAATCCTCCAAAAAACTCTCCAAAGAATTGTTGGAACGGATCGTCAAAACCCTCAGACGGGGAACCAAAGTAAAAATTACTTCCGATCTTTTCTTTAATAACACTGCTTATAGATACTACCGACTTACCTCCGCTGGCAGCAACATCAATAGTTGCCTTCTCCAGTTCTGATACACCCTGAGCGTAAAGCGGTAAAGATATCAGGATACAAACCACTAAACTAATTATATATTTACCCATAGCTCCTCCTTTACGGTATTATTGTTTCTGCCCCGAAAAACTGTCGCTTTTTAACTCTTGTTCCAGCTCGGTCCTTAAAGCGCCATCTTCTCTCACTAAACTTCTTAACTGCTCCTTACCTTGGGCTAAGTTTTTATCTTTATAAGAAAACCAGCTCCCCGACTTCTTGATCACTCCTTCATCAATTGCGGCATCAATCAAAGCTCCGGATATAGACACACCTTCGTTATACATTATCTCAAATATTGCTTCTTTAAACGGTGGAGAAACCTTATTCTTTACTATCTTAGCCCGTACTTTTATACCGACCGCACCATTATCCGGCGTAGTAATGGTGGCTATTCTCCTTAAGTCAATTCTTACTGATGAGTAGAATTTTAAAGCTCTGCCTCCGGGAGTAACCTCAGGGGAACCAAACATCACTCCTATTTTCATTCTTATTTGGTTAATAAACACTACACAAGTCTTAGATTTACTTATGGCAGCGGTTAACTTTCGTAAAGCCTGGCTCATCAACCGCGCTTGAAGAGCAATCGAAGAATCACCCATATTCCCCTCTATTTCTGCCCGCGGCACCAGAGCTGCAACTGAATCAACAACAATTAAATCTACGGCGTTGGATCTAACTAAAGCTTCTACAATTTCTAAGGCTTGTTCACCGGTATCAGGCTGAGATATTAAAAGGTCTTCTAGTTTTATCCCAATTAGCTTCGCATACTTAGGATCAAAGGCATGTTCGGCATCGATAAAAGCAGCCGTACCTCCTTTACTTTGTCCTTGAGCAATGATGCTCAAAGTTAAGGTAGTTTTCCCTGATGATTCGGGGCCGTAAATCTCAATCACTCTACCCCGGGGCAATCCTCCTACTCCTAAGGCCCGGTCTAAAAAAATTATTCCTGTTGGTATTGCTTCAACATCCATTTTTGTGTCGTCTCCCATCCGCATTATCGCGCCCTTACCGAATTGTTTTTCTATTTGCGCGAGAGCAAGATCTAAAGCCTTTTTCCTGTTCTCTAATACACTTTTTTCTTTACTCATAGCTCCTCCTTTAATGAGACTTAGATTTTTGAAGCTTTTAATTGCTACCAAAAATCTCTAGTCGAATTAAATCCCGCCGAGTGCCGGTAAATTATCGTGGAAAATTTACCGGCTCTTAAGCGAGGCGGGATATTTTTAATAAAATTTTCCACCTATCAAATTATACTCTTTGATAATTTTAGTGTCAAACGATTCACGATCAAAACCGAGATTCTTCCTTTTTCATAATCTGCATTAGATTTTTTTTATGTCTGATTAGGATGAAGATAAAAAGCAAAAAGAAAAATATCCTAAACTCTACGGGTAAGGGGAAAATAAGAGAAAAAATAAAGAAAGAAAAAGCACTAATTATTGAAGCCAGCGAAACAATTTTAAAGACATAAAATATTATGACCCAAACGGATACAGAAAATATAAAAATACTTGCTAAAGAAGAGAACTGAAGACTCAAGCCAGCGATACCTCCCAGGCTGGTTGATACCCCTTTCCCCCCTTTAAATCTTAAGAAAGGAGTCCAATTATGCCCGCAAACTGCAGCAATAATTGCTAAGATAAAAAGAATTGCCAATGGATTAGCTACAAAAAAAGGCACAATCAAAGGAACGCTGAAACCCTTAAAAAAGTCTAAAATAAATACCAAAATACCCCACTTCTTTCCTAAAACCCGGGTTACATTAGTTGCCCCAATGTTACCAGAACCAAGACCTCTTATGTCGACCTTTTTAAGCAAATAAACAAATAAAAACCCAAAAGGTATCCCGCCAATAAGATAACTAACGATAAGAAGATTTACTGTCTGCATTTAGGGCGCGTACCCCCCTTAAAAAATAATTAATTCCCGAAATCAAGGTAAAAATTGCTGCTCCCTTCCAAATCCAAGGGAAAAAGGGAAGATTTAAAAGCAAAGCCAGAATGGTAGCCATCTGAAAAAAAGTTGTAAGCTTACCCCAGGGAGACGGCGACATGATGGCTTCACGCCTTAAAAGATTAATTATTACGACCCCTATAAGAATAATTAAATCTCTGCTTACGACGATTAAAACCAGGCCTAATGGCATTTTAAAAGTAAAAGGCAAGGTTTGTCTAAAGATATATAGAGAAACAAATGCTGAGAAGAGCAGTAATTTGTCGGCTAAAGGATCGAGGATCTGGCCAAAGTCTGACTTCTCTCTTCTTATTCTTGCTGCTAACCCGTCAAAGAAGTCACTTAAGATTGCAATAACAAAAACCACCGTTACTATATGCTTTAAGTAAGTATGAGCACGTGAATAAATCAGTAACGAAACGAATACCGGGATAAGGATAATCCGAATGCTGGTTAATTTATCGGCCAGATTCATTGTTGAAAATTAATTTTTTTACTTCCGATCACCTATTCAAACATAGTTACGCGCTTTGGTGGCCACCAGATAAAAATCGCTTTTCCGATAATATCTTTTTCATCGGCAAAACCCCAATCACGACTGTCTTTCGACGAAATACTATTATCGCCAAGGAAAAAATATTTACCTCGAGGAACAACTACTTCTTTACCCTTGATTCCATATTCTCCCTGATTATAATAATAATTTCTTGCAATCTTAGGGTCAACTACTATTTTACCGTTTATATAAACATTACCATTTTTTAAGCTGACTCTATCGCCGGGTAAGCCGATTAACCTCTTTATGTAGGACTTATTTCTATCGCTGGGTGGAATAAATACAACTATATCAAATCGTTTAGGTTTACCAAACCCCTGAATCCGCAGGGGAGTGAAGGGAATTTTTGGACCGTAGGTAAGCTTACTTACAAAAATCTTATCTCCGGGGCTTAAAACCGGAATCATTGAAGTAGTGGGAATCTTATATATTTGAAAGAAAAATGTCCTCAAAAATATGGCCAAGGCAGCAGCAATAATTATGGCCTCTACCCACTCTCTTAATGCGTTTTTCTTTTTACTCATCTTTTATAAAGAGATTACATAGATTTATATTATAGCAGTTTAACAATATAATGATATATTTAATGTAATTTGCTTTTGGCTTTAAATTCACTGAGGTTTATGTGAACAATACTTATTTTGAAGCAAGGAATTTTTTCAATTGTGGGTGTATCTCAATCTCTTTATGAATGCCTTCAATGACCCACATCCTCATCAAGGTTTGATAACCAAGCCCTCTGTACTTAGCAATAACTTTAGCTAAATCAATTTGGTGTTGGCCCATCCTTAAAGTAAGATGGCGCTTTCGTTCATCTCGCTTTCCCGCAACTTTTTTTAGAAGAGCAGGGGAAAACTCAAACGGTTGTTTCACATCAACAAACTCTTCTGAATGCTCAAGTGGGCTATGTGTCTCCCAAAAACGCGCTTCTTCTTTTTCAGTTTTAAATTTAGGTATCTTTTTCTTCATCTTATCTCACTCCCTTTCGTTTTCTATAATAGCGCTTTTCTTTCTCGTTCACGTCTCTTGTCGTAATAACTCTTATCTGGCCGCGCCCTCTTGTGGCAAAGACGATAAATAAGAATCTTCCTTCTTCTGTAACGGCATAAGCAATATATTTGCCCTCTCTACTTCTCTAGTAGAATGGTTTATCAAATAAAATAGCTTCTTCGACTTCAAACATGGCAACTCCCTGTCTGGCTATATGGCCTTCGTTCTTCTCATCCCAATCAAAGGCATGAATGCGCACTAAAATTCCTTTTTCTTTTCTACTACAATGTTACCACATTGTAGTAGCTCTGTCAAGAGCGATTTTGATATTCGACAATCCATGGCATCTGCCAAAATTTTCGTCCCTCTATATAATAATAGACGTATGAGAATACAAAATTCTTTCAATCTTTTTTAAAATTTTTATCAAAGTCGTTTATATTTAGGGGACTATTTAGTATTTAGGGGACGGTTCTCATTGCCCTATCCCTTTCTAACATAAGAAGTTACAAATACAGTATTATAAACCTTGGTAAAGGACACTATCCTTTTCCGACTTTAAGCATTTTATAATTGTCTAGTCATAACTAATTGATAGGTAATGGGTTCCGAGTGAGAGAACCGTCCCCTTTTTCTCAGCTTCGCCATCCCCGAGAAGTCCCTGCTACCGGCAGGCAGACATTCGCCCACCTCAGGGGTGTCACCTTACACCCCTTATTTTATGTCATCTTACGTACTTAATCACTGTAATCTTTTTCTAATCGATGTAATTTCTGTTTACATTTTAAGCACTTCCAAAAAAGCATTCTGGGGGATAATTATATTACCCAGCTGTTTCATCTTTTTCTTTCCTTTTTTCTGTTTCTCCCAAAGCTTCCTTTTTCTAGTAATGTCCCCTCCGTAACACTTAGCAGTAACATTCTTCTTTAAGGCTGATACCTTCTCAGAAGCAATTATTTTCGAACCAATCGCGGCTTGAATCTTTACCTCATACATCTGCCGAGGAATCAACTTTTTCAACTTCTCGACTACAGTCCTGGCTTTAATTTCGGATTTTTCTTTATGCACCAGGATTGAAAAAGCTTCGGTCTTCTTCTGATTAAAAAGAATATCAATCTTGACAATTTCTGTCTTCTGGTAACCGATAAACTCATAGTCAAAAGAAGCATATCCTCTAGTCAAAGATTTTATATTGTCATAAAAATCAATAACAATTTCTCCTAAGGGAAGATCAAACACTATAGCTAATCTATCCTTACCTAAATAATCCATCTTTACGAACTCACCCCGCCTTGATTTTGCTAAATCGCAAATAGAATCCATCTCCTCTAAAGGAGTAACAATAGTGGCCCTCACAAAGGGTTCGGAAATCTCTTCAACGCAAGATGGATCGGGAAATTGATGTGGGACTTCTATATATTCTACATCTTTTTCTCCTATCCTCTTTAGCAAATATTTAACATTAGGAGAAGTTAGGATAAGGTCGAGATCATACTCTCGCTCTAATCTTTCCTGGACTATCTCCATGTGCAAGAGTCCCAGAAAGCCGCACCTAAATCCATAGCCTAAGGTGCCTAAATTGTCAGGCTCATAGACAAAAGAGGGATCAGACAATTTTAATTTCTCAATAGCTGCTTTTAAAGCCGGGTAATCTTTAGGCGAAGAAGGAAATATGCCGCAAAAAACCATCGGTGACATCTTGGTGTATCCTTCAAAAGCCTTTGGCGTAGGATTGGATGAAGAGGTAATCGTATCACCAATATCAATATCCTGAGGGTCTTTTATATTACAACAAATATAACCTACCTCTCCGCAGCAAAGATTATCTCTTTTTTGCGCTTGGGGTAAGAATACCCCAACTTCCTCTACGCGATAAGTCTTATTCTGATGCATTAAGAGAATATTATCACCAACAGAAATACTTCCATCAAATATCCTTATAAAAAGTATAACTCCCCGGTAAGGATCATAAGTAGAATCAAAAAGAACTGCTTTAAGCGGCTGGTTAAAGTCTCCCCGAGGCGGAGGTATCTCCTCAATCACCCTCTTTAACAGTTCTTCCATACCCGTGCCTTCTTTAGCAGAAATAAGCGAAATTTCCTCTCTTTTAAAACCAAACACATCAAAAAGCTGGTTAGAACTTCTCTCGATATCAGCACCAGGAAGGTCTATTTTATTAAGTGCCGGAATAATTCTTAAATCATTTTCCAAAGCGAGATGGAAATTAGCGACGGTCTGAGCTTCTACCCCTTGAGAGGCATCAACCAGAATAATCGCACCTTCAGCACCTTTTAACGACTTAGCAACTTCATAGGAAAAATCAACATGTCCCGGAGTATCGATAAGGTTGAGAATATAATCTCTTCCCCTAAAGAGAAGGTTTAACCTTACCGCCTTTGCTTTTATGGTAATTCCCCTCTCCCGCTCTAGCTCCATACTATCCAGCATCTGTTCTCTCCTCTTCCTGAGATTAACCGTACCAGCCAGATCAAGAAATCTATCAGCAAGGGTAGACTTGCCATGATCAATATGGGCAATGATACAGAAATTCCTTATTTTATCTTTCAGTTCCATCTCGCTTCCTGCAATATTTGTGGTTCGGTTAGGAAGATAAAATATAGGGGATAATAAATCTAAGTTTCACCGGATAAACTCTATTTACCTAAACCCATGCGTTGAATAATTGCTTCGACTGTTTGTGAGCTAGTAAGATTGGTTGTATCCAGACAAATAGCCTCCTCACTAATCTTCAAAGGACTGACTTCTCTGGTCTTATCAGCAGTATCTCGCTTCTTTAAATCTTCGGCTAACTCCTGAAACCTAACTTTTATTCCCTTGCTTTTTAGCTCCTTAAAACGCCTCTGGGCCCTTACTAATGAAGAAGCATCAAGATAAAATTTATATTGCGCTTGAGGAAAAACTACCGTAGTTATGTCCCGTCCTTCAACGACAAAATCGCCTTTATTAACTATCTTCCTCTGCAGCTTTACCATTGCTGCTCTTACCCTTGGTTGAGCTACAACTAAAGAAATACTCTTGTCAATAAGCGGACTTCTTATCCGGCTGCTGACATCCTCACCGCTAAGATAGACCCTATCTTCTTTAATTTCTAAATCGGCTGTTTCTGCCAAATTCCCTAAATTCTCGTTGTCGGTTAATTCTACTCTTTCTGCTATCGCCTTCAAGGTTAGAGCCCGATACATTGCCCCGGTGTCTAAATAAAAGATACCTAACCTTTTGGCCAGGAGTTTGGCAACTGTTGTCTTACCTGAACCAGCAGGACCATCTATGCCGATAATCATAATAAACGTCTTTGTTTAGCGTTGATCTTCTTAATCAAATCTATAATCTTGGCTTTATCATTATTTTTTATCAAACCTTCAAACTTCCTTAAGCTGTCTACAAATTTATTCAAATCTCCTAAAATATTCTTTTTATTAGAGAGAAAAATATCTGCCCAAACCGAAGCTGGTGAACCGGATATCCGAGTTACATCCTTAAAGCTCTGCGGAGAAAACTTTAGGTGTCCCTGAGGCAAACTTTCAATGAGCGAAAACGAAACAATATGCGGTAAGTGTGATAAGTAAGAGAAGGCCTTATCATGATAATCAGCGTTGATAAAGATTACTTTTGCCCCTAATTTCTGCCAAATTCTCTTTACCATTTTGGTGGCTCTGCAGTGAGGTGACGAAGTAATCAAGCAAAGTTCTCCTTGATAAAGGCATTGCCGGCTAAACTCTGCTCCGCTTTTTTCGCTTCCCACTAAAGGATGGCAACCGACAAAATCCACCCCTTTCGGTAAACATTTAACAATACTTTTCTCGACCACCTGCTTACTGCTGCCTAAATCAAAAACAATAGCTCCCGGCTTTAAGAAAGGGGCTATCTTTCTAGAATAAACAATAATACTCTCTATCGGCAGGGCTAAAGCGACTAAATCAGCATTTTCAACAACTTTTTTTAACTCACGCTCTACCCCATCCAGAATCTGTAACCTCTTTAGTTTCAAATAGGATTTTTTACTCCGGGCATATCCCCAGACCGCTATTCGCGGAAATTCCTTCTTAAAAGCTAAACTCAAAGACCCCCCCATGAATCCTACGCCCAATATTGCTATTTTCTTTATTGTCTTCATATTGTTCTGCCTACAGCTTTAGCGATTCCTCTTAACTCTTCCACCAGATTTAAGAAGTTCTCCGGTAAGAGTTGTTGTGCCCCGTCACTTAAGGCCTCTTTGGGGTCGGGATGGACTTCAATAAGAAGACCGTCTGCTCCGCAAGCCAGAGCAGCTTTACTTAAGGGCGCAACTAACCCCCACTTTCCGCAAGCATGTGAAGGATCAACGATAATCGGAAGATGAGACAACATCTTTACCGCCGGAACCGCACTTATATCCAGAGTATTGCGAGTAAACTCTTCAAAGGTTCTTATGCCCCGTTCGCATAAAATCAGATTGAAATTGCCCTCGGATAAAATATATTCTGCGCTCATTAATAATTCTTTTATGGTAGCGCTTAATCCCCGTTTTAAGATAATCGGCTTTTTAGTCTGGCCGACTTCTTTTAAAAGATTAAAATTCTGCATATTACGGGCACCGATTTGTAGAACCCCGGCATATTTTGCCACTAAATTTACGTCTCTGGTATCCATAACCTCAGTAACTGTAGGTAAATCAAGCTCTTGCGATACATCTTTAAGTATCTTTAGGCCTTCTTCGCCTAGCCCCTGAAAAGTATAAGGAGAGGTGCGAGGCTTAAAGGCTCCTCCCCGCAAAATTGTAGCTCCGGCCTGTTTTATTTTTTTAGCTACCGCACTTAATTGCTCTCTGCTCTCAATAGAACAGGGGCCGGCAATGATTACGATCTTTCCGGAACCAATTTCAACTTTATCGCTTATTTTTATAACGCTATCGGTCTCTTTAAACTCCCGGGATACTAACTTATAAGGTGCCAATACCGGCATTACCTTATCGACTCCCGGAAAAACATCCAGGGGGTGTAACCTTATGGCATCCTCAGGACCAATAACGCCGACAATGGTCCGTTCTTTACCCCGTGAAACCATTGCCTTGAGGCCCAACTTTTTAACTTTTTTTATAAGGTTGTTTATCTCAACTTTAGTTGCACCCTTCTTAAAAACAATAATCATCTGTCCCCTCCTAGATAACTCTTTAAATATCTTATAAATTTTTTATTTTCTTTAGGTAAACCTACGGTTACCCGAAAGAAGTTTTTCAAGCCCCAGCCGCTTAGCCCTCTTACAATGACTCCCCGTTTAAGGAGGTAATCACAGAGGCCCGATGCATTCTTTTTAAAATCAACAAGAATAAAGTTAGTTGCACTCTCCAAAAATGTCAGCTTACATTCTTTTAACTCCTTATAAAGATAGTACTTCTCCCTTTTAATGTAAGTAACTACCTTCCTTAAAAATTCCTTATTTTCTAAAGCAGCTTGAGCTGCTACTTGGGCAAATCTATTTATATTAAATGGTTCTCTAACCTTGTTTAGAATCCCGGCCAGCCCCTTAGTTGTAATCCCGTAACCAATACGCAGCCCGGCTAATCCATAGGCCTTAGAAAAAGTGCGAGTGATTATGATGTTACCCCGCTTTTTCAAAAAATTAAGGGTTTTAGGAAAATCTCCCGGTGCAAACTCAAAATAAGCTTCATCAAAAAAAACTAATACTCTTTTGGGAACTTTAGCCAAAAAATCCTTTACTTCTTTATGGCTTAAGTATGTCCCGGTAGGATTATCAGGATTAGCAATAAAAATAATCTTGGTCTTTTCAGTAACTTTTTCAGCAATTTTTTCTAAACAGTAGCGCAAATTAACCGAAGGAACCCTTACCACTTTAGCGCCTTCAATTTTAGCTTGGATCTCATAAATTAAAAAGGTGGGGTCAGCAACGACAACCTCATCGCCTCTTTCAAGGAAGGCTCTTAAAGCTAAAACTATTATCTCATCTGAACCGTTACCGAAGACGATTTGATCCTCTTTAACCTTTAACTTCTTAGCTATTGCCCGCCTTAGGTAGAAACTATTACTTTCCGGGTAACGATTAATATTTTTTAACTCCTCCTGAATCGCCTTACGTATATAGAAAGGAGGAAAAGGAATTTCGTTAGAAGCAAGTTTATAGACTTCGTCCAGTCTAAGTTGCCGCTTTACCTCTTCAATCGGCTTCCCCGGCTTATAGCTATTTATTTTGCTTAACTCTTTTCGAACCTTCATCATTCCAGCTATTAACTCTCCTTGGGGTACGAACCAAGAATCTTTACAAAAAGGCACTCCTTTTCTAATGCTCTTATGGCCTTTCGCACAGGCGGAGAATCTTTATGTCCCTGCATATCTACAAAGAAGTAATACTTCCAAGCTTTCTTTTTGGAGGGCCGGGACTCTATCTTGGTAAGATTTATATTATTCCTCTTAAACGGTACCAAAGCATCATGTAAAGCTCCGGCCTTATCCTTCATTGAAAAGACTATTGATGTCTTATCTTGTTTAGTCGAACCGACATCTTGCCTTCCGATTATTAAAAACCGGGTAATATTATGTGCTGAATCCTCAATCGAACGCGCCAATATGTTTAATTCATACTCCTCGGCCGCCGCTTTGCTGGCTATGGCAGCTCTTCCCTTTCCCAAAGTGGCATACATCGCTGCTTGAGTAGTGCTTGTATAAGAAGTCAATTTAGCATTTGGTAGATTCTTCTCAAGCCATTTGCGGCATTGGGCAAATACCTGCTGATGTGAGTAAACATTTTTTACCGAAGATATCTTTTTACACCTGCTTAAAAGATTGTGCTCTATCGACAGATACATTTCCGAACATATTTTAAGCTCAGAGTCCAGAAACATATCTAAAGTATGATTTACCGCCCCTTCAGTAGAATTTTCAATAGGAACTACGCCATAATCTGCCCTACCCCGCTCAACTTCTGTAAAAACATCAGCGATACTGCTACACTCAAGATAATCCACAGACTTGCCAAACTTCTTGAGTGCTGCTATATGAGTGAATGTATGTTCAGGCCCTAAATAAGCTATTTTTATATTTGCGTTTTGAGCCCGACAAGCCGAAAGTATTTCCCGAAAAACATTCTCGGTGTCTTGAGCCTTAAACAGCCCCTTGCTTAAACCCTTAAGACGCTTGAGCATAGTTTCTTCCCTGTCCGGAGAGTAAGTACGTATTTTCTTATCCCTTTTTATCCGGTTAACCTTTAAAGCTTCCCCAGCTCTGCTGTTAAGAAGTTTAAGTATTTTTTCGTCTATCCGGTCAATCTCTCCTCTTAATTTTTCGAGTGACATATATCCCCCTTTATTTGAATTCCTGTGCAGCCTGCTTTAAAGAGTCAAAGTGACCGATATCAATCCACTTCCCCTCTAATCTATAACCAAAAACTTTTGACGCTCTGGCTAACCAGGCTATATACCTTCCTGAAGCATCAACATTAGCATTCCGGGCAATAAATGAATCAAATAAGTGTAAAGATTGCTTGGGAAAAAAGTAAATACAAGCTGCAGCCAGAGTTGAAAGAGGCCGTTTGACTTTCTCTTGAAACTTAACTATTCTCCTTCCCCGATTCAATATCACCACACCAAAACGCTTGGCCGCTTTTTTAGATTTAACATCATAGAGAGCAATTGAAGGTTGAGGTGACTTCTCCTTAGCAAACTTGATAAACTTTACTAAATTATCTTGGAATAAATTATCGCCGCCCAAAACTAACCAATCGGCTTTGGTTTTCCCGATAGCGAACTTCATATCCTTTATCGCCCCCAATCTATTATCGGGACCAGTTGAACCGTCGTTAAAGATTTTTGCTCTTGTCTTATACTTCTTCTTCCAGACTAAAAAACTCTTATAAAACTTATCGTTAACAACAACTCTGACCTCCTCTACAGGAAAACTCCTGCCAATAACCTTTATCTTATCAACCAAATAATTAATCATTGGCTTATCGTTTACCAGAACTAAAGGTTTGGCTATTTTTTTAGTCAAAGGGTAGAGTCTTGTGCCGTAACCGGCGGCAAGAATTACTATATGCATATTTAAACCATCAAAATACGATAAAAATCATCTCCCAGAATCTTTTTCAATTCATTCTGAAGGTATTTTTCTACCTCTTTAGATGTTGGAAACTTCAAAGCTTCAAAAAGTGTTGCCTTAGCATCTTTAAGGTTAATATTGCTTATCAGCTCTTTTATCTTAGGGACCTGAGGCAGAGACATACTGAACCGGTCCAGGCCCATTCCCAAAAGCAAGAATGAAAAAATAGGCTCCCCGGACATCTCGCCGCACATTCCTACCCAGATATCATTCTGATGGGCGACTTCGATAATACTCTTTATAAGCCTTAAAACTGCCGGATGTCCCGGTTCGTAAAGATAGGCTACTTTCTCATTAGTTCGGTCTACAGCTAAAGAATATTGAATCAAATCATTGGTGCCGATACTAAAAAAATCACACTCTTTTGCTAGAACATCGGCAGTTAAAGCTGCTGAAGGAACTTCAATCATCACCCCTACAGAAATATTGTTATCAAACTTTTTACCTTCTTTCCTGAGTTCCTTCTTACACTTCTCAAGAAGTGCCTTAGCCTGCCTTAACTCCTCTACCCCTGAAATCATCGGAAACATTAGCATGACATTGCTAACTACTGAGGCTCTTAAAATTGCTCTCAGCTGCATTTTAAATACTTCAGGGCGTGCTAAACAAAACCTAATTCCCCGCCAGCCTAAAAAAGGACTCATCTCCTGCGGAACTTCTGGTTGCGAAAGAAACTTATCACCACCGATATCAATAGTTCTAAAGATAACTGAATGAGGTACAACGTCTTTTGCTACCCTAATATAAGCTTTGTACTGCTCTTCCTCTGAAGGCAAATCTCTTCTTCCCAAGAAGATATATTCAGTACGATAAAGACCAATTCCCTCTGCGCCGTATTTCTTAACTAAAGGAAGCTCTTCGGGAAGTTCAATGTTGCCAGAAACTACTATCCCCTTTCCATCTTTGGTGCAAACCTTAACAGCCTTTGGAATATGAATCGCCTTTACTTCTTTAGCGTATAGAGTTAACTTCCTTCGATACTCTTTTAAAGTCTTATCCGTAGGACGAACTATAATATGGCCGGTAGAACCGTCTACGATAATTTTGTCTCCGGTTCTAATGTTTTCTGTAGCCACCTCTAAACCGACAACTGCCGGGATTCGTAAACTCCGGGCAATAATTGCTGTATGGGAAGTTCTGCCGCCTACATCAGTAACAAATCCTAAAACATTCTCTTTGGGTAAAGAAGCGGTCTGGGAAGGCCCTAAATCATGAGCAACCACAATTACTTTTTCCTTTAAATCGCTTAAAGATAATGTTTTTTCTTTAAGCATTGACCGCAGAACTCTTCGAGAAATATCTTCTATGTCTATCACTCTCTCCCGTAAATACTCATCATCTAATTTTAGCAAGGTATTAACATACTTTTTTATGCTTTCAGAGAAAGCATATTCAACATTTACTTTCTTTAGCTTGATTTGTTTGATAACGTCTTCAATCAAGACTCTATCTTCTAAAACTAAGTAATGAGCTTCAAATATTCGGCCGTGATCAAAACCAATCTCTTTAGATATCTTTTTCTGCAAATCAGAAATCTCACGGCGCGTTCCCATTAAAGCTTCCTCCAGACGGAAAATCTCCCGGGAAATTTCATCATGGGCAATCTTTCTCATCGGAACAGAAAACTCAGCCTTTCTTAATATCAAAGCCTTACCTATCCCCACTCCTCCGGAAACGCCAATGCCCTTTATCTTAATCATCGTCATCCTCGTCTTTTATTAAAAAATTTCTTAAATCAGCCATTGCTTCTTGAGCATCATGCCCTTCAGTAATTAATCTAATCTTCACATCGGTATTTATTCCTAAACTTAATATGGCCATTATCGACTTGCCGTCAACAATCTCACCATCTTTTTCGACCTTCACTGAGGAATCAAACTTATTAGCCAGTTGCACAAAGATGGTAGCTGGTCTGGCATGCAAACCATGGGTCTTCTTTACAATAATTTGCTCTTCAATCCTTTCCATCTCTTCCTGGTATAGGTATAAATATTAATAATCTCCCTTGCTGTATTCTGCGAATCATGGTGCAAGTAATTGCTCTTGCTCACCACATTTCCTTCGAAAATCGATACTGCTGCTTTTTTAAACCGTTCCCGGTCAAAAATCACCGGGAAAGATTTTTCCTGGCCATACTTAATAAGTAAACCATATTTAAGACGACCGGAATTTACTAGACAACAATTAACGATGTTTTTCCGAGTATGAGAAATTATGGCTTCCAGGTGATCAAACGCCGTAAGACCATCAGTTTCGCCGTGCTGCGTCATCACATTACAAAGATATAATTTCATAACATCGCGCTTGATAATCTCTTCTCTAACTTGTTCTATCAAAAGATTAGGGATAATACTAGTAAATAAGCTTCCCGGCCCCAGAATTATCATCTCCGCCTTTCTTATTGCTTCAATCGCCTCGGGATTGGACTTAGCATTCTGAGGGACTAAATATATTCTCTTTATTGACTTCACGCCATGAGGAATCTTATCTTCACCTTCTTCTATTGTCCCATCACTATATTCGGCTTTAAGGCGTATTTTATCTAAACTTGAAGGCAAAACTCTGCCTCGAATAGCTAAAACAATACTTGATTCCTTTATGGCATCTCTAAAGCTCCCAGTTACCTGGGTCATGGCGGTAATGAAAATATTCCCAAAACTATGCCCCTTAATCCCATTACCCTCTTTGAAACGATATTGAAATAAATCCCGCATTAACTGAGGAGCTTCGGCTAAAGAAACCAGACAATTCCTTATGTCTCCCGGGGGTAAAATCCCGAATTCTTCCCGCAGGCGTCCGGAAGAACCGCCTTCATCAGCAACAGTCACTATAGCAGTTATGTTTGCGGTATGTTCCTTTAAGCCTTCTAAGACAGTCGAGAGGCCTGTCCCGCCTCCAATCGCAACAATCTTTGGCCCTTTTGATAAAAATCTTTTTTCATAAATTATATCAATAAGTTCCTTATTTTTTCCGGGATAAATAGCTTCAAAAAAACTCTTTATAAGCGACCGCATTCCGGCTACAAAACCAACAAAGGAAAACCCAAATAAAAGTGAGTCAAATATCTTTAAAATTAAATGGGTATCGCGGGCAAGTCTTATTGACGAAAAAACCAAAAAGAAAAAACTCAAGGACAATAAAACAACCCATCGTTTTATCCTCAGGCCCGGATAAAACCATTTTATAATCTTTATAAATTTCTTCATACCTTGATATTGTTAATATCCAATTAGAGCCGGAATCATCTATAAAAGAAGTTATCTTATTGCTTGTTGTTGTTTGTCCAACAAAGCAATAACTTCTTCTCCATCCTTAGCATTCTTTAATCTTTGAACCAGATATTTGTCGCGCAGCATCTTTGCCAAAAATGCCAACATCTTAAGATGCAAACCTGCCTCCTTTTGGTTAGAAAGCAGCAGGGCGACGACATTAACCGGTTCTTGATCTAAGGAATCAAAATCAATCCCTTCTTTAGATATACCAATGCAGATTACGATATCCTTAACAGAGTTGGTTCTAGTGTGGGGGAAAGCTATGTGGTTTCCAATGGCAGTAGAGCCCATCTCCTCTCTCTGAAAAATAGCCTTGGAAATCTCTTTCTTGTCTTTCTTGTCTATTTTTTTCTTAGCTGTCAGATGGTCGAGAATAGCCGAAATGGTACTTTTCTTATTTTTTTGCTTTAGCTCAAAAAAAATGCAATTTTTATCTAAATAGTCTAAAATATTCATAAATTTTACCTTGCAATGTTTATGGAACGGAGGAAGGGCAACGACTCTTCACGAAGTGAAGCCATCTTAGTCGTTCCCCGCATACCTCTGTCTTAAGTTACCAGTTAATGCTTTGTCAATAAACCCTGAAAATATCACTATTTTTATAAGCGGAGGAAGGGAATCGAACCCTCAACCTTCACGTTGGCAACGTGACGCTCTAACCAATTGAGCTACCCCCGCGGGTTTTTACCTCTTAAAAACCTAAATTCTCTGTACCAAATTTACTCTGCGGACGGGGAGAGTTGAACTCCCACCTCTTACGAGACTAGATCCTAAGTCTAGCGCGTCTGCCAGTTCCGCCACGTCCGCGAATGGTGAGCCGCCCGAGGGTCGAACTCGGAACACCCGCCTTAAAAGGGCGGTGCTCTACCAACTGAGCTAGCGGCCCATCAGATCTTTGCGCGTATTTATCAAAAAAACACACTAGAACTCTTTAAGTTCTTTCTCTTTTTCTTCTAAAACTTGATCGACCTCTTTAATGTACTTATCGGTTATCCTCTGCACTTCTGCTTCAGCATTAAAACAATCATCTTCGGAAATCTTCTTATCTTTATTCAGGTGCTTTATTTTTTCTTTACCATCGCGCCTTACAGTTCTGATCGATACTTTACCCTCTTCAACTGTCTTTTTGACGATTTTTATTAATTCCTGTCTTCTCTCTTCGGACAATGGCGGAACTATTAACCTTATAATCTTCTTGTCAGTTACGGGAGTAATTCCTAACTCTGACTGAAGAATCGCCTTCTCTATTTCTTTTGCCGATGAAGGATCATAAGGGCTAATTACAATCATTCGGGCCTCAGGAACACCAATAGTAGCAAGCTCTTTAAGTAAAGTAGGAGTTCCATAGTAATTAACTCTTATGCCCTCTACCATTTTAGGATTGGCTCGGCCAGAACGAAGCTCAGCTAACTCTCTTTTTATCGCCTCTATGGCTTTTTTCATGTTATCTTCTATTTCTCTTAAGACTTCTTTTATAATCATATTCCTCCATTTAATCAGCAGATAAATTATGTCTTCATTTAATAAAAGTTCCAATATTCTGACCGCAAACTACCTTCTTTAAATTACCTGGCTCCATAAAATTAAAGACAGTTATCGGCAATTTATTCTCCATACAGAGAGTAATTGCTGTTGTGTCCATTATCTTCAATCCTTTGTTAATTACTTCCATATAAGTTAGTTTCTTAAACATTGTGGCATTTTTATCTTCGAAAGGATCAGCAGAGTATACTCCATTTACCTTGGTTCCTTTAAGCAAGATATCAACGCCAATCTCTACACTACGTAAGGCAGAAGCAGTATCGGTAGTAAAATAAGGGTTACCGGTTCCGGCAACGAATATAACCACTCTTTTCTTCTCAAGGTGCCTTACAGCTCTACGACGTATATAAGGTTCAGCTATTCTATGCATTTGAATTGCAGTCATGACTCTGGTAGGTATACCTTGATTTTCTAAAGCATTCTGGAAAGCAAGTCCATTCAAAACTGTGGCCAACATCCCCATATAATCAGCAACAGCTCTTTGCATCTGGAACTCTTTAGATTTCGGAACACCTCGGAATATATTCCCTGCCCCTACCACCAAAGCTATCTCAACACCTAAATTCCGTACTCCTTTAATCTGCTTAGCCAAATGAACACAGACGGAGGTATCGATTCCATGCGAATATTTACCCAAAAAAGCTTCGCCGCTTAATTTAAAAAGAATTCGCTTGTATTTAGCCTTCACCTGGCTGGTCCTCCCCTAAGGAAAAACGCACGAATCTTTTAATTACAATATTTTCTCCGGTTTGAGATATTGTATCCCGTAAATAATCACCTACCGAAAGCTTACCATCCTTTATAAAGGACTGCTCTAGGAGACAATATTGTTTGAAGTATTCATCTTTATTTTTTACGCCCTTCAAAGCTTCTTTAGAAACATCTTCTTTTGTTATATGTTCGGGGTTAGCTGCTGCAACCTGCATAGCGATATCTTTAACAAATTTCTTAAATACCTCAGTACGAGCGACAAAGTCGGTCTCACAATTGACCTCAACCAAAGCAGCAAGGTTACCGCCAAAATGAACATAAGAATCTATTAACCCTTGATCAGTTGAACGAGAGCGCTTCTTCTCCAGCATTTGAACTCCCTTTTTCTTCAAAATTTTTAGCGCCTCTTCAAAATTGCCTTTAGATTTACTTAAAGCATTTTTGCAATCATTAATTCCCAAAGAAGTTAATTCCCTTAACTTTTTAATATCAGACAAACCCATTCCTTATCCTCCCTCCCTGCCTTGCCTACCGGCAGACAGACACCAAGTAGGTTTTTAGCCTAAACTTACTTAGTGCTTGTTTTCTTTTGACGTTTTTTAACTAAACTGTCTTTCTCCTCCGACTGATCACCTTTAACTTTAGGGTCGGAAGGAGAAACCTCAGGTGCTTTCTCTTCAATTACAGTCTTACTCTCGTCAATATTGGCCTTCTCACTACTTTTAGTCTTCTTAAGACCCTGGTTAATAGCCTCGACCAGACAAGAAGTTATATATTTTACTGACTTTACAGAATCATCGTTTCCCGGTATAGGATAATCAATCACGTCCGGATTAGCATCAGTATCGATCAAGGCGATAATCGGTATACCCAACTTATTTACTTCTCTTACACAAGCAATTTCCTTTTTGGGATCAACAACAAAAACACAATTAGGAAGGTCTTTTAAAGAAGTAACTCCGCTATAGCTTCGCTCCATCCTTTCGATATCCCGATTTAACTTCACAACTTCCTTTTTTACCATTATGTCAAACCCACCGGTCTCCCTTTGCTTTAGGAGGTCTAAATATTTATCCACCCTTCTCCTTACCGTAGAAAAGTTGGTGAGCAATCCACCAACCCATCTTTCAGATACATAAGGCATCCCACAGGAAAAAACTAATTCTTTTATTACGCCCCGTAACTGCTTTTTGGTAGCTACAAAGAGTATTGTCTCCCCATCCTTTGCTTTTTGTTTTACAAAATCCTTGGCCTCCTGTAACTTCTGGGCTGTTTTTTCTAAATCAATAATATAAACATTCTTCTTTTTGCCAAAAATGAACTTTCCCATTTTAGGATTCCAGTGCTTACTTAAGTGTCCGAAGTGGACCCCATTTTCTAATAATTCCTTAATAATCTCAGGTAACGCCATAGTTTTTTTCTCCCTCCTGCCTGTCAACCGACAGACCCTTAATTTAGCTCGCCAAAATTAGGTTAAAAAACAGAAAATAACTTAAACAGGAAGACTCCTGCCGGGTTTCTTTACAATCTGGCTAACTTCTTATCTAATCACAAAGTATATCATATTTCTTAATATTTTCAACCGCTTCTTTACCCCATTAGAAGTCCCACCTAACAACTGACCTTTCGACTTTAGCACCTTACTTCTAACCAGGTTTACATCTTAAATTGTAAGTCGTAGAGCTTCTTATATAGGGTATCTTGCTTAAGAAGAGTACTATGGGTTCCTGTTTCAATAATTTTACCCTTTTCTAAAACCACTACCCGATCTGCTTTCTGGACAGTAGAAAGACGGTGGGCAATAACAAAAGAGGTTTTTCCCTCCATAAGGGTATAAAGGGCCTCCTTAATTAACTGCTCCGATACCGAATCAAGATGGCTGGTTGCCTCGTCTAAAATCAAAATAGGAGCATTCTTCAAAAGTGCCCGGGCTATCGCAATCCTCTGTTTTTGCCCTCCGGAAAGCCGAAAACCCCTGTCTCCTACGATTGTATCAAATTTTTGAGGGGTATCAGTGATAAACTCGTAAGCATGGGCTTTTTTGGCTGCCTCGATAATTTCGGCCCGGCTAGCCCCAGCTTTGCCGTAAGCAATATTCTCGCTTAGCGTAGAGTTAAACAGCACAATATCCTGAGAGACTGCTGATATAAGGGAACGTAAATCTTTTAATCTAAAATCCTTGATATCTATTCCATCAATGTAAATCGAACCTTTTTGAGGGTCATAGAAACGTGGAAGCAAACTTATCAGAGTTGATTTTCCGGCCCCGGAATGGCCAACTAAAGCAATTGTTTCTCCCTTCTTCACCGCTAAATTAATGTCACCTAAGATAAAATCATCGCCACAGCCATAGCTAAATTCTACTCCTTTAAAATTAATCCCCTGATCTAAACTCTTTATCTCTCTGGCCTTTTTTTTCTCTCTCACCTGCGGCTTCTCTTCAAAAATATCGTAAATTCTTGCTGATGCAGCCAAGGCTTGTTGATTAATGACATGAACATTAGATAATTTCTTAAACGGCCGAATCATCGACATTAAAAAGGCTAAAAAAGCTCCGATAATACCAAAAGAAAGCCGTCCCGAAATCACTTCATTGCCGACAATCCAAAGAATTAACACCGCACCTAAGACACCCACAAACTCGGTAAATGGCGATAAGATAAGCATTCTTTTAGCGCTCTTTAAGGTAAATTTATAGTATTGGTGGTTAATATTTTTAAACCGCTCTATTTCGTAATCTTCGCGACAAAAAGACTTTACAATCTGAGCACCTTGAATAGTCTCAGCCATAAGGGAATTCAAGTCAGCCATCCTCTTCTGTACCTCTAAAGCGAACCACTTAATTTTTCGGCCAATCTTTATCACCGGAAACATTATGCAAGGGCAGATAACAAAAGCAATAAGCGGTAACTGCCAGGAAATTTTAAAACCGATATAAAAAGCGCAAAAGGCAAAAAAGCCCGCCTTCATTGATTCAAAGATAAAGTCTTTAAGGGCATAAGAGATTGCATTAGTAATAACTGCCACATCATTGGTAACCCTGGCCATTAGTTCCCCGGTGCGCTTACGGCCATAGAACTCCATAGATAAATCCTGAAACTTCTTGTAAAGACTATTCCTCACATCCCTTACCACGCCTTGACCAACAATATTCATCAAATAATCCTGTAAGAATATAAACAGACCCTTAAACAGGAAAAGGAGCGGTATAAAGATAATTATGAACTTAAGGAAGGCTAAAGGCTCAATGGAATTGAATTTTTCAACAATCGCGGAAAGTACTGACGGTAATTTTCCCGGAATGACTATCGGTTTATTGGTAAGTACCCGGTCGGATAGCGGGACTATCATCCCTAAGCTAGCCCCTTCAAAAATGGTAGAAATACCCATACAGAGGGCAGCTAAACTTAAAATCCCCCGGTAGGATTTAGCAAATCTGAGCAACTTAAAGTATTCTTTTAGATAATGCTTCACAACCTAAAGTTTGAGGGATTTTACCACATCAATTGACTTTTCACAAGGAATTTGATAATATGCTAGTTATGCTAAGGGCAGGAATAATTGGCATAGGAAAACTAGGCAGTATTCATTTGCGTATCTACAAAGAGCTCAGGGAGATAGACAGAATTTATCTTGCCGATACCCAGGTCCAGATGCTCACTCCCCATCAAGAATGTCAGCATTTTAAAGACTACCGCAGCCTGAAAGATAAAGTAGACCTGGTAAGCATTGCTACCCCGACTTCCACCCACTTTGAAATCGCTAAATTCTTTCTGATCAATAAAATTCCGGTTCTGGTCGAAAAACCCCTGACCCAGAACCTAGAAGAAGCAGAAAAACTAATTGCAATAGCCAAAAAGAACAAAACCCTGCTCTTTGTCGGTCATGTCGAGAGATATAATAATGCCTATCTGGCAATAAAAAAAATCATTAAAAATCCCCTTTTTATCGAATGCCACCGCTTAAGCCCCTATCCCCACCGCTCCTTAGACATAAGTGTCGTCCTTGATTTAATGATTCATGATTTGGATATAATTCTCTACCTCCTGAAAGACAAGGTTAAAAAAATCGAAGCTAAGGGAGTAAAGGTCCTCTCGGCAACCGAAGATATAGCTAATGTCCGTATTACATTCCAAGGCGGATGTGTGGCAAATATAACTTCTTCCCGGATATCCCAGAAAAGAGAACGAAAAATAAGAGTATTTATGCCCCGGGTTTATATCTCCTTGGATTATGCTCAGCAAACAGTAGAAATATATCGAAAATTAAAGACTAAAATTATCAAAAAACTCCTTCCGATAAGCAAAGAAGAACCCTTGAAGAAAGAAATTGCTGATTTTGTAAACTTAGTCACCAAAAATAAATCTAGTACAGGGTATGCTGAAGCCGCAAAAGATGCCTTAGAGCTCGCCTGCAAAATAGAAAAAATCATAGGAAAATAAGATGCCAAAAATAGTTATTGTTGCCGGGGATAAGTCAGGTGACCTCTATGGGGGGCTCTTAAGTAAAGAGCTAAAAGAAAAATTTTCCTCAGTTGACATTTACTCCTTCGGCGGTGAGGTTTTGGCCCGGCATTCCCAGCAGATAATTAACCTCCTTGAGCACTCAGTCTGCGGAATCATCGAAGTCCTTTCCTCCTTAGGAAAACTGTTTAATATCTTTAAAAAGATAAAAGAAACTATCTTTAAGCTTAAACCGGATCTAATAATCCTAATCGATTTTCCGGACTTTAATTTAAGATTGGCTAAAGCGCTCAATAGAAAATTCCCTCTCTTCTACTATGTAAGCCCTCAAGTCTGGGCTTGGAGAAAGAAACGGGTAGAAGTAATAAAAAGATATGTGGATAAAATGGTAGTTATCTTTAAATTTGAAGAAACTTTTTATAAAAATGAAAACATGAATGTCTTATACTTTGGCCATCCTCTCTTAGAGATAATTAAGGAGGAAGCGGAGGACCCAGAGGACCTAATCTCCTTTCTACCCGGTTCAAGGAAAAACGAAGTAAAAAAACACCTTCCATTAATGATAAAAGCAAAAAAGATTATCGAAAGGAAATTACCCGGGTACCGATTTCAGATAATAAGACCGTCTAATTTGGAGAAAAGCTTTTATGAGAAATTATCGCCAAATATGGACCTTATTGATCACTCTTATCAAGCAATCAAAAAATCAAAGTTTATTATTACCTCATCAGGCACTGCTACGCTGGAAATAGCCATATTAGGGGTGCCGTACATCATAATCTACAAACTTAACCCCATAAGCTGGCATATCTTAAGACAAATGGTAAGAGCTGATTTTATCGGCATGATTAACATACTGGCCGGACGAAAGATTGTTGATGAGCTCTTGCAAAACCAGGCTAACCCCAAAAACCTAGCCGCAGTAACTTTAGAATATTTAGATAACCAAGAAAAGTACTTGCGGCTGAAAAACGAACTGGGAAAGATAAAAAAAGATCTTTACCCTCTTAATGCAACTAAGAAATTTGCGGATTTTATTGGGAACTATCTGGAACTGATGCCCTTTTATTCTTCTTGATGAAATTATAGACACTTAAAATTGCTGCCGGTGTAACCCCGCTTATTTTTAAAGCCTGAGCTAGGGTATCGGGCTTAAACTTTTGTAATTTTTCAGCCACTTCAACCGACAGTGAAGGAACTTTTGAGTAATCGACTTTGGGTATTTTTATCTTATCCAGATTTTTTAATTCTTTCTGCCAAGCCAATTCTCGCCGCAGGAATCCTTCATATTTTGCCTGCACTTCTACTTCCCGAGCTGACCCCAAATCATCGACTCCTACCCCAATCTGCTTCTTAACCTCTTTAAAACTAATCTCTGGCCTTCTTAAAAGATCAAACAGAGAAAGTTTCTTTCCTTCAAAAATAGTTTTTTTACTCTTCAAACTCCTTATTGCCTTATCAATACAGGTTTTCTTATCTAAGATTAACCGGTATTGATCCTTACTCAATAACCCTAATTTACGTCCGTAGGAAGCTAATCTTAAATCGGCATTGCTCTCACGTAAACTAAGGCGAAACTCACTGCGCGAGGTAAACATCCGGTAAGGCTCATCTACTCCCTTAGTAGTTAAATCATCGACCAAAACCCCAATATAAGCTTCATCCCTTCTTAAAATAAAAGGTTTGCTTTTTCTTATTCCCAAAGCCGCATTTATACCAGCAATTAGTCCCTGGGCTGCTGCTTCTTCATAACCGGTAGTCCCGTTTACCTGGCCAGCTAAATAAAGTCCCGAAATTGACCTTGCCTCAAGCGTAGGGTAGAGCTGCCGGGGATCGATTAATCCGTACTCAATACCATAGCCGGGACGTAAAATTGAAGCCTTTTCCAATCCCTTTATGGTACGGATGAATTTAACCTGAGCATCAAAGGGCAAAGAGGTCGAGATACCATTGGGATAAACCTCAAAAGATTCTCTTCCCGCAGGTTCAATAAAAATCTGATGCCGGCGGCGGTCAGGAAATCTTACTACTTTATCCTCTAAAGAAGGACAATACCTTACCCCCTTAGAGGTTACCTTTCCGGTATAAAGCGGTGAATATTTTAGATTATTTAAAATTACCTTATGAGTCTTCTCATTGGTATAAGTTATAAAACAGCTTAAATTATTTCCGGATATGGACTTATTTAAGAAAGAAAACGGTAAAACATCATCCTCTGGCATTTGCTGATCCATTTTAGAAAAATCAATTGTCCGTTTATCTAGACGAGCACAGGTTCCGGTTTTAAAGTGTTCGGTTTTAAGCCCGGCCTTCCCGATACTAGCAAACAATTCATCACTAGACTCTTCGCCAAGCCTTCCTCCGGAAAAACTACTTAACCCAATATGAATCTTACTCTTTAAAAACGTCCCGGCACAAATAATTACACTTTTCGCTTTAAAAACTTGGCCAAAGTTTGTCTGGACCCCAAATATCTTTTTATTTTTTATCAGTAAATCTTCTACTGTGGCTTGTAAGATTGTAATATTTTTGCTATTTTCTACTAAACTTCTGGCAACCGCAGGATAAAAAAACATATCTACCTGGGCCCGGGTAGACCAGACTGCCTTACCCTTGCTTCTATTTAAAATTCGATAGCCTAAAGCGCACTTATCAGCAATCTGACCGATTAACCCGCCTAAGGCATCTACCTCTCTGACTAAATTACCCTTAGATACGCCGCCCACTGCCGGGTTGCAAGATAACTTACCGATAGCATCAATATCAATGGTTAATAAAAGCACTGAACAGCCCAACCTGGCTGCAGCGTAACTGGCTTCTATTCCAGCATGGCCGGCCCCGACTACTATACAATCGTATCTTTCCATGGGTTATAATTTTAACATAATTTATTTAGAAAAGGAATGTTTTGTCGGCAGGAACAGCTAATAGATATTTTACCTTTGAAGGAACAAAAATCTTATCCTTTCTTAATCTGTTTAACTACAGCATCAATAGCTTTCTTGATAACTTCCGGATCCCCTAAGTAGTAGTGTTTAATCGGCCTTAAGTCCTTATCTAACTCATAAACCAAAGGTATTCCCGTAGGTATGTTGAGTTTAACTATCTCAGCATCAGGGACCTGATCTAAATATTTAACTAAAGCCCGGAGACTATTCCCGTGGGCAACAACAATAACCCGTTTACCGTCCTTAAGGACCGGGGTAATAGTCTCATGCCAAAAAGGCAGGAATCTATTTACAGTATCTTTTAAGCACTCAGTTAGAGGAAGCTCCTGGAAAGTTAAATTCTCATAACGGGGATCCTTCCCGGGAAAACGCTGATCGTCTTCGGTTAAAGCCGGAGGTTGAATATCATAGCTTCTTCGCCAAATTAGTACTTGTTCCTCCCCGAACTTTTGAACCATCTCTGATTTATTCAAACCCTGCAGTGTTCCGTAGTGACGCTCATTAAGACGCCAAGACCTTTGAACCGGAATCCACATTAAATCCATATCTTCTAAGACTATCCAAAGGGTTGAAATTGCCCGTTTAAGCACTGAGGTATAGGCGATATCAAAGCTAAACCCTTCTTTCTTTAACCATTCAGCTGATGAATGTGCTTCAGCCAGGCCTTTTTCAGATAGTCCTACATCAGTCCAACCGGTAAATCTATTTTCTAAATTCCAAATACTCTCACCATGCCTTAATAAAACTAATTTAATCATTCAACAACTCCATTACTTGTAAATGAGTGAATCGGTACATGGGTAGATGAGTCTAAGTGTGACCCTTATACTCTTTTACTCATCCACTGATTCACCCCTGTACTCTTTAGCACTTTGAATATCCACAGCCGGCACAAACTAGACATCCTTCTTGATGCCGAAGGGCTGAACCGCAATCCGGGCAGACTCCTACAACGCTACTAAACTTCTTTTTATTAACAACTAAGCTGATTTCTTCCCTCTTCTGCGAAGGCAACGCTTCCACCTTAACTGCTTCCTTTTGATCTACAGTTCTTTTTTCTAACACCCAAGCAATAGCATCAGCGCAGGAAAAGATTTTTTTACCCTTATCCCAGGAAGGAGAAGGGCATCTTATACCTTTAAGTTGCTCAACAATAACCTTTACATCAATCCCGCCTCGAAGAGCAAGGGAAACCAACCTGCCTACTGCCTCAAGCTGAGAAGCAGCACAACCTCCAGCCTTGCCCATCTGAGTAAAGACTTCGAAAAATTTTCCTTCTTCGTCTTGATTAACCGTAATATAAAGATTACCACAGCCGGTAGTTACCTTGGTAGTAGTTCCTAAGATAACCTCGGGCCTGGGTTTAGGATAAGGGATAACTACCGAATAGCTATCGGCCTCTTTATCCGCTTCTTCACTCTTCTTTCTATCCACGGTAAGGACCTGAACGCTTCTACTCCCGTCTCTATAGACGGTAATCCCTTTACAATTCAACTTATAAGCCAGTAGATAAGCTTCTTTTATATCATCCAAGGTAGCACTATTGGGTAAATTTATTGTTTTAGAAACAGCATTGTCGGTAAATTCCTGAAAAGCAGCCTGCATTTTTATATGCCAGAGAGGCGGGATATCCATGGCAGTTTTAAAAACCCGTTTTACCCTATCAGGAACTTCATCCATCTTCTGAATACTCTCACCGGCAGCTATTTTCTTCATCAATCCTTCTGAATAAAACCCTTCTCTTTTTGCTACATACTCAAAGGCCGGATCTGCTTCAAGGAGTTTTTCACCTTCCATAACATTACGAAAATAACACAGAGAGAAATTTGGTTCGATGCCAGAAGCAGTTGGACCAGCAATAATACTTATTGTTCCGGTAGGCGCAATCGTAGTCAAGGTTGCATTCCTTACCTTTATCCCCTTTTTATGCCAAGAGCTCCCTTCCCAAACCGGAAACACACCTCGCTCCTTAGCTAAAGCAACTGAGGCATCTTCGCTGACACTGCGAACAAAACATATTATTTCCTTAGCTAAATCTATTGCTTCCTCACTATCATAAGGGATGCCTAAAAACCCTAACATGGTTGCCCAACCCATAATTCCTAAACCGATCTTCCTTGTCTTTAAAGTATTCTCTTCAATCTGAGGAAGAGGGAATTTGTTGACATCAATAACATTATCTAAAAATCTTACTGAAAGCCTGATAATCCTTTCGAATTTTTTCCAATCTATCTCAAAACTATCCTCTTTCTTCTTGAGAATTTTGAAGAGATTAATCGAACCAAGATTACAGCTCTCATAAGGTAAGAGCGGTTGTTCGCCGCAATTGTGAACTTTAAAACCATTGGCATCGAACATATTTACCCCGGGAATCTGAACATCGTAAACTTCTTCCATACCTTCAAACTCTAAGCCTTCAATGGTAGCCAAGAAAAATTCTTTATTTAATTTTCTTTTATAATTCTGCAGATTCTCTTCCAACTTTTTTGCTTTTTGGAAGTTCTTAAAACCTATTTTCTTTGAAAATTCTAGAATATTCACTTCTGAAATTATAAGCTCATGTTGAGCTTTAATAAAATATTCTTTATACCCTCCTTTCCCGTCGGGCATGCTCTTCTTGCCTTCTTCGCGCCGATAACTATAAATTTTCGCAAAAATTCCCAAACGAAGAAGAATTCGCTGTACACATTTAAGCAGTTCTAAATCACTTTGAGAAAGCCTTATCGATACCCCTTTTTCTTGTGTTCCTTGAACTGAACCATCAGCATCAAATAACCCTCTCAAAAGCCCTCGACAGAACTCCGAAGAAGCTTTTTCTGCTAATTCAGTTATCTTTTTAGGCTGAGTCACTAAATCTACCCTTGAACAAATATCTTTAAGATAAGCAGAGGATAATCTATATTCATTTCTTCCTTTTACCTCTACCCACCCTTTAAAATCTTTTCTGTGAGGAAAAGATTCAGTTATTGAAAAAACCTCTTCTCTTACAGAAAAAGACCCCTTGTCTTTTCCCCAAGAAGAAATAATAACTTTATCTTTTTTGAGAGTGCCGTCACCTAAAATAAGCCCTGTCAAGTACCCTTCATCAAAAGAAAAATTGCCCTTCCACCCTTCTAAGGATGTGTGGTCATTTAACAAAATCCTATCGCCGGCCCCAAGAGAATCTAAAGATGCCCACTCGGTTTCTATTCTATCCCTGGATTTATAACTGGTCTTTAAAAAAGGATGGTCCAAAGTAGTGCGAATCTCAAATCCTTCTTTTGTCTTTAATTTGTATACTGACTTAACACCTGTCTCAAAAAACCCCCTGGAAGTACTTTCATATTCTTTTGCATCAATTATCGCGATAAATTTCTTCTCCAAAAGCTCTACTGTCTGTCTTGGCCCCTCTTTAGTCATTATCCAGGTATCCGCGCTAACACAGGGATTAGTGCTTTCAACTTTACCCAAATTAGAAGTAGGATTATCTTTGTTGATCCTATCGATAAAAATAATTCCCGGCTCTCCGTTATTGTAGGCATAAACAGCTATAGTATTAAAAACCTCCCTGGCATTTAACTCACCGACAACTTTGTTGTCATGAGGATCAATCAATTGGTAATTCTCTTCCTTCAAAACCTTCTCCATAAAATCATCGGTTAAGGCTACGGAAATATTAAAATTAGATATCTCTCCTTCTTTTCCTTTACACTTTATAAACTCTAAAATATCAGGGTGATCTACTCTTAGAATCCCCATGTTAGCTCCGCGGCGAGTGCCTCCTTGCTTCACTGCCTGAGTAGCAGAATCAAAAACTTTCATGAACGAAACCGGGCCGGAAGCCACTCCACCGGTAGATTTGACTACGCTATTTTTAGCGCGCAGACGCGAGAAGCTAAAACCAGTACCGCCACCGGTTTTATGGATAAGCGCAGTCGCTTTTATTGCATCAAAAATAGACTCCATGGAGTCTTTAATCGGGACAACAAAACAAGCCGAAAGCTGCCCCAAGTCTTTACCGGCATTCATTAGAGTAGGAGAGTTGGGCATAAACTCTAAATTCATCATCATTTCAAAAAATGCTTCTTCTCTCTCCTTTAAGCTTGTTGTCCCAGCACTGTATTGCTTCTCTGCCCCGGCAATAGCTTTCGCCACCCTGGTTAACAACTCCTTGGGAGTCTCAATGACCTTACCCTGGTCATTTTTCTTAAGATAACGTTTTCTCAATACGACAATCGCATTGGAAGAAAAATTCAATGTCTCCATAACCCCCCTTTTTATTTTTTAAAAGAATCTATTGAGGTAAATAAATGATAAGACTCTTTTTTTTACCATGCCCAAGGCCCGGCGTCAAGAAGAAAAATACAATATGTAGTAGTTAGGATACCGACAAACCCAATATATTGATAAAATAAGGCGTATAGCTTCCCACTATTTTTAGCTAATAACTAAAAAACAGTGTTATATAAAACTTACTGTGTCACGAATAATAAGTTCTGTGTCCAGAACTATCTTCCGGGAAGGTTGTTTGCTTTCGATGTTTTCTCTTAATATTTTCACAGCCTGATAAACCATTGCTTTTAAAGGTTGCCTCACTGTAGTAAGCATTAGGTTTCCGTAAAGACAATGGGGGTTATCGTCAAACCCGATAACGCTTAAGTCTTTAGGAACCTCAATTCTTTTTTCTTCAGCGAAATTCAAAACTTCACTTGCAACCTCATCACTACAGCAGAATATAGCTGTGGGGGGATTTTTGAGAGAAAACAACTCCTCCAACTTCGCTCGAGCATCTTTACGGGAAAAATTCGTAGCCTGGATATAGGTCTTAGGCAGAGTTATTCCGTTCTTCTCTAAAGCTAATTTATACCCCTCTGCTCTTTCTTGAGCGCATTGAACACGCATATCACCAGCAAGATGGGCAAGATATTTGTGCCCGTGATGAAGCAAAAATTCTGTTGCCTCGTATGCACCTTTAAAATTATTTATCGCTACACAATTTGCATCACAATCTTCAACTTTGCAGTTTATTACTACCAAGGGAATTTCTTCTTTAATCAATCTCCTCAGCTGATTCTCGTTACCAATAATATCAGCCATTATAACCCCGTCAATAAGAGAAGTTTTGAAATTATCCTTACCCCAGAAAACATTGAGATGTAAATCAATACCCTTAGCTCCTAATGATGCCGCTACTTCGCGTATTATCTCCAGAGCATAAAAAGAATAAAAAATACCCTCATAACCGGGAATAACTAAACCAAAGGTATCAAGTTTGCCTCCGGCTAGACGGCGGGCATAAAGCAGCGGCTGGTAATTAAGCTCTTTAATTGCCTTTTCGATTCTTTGCCGGTTTTCTTCTTTTGGGAAGGCGTTGTTGAGAAAACGGGAAACAGTAGCAATCGAAACCCCTGCTTTGCGGGCCACATCCTTTATGGTAATGTTGGAAGAAGACACAAGTTTATTGAGTTATGGCGGTGTCACCTTCCTGGATGGTATGACCGCCAACTACTTCTTTTATATCTGCTGCGGATATTTCTTTTCTGGTTTCAATGACTTCGGCTGTACCGATTTCTTTGCCGCTACGTATAATTTTCAATAAAGCACCGGGCTTTAAACCCGCCGATTCTCCTATATCTACAACTATGAATTTCTCTTCATAATTCACAGCAATAACCTCACCGCGTACATCTTTCAATCCAGAAGCAGTAGGTTTTACTATAATCGGGGGTAACTCTACCGAAGCTGACTCATTGCTAATAATTTTTTTACCGGCCTTGACTGTCTGAACAAGCTGCTCCTGCAACTCTTCAAAAGCTAAAGATTTATCTCTTAAAATACTATCGGCATCAGCAATTTGATTTTCCAGAGATTCTTTCTTAAGTATAACTTCTTTCAATTTATCCTCTAATTTCATTAACCCTTTGTTGGCTACAACCAATTCTCTCTTTAAATCAACATTTTCGCTACGTAATTTTTTTAATTCATCGACAGAACTACCTCTGGTTTCTCTTTCGGTTACCAAATCCAAACTCATAATACGTAAAGTTCTTTCCTTAAATTTTATCTCTTCTAAAAATCTTGCTTTCTCCTTAGCTAACTGGTCTGCTTGAATACTTAATTCTTTATTCTCTCTTTCTAATTTTGTTATCGTGCTCTTCTCGTCAAAACGCGCTTTATTTAAAGTTTCAAGTTTTACCTCCAAAGCAGCCTTTTCTTTAACAAAATCAGCCCAGTAATCTTCGGAGATTTCGCTGGAACTTGTTTTTTCGGTAACCCTTACGGCTGGAACTCTATTGGCTGCCCGTTTTACTTCCTCGACCAACTCATCCCTTTCCTTAGATACCGTTTTCCATTTCGTTTTCCAATTTTCACTCGCCGCTTCTAAACTGGAAAGCTCTTTCGTAACCGTTGACAACCTTCGCTCAATCTCACCCTTTTCCTTATCAAGTTTAGTATATTTATATTGGAAGTTAGTATTAGCCTCGGTTAAACTTGCCACCTCGCCTTGTAGCTTATGATTCGTGACTAATAAATTTTCCTTGTCAGTATAGAAAGTAAACGCCACAAACCCGACGCCTAAAATAACGATCAAAAGAATTATCGGAATTATTTTTGTTTTATCCATTACCCCCCCTTTTGAAATAATTATAACATATAAATTATTGCTGTCAATGCCGTTAAAAAGATTTAAATTAAAACTTCCTGCGGTAGTAGACTCTGCCAATATGTTGGGTATCAAGAACAGCTACCCCGCCGCCAAAAGGTGAATAGGTTGATTCGGAAATTCCAGCAATACTGCCTACGCCATATTGAGCAACCAATTCACTGTCTTCTTTTAATTTCATCCTTGCTTCAGAGAAAAAAGCATGATGAGATCGATTCTCTACCCGCGAGTCTTCATTCAACTCAGAAATATCATTAACTTTTGAGTAGACATAACGTCCGTGAAGCCCTAATTTTTCGGTTGGCGAATAACTCACTTCAAGACCAATATGATTCATGTTGTCATCTATAATCTGGGCCCACTCATATTCATTACGAGTATAATCTAAATGAATCTCCAGATTATCCTTTGGCCTTAAGTTGATACCGGCTTTAAAAATATCGAAATAGGGATAAGGCGGAATCGGAAAAGCACCGGTGTGGTTTAACCCGTAGGTAGACTCACGAAATATCTGGCCATATTCGGGATAGGTGGAAAAGGCGGTCCAATCGAGTAAGCCACGGCCAAAATTATCATAAGCTAAAGTCGAATCGTTAGTATGCTCCCAAATAAAACTTGCTGCCAACCAATTAAAGAAATCATAATTAGCTCCCAAAGACATTGTCTTTAAACTAGGATCTTTTCCGTCTTCTACCGATGTATTCTGATAAAAATTCCCGCTTTGGGAATCAATTATAAAAGGATCTATTCCGGCATCGGTCTTGGGTAAATCATGATAAATACCTAAAAGCTTTGCAGTCAACCTGTCTAAGGGCCTGTAAACGGCTTCCAGACGGGCAACGTTCTCAATATACTCACCATCAACATTATGCACATTTCGGATATCAAAGAAAGCACCTAAATCCTGGTCTAACAAATTATCGGCTTCTATCCTAAGGCTGATAGTATCCCTTCCGTAATCAATACCGTCACCAACACTAAAAGCTTTTACATCATCCCAGTTCAAACCCGGCTCGTGAAGACCACTAAAGTAATAATCAAAAGGTTTGCGGAAAGTTAAGTGACGCGACCAGAAAGTGTCATCTCTTGTTTCACGAAAACTAGCTAAAGCACTCTCAAAACCCTGATCCATATGGGTGAGGGCTAAGCGTAATTTATAAAAAAGCTCTTCATCTCGAGGCGTGACTCCCAAGTAATTTTCTTCATTCCGGTTAAAAGCCGCATTAACCAAACTTACCTGAAAGATATTTCCTCTTTTTTCGCTCTGATAATCAGACCTTATATCCTGCTTGCTGCGAGATGTAGCTGCTTCTAAGAAAAGCTCGGTATTTTCTCCTAAGTTTAAACTGGCATCAAGGCCAAGGAAGTGGTTGTAAATATCCAAAGCTCGCTTATCGTACCCCAATTTAGAACCATAAACAAACCCGAGAGTAAGATCGTCCATCCAAAAGTATTTACCGCGAAGGGCATTCTGAAAAGTGTTAAAATCAGTATAATCCTGCCATAACTCTTTAGGTGAAGCAGTAGTGAAATCCAAGCTTGTTTTCTCGGAGTCAAAATTCAAAGAAAAACCTCGTAAGGCGGTAAGCCTTGCTCCCGTAGAATCCCGGGTAATATAAGCTGTAGAATCATCCCACCAGCCCTTTTGAAAGTCCGGCGAGGCTAATTCAGAATTTACATGGCCGGGCTGCCAATTAATTAACCACTGTGATTCTTCCCAATAGGTATGGTTATTGGTAAGATTTAAAGGATCATCAGAAGAATAAGCAAGATTCTCCATAGCTACCGGAAAAACTTTTAAAGTCAAACTATCGTTTTTGTAATCAAACCAGAGCTCCCGCAACGGCCAAACTTCTCTTTCAACTTCTAACTCCGGAACAGTAAGGATATTGCCGTTAAGGCTGGTTATTGTAACTGAAGGAATCTTGCCATCAACTACTTTTAATTCCGGTAGATTTAAAGAGTCTCCTTTAGCGTTAGAATACACTGTTTTATTCACAGTGTAACGCATATTAGACCAATAATTATATTCCAGATCAAAAGTATCTCCGTCGTTGCTCACGGTAACTTCCTTGCTCTTGCCGATAAAACTCCAGGGGCTGATATCAACATTGCCATGAAATCCCCAGCCTTCTTCCTGGAGAGAATCAATCTCAAATTTTATCCGGCTAAAAACAGCCGGATCAAAAGTATTTTCCCGGCGGTTATAAGCCTGATCCGATAAAATCCGCCAATTTTCCTCACTTAAGTCAGCATTGGCCCGCTTCCATAAAATATCTCCATCCTCTAGGCCAAGACTCATTTGATATTCTCCTTTAAGAGTAAAATTAGTAGGTTCCTGGTCCAAAAACTCTGCTTCTCGGTAGTAAGACTCAGGGTACACCTTAAAATAATCCACTTCTGTCGGGGAGGTTGCCGGAATAATTACCTTTTCCTCCGATACCAGAGCATTTAAGGTGTTGGCTATCTTTTCTTGGCGGATATCTGCTAAGTATATTGCGGCTTTTTGATTAGCCGGATTAATAGCTAAAGCCCGCTTAAACTCGATTTCAGCCTCTTGGCAATAGCCTCTTTCTAAAAAAACCTCACCCATTTCTACAAGATAAGCATCAGAGGCAGAAAAACCGCTTAGAGGAAAAAATAGCAATAATAGCAGAAGTAACCGGGAAAAACCTTTCATCACAATAATTTTATCAAAAAACCCTGATGTTACAAGCATTTTTTATTCTTGGATTTTAAACCGGGATTTCTTAATTTCCGCGGAAGGCCGGGATTTCCAGCGGCGATGTATCCAGGCCCACTGGTAGGGAAACTCTCGAACCCACCCCTCAATTAACCGGGTAAACTTTATCGCGTTAAGCAGTAAGGTCTGGTCTTTATTTTCGGTTACAATTAGTTCTTCCTGGGGAAATATTTTTAAACAATGATTACTTCTACTCTCTCTGATCATGTATGCCGGAACGATTGCCGCTTTAGTTCTTAAAGCCATGGTAATCGGCCCTATGGCAGTAGCTGCTAATTTACCAAAAAAATTCACCCAAACTCCGCCAGTGCCAAAGTTTTGGTCCATTTGAATCACAACTAGCTCATTGTTTCGTAAGGCGTTTATTATCCCGCTGATACAGGTTTTCCGCGGATAAGAAAGAATGGTCTTTATCCCGCCTTTGGTCCTTAAATCGCTAATGTAATCATCAGTATGCTTATCCCGCATTGGCCGGGCAACAATATTTATTAAAAAGCCCTCTTTAGCTAATTTAAAAAGCATTAGAGGGAAATTTCCCAAATGAGCAGTTAGCAGTAACACTCCATTTTTCTTCTTTAAGGCTTCCTCCAGACATTCTTTCCCCACAATATGAATATTATTTAAATGGCGGGTATTTTTCACCAGGAAAAGCAATTCAAAGGCACTTTGAGCCATAAAAACAAAGTAGAAACGGGTAATCTTTCTTTTTTCTTTTAAGGGCATATGAGGGAAAGCGATTGAAAGGCTATTCATGGCAATTTGGCGATGACGCCTTAAAACTAAATAAGCCAGGCTTCCTAAAATATTGCCAATAAAATAATTCCAACTCAAAGGGAGAAGTTTGCTCAAAGACGAAAAGACCTTGATGGCAACTCCTCCTGCTTTTCTTCTGAAAATTTTTTTCCCTTCTTTATTCATGGTTCATGAAGGACTGATTATAACACAAGAGGTATTCTTGGCAACTAGTTGTTTAGACTGGGTTTAAATATACGGTTTAAACATAAAAAAAATATCAAGAAAAGCGCGCAAAAAAGAGGGAAAAACTCACCATAGCGATTATAAAAACTCCTCCCGCGCCGGGAAGAGACTTGGAAACCTTTAGTTGAGGCAAAGAATACTTCTTTGCCATCCTCACTTATTTTTTCAATCTCACCCTTAAAAGAAACCCAACCACTTATTCCGGTATTAGCACTGCGGATTATAGAAATTCTATTTTCTACCGCCCTAAGAGTCATGATAGCTAAATGTTGGCTAGCTTCCGGTTCGCCCTTAAACCAGGCATCATTAGTAATATTTACCAGGAAATCATTACCCCGTGAGAATTTTAAAACGTGCCGGGGAAAAATATCTTCAAAACAAATAAGCACAGAAAAGTTCCGGCCGTTAAAGTTAAATTTTACAAATTTATCCCCCCGGCTCATATCACCAATAGAATTTAGAACTCCGATGAAAGTTAAAAACCTCCTTAAAGGAACATACTCTCCAAAAGGAACCAGCTTTATTTTTCGATAAGTGTCAATAAGTTTTGTTTTTTTATCGAATAGTAAAGCAACATTATAAAACTTACCCTCACGCCTTTCTACCGCCCCAATAATGGTCTTGCGATTTATACCCCGGATAAATTGCTCTAACTGATAAAAATTGCTTTGGTCAATAATAGCCGGCCAGGCGGCTTCAGGAAAAATTACTAAAGAATCTTCCCGGGTCTCCTCTGCTAAGCTACTTAAGGTATCGATAATCTTAAACTGGGAAAACGGCTCCCACTTTAATTCCTGGGGGATGTTCGGCTGAACTATTGATACCTCTAGAGAATCTGGCTCTTTTAAATCCTTTAACCTATAGCTTGAGTATGAAAAACAAACCAAGAAAATTAGAAAGGCAAAAGAACCCTTTTTAAGGACATTTCTCCTTAAACTGCAGTTTCTATCACCTTGTTTTAAGGTTAAAACTATCTCCAAGATCAAAACGTTTACCATTATGATTAGGAAAGAGATTAATTTTGTCCCGCCTAAATCAGCTATCTGGATAAGATAAAAATTCCGGTATTGAGAGTAGCCTAAATTTGCCCAGCCAAAACCACACCAAATGATCTCTTTAAAAAGTTCTAAAATAACCCAGAGACAAGAAAGGGTAATCATTCTTAAAGGCCGATTGAGAAAATAACGGCCAAGCAAGGCAAAAAGTAGACCGTAAAAAGAAAGGTAAAAAAGAAGCAGGACTAATCCTAATTTAGTGACATTAGCTATCCAAAACAAAACCAGGCCGTAGTAAGACAAGGCGAAAGTTATCCCTGACAATATACGGATCTTCCGATTCCCTTCAGCTATTGCATAAAAAAAAGGCACTAGAGAAACCCAAATCAGAAAGGAAAATGCAGGCAGATTAAAACTTAAACCGGCTAGTAAACCACTGAAGAGAGAAAGTATCCAGACAATCATTGAACTGCTAACTGCTCACTTTCCGCAGCACTTCTTGTACTTCTTTCCGCTGCCGCAAGGACAAGGTTCATTTCTACCTACTTTTTTAGTTTTTGGGGACCGGGGAACTTCCCGGGCAGCTTTTAGCTGTTCTTTCCCTTTATCTAACGGAGCGTACCGGGTATGGATAAAATTCTTAGCTGTCTCAGTAAAGACTCCGGTATCCTCTTTAGTTGTCAACTTTGCCTTAAAGGCTAACTCGACAATGCCTTCTTTAATCGAAGTAATCATATCTTGAAAAGCAAGGTAAGACTCTCGCTGATACTCTACCAAAGGGTCAACGTGAGCATGAGCCCGCAGGTGTATGCCTTCTCTAAGATGGTCGATTATTAACAAATGTTCCTTCCAGCGAGAATCTACAATCCAGAGACTAACCGCCTTCTCCATCTGGCGCATATCCTCAGGTCCAGATTTTGATTCCTTTTCCTGATAAACCCCTCTGAGCTTCTCCTTCACAAGATCTATTGTTCTTTCCGGATCTAAATTGCTTAGTTGGCCGATAGTCAGCTCCAGGTCAAACTTCGATTTTATCCAATGAACCAGCCCAAGGGAATCGTTCTCCTCTTGAAAATAAAGCGGCAAATTTCTCTCTATTATTTCATCAAGCATAGAAAGAATTTCTTCCTTTATGTCCTTACCTTCTAAAATCTCCTTTCTTTGACTATATATAACCTCTCGCTGTTTATTCATGATATTATCATACTGCAGGAGCTGTTTTCGAATCTCAAAATTATGAGCTTCTACCTTCTTTTGAGCAACTGCTAAAGAATGATTAATAATCCCGTGTTCTATGGGTTGATCTTCGGGAAAACCAAAGGTCTCCATTAAGCCGTAAATTCTCTCGGAACCAAAAAGGCGCATTAAATCATCTTCCAGGGAAATATAGAAACGCGAAGAACCCGGATCTCCCTGGCGTCCCGACCTACCTCTGAGCTGATTATCAATTCTTCTTGCTTCATGGCGTTGAGTACCAATAATATGCAAACCTTCTAGTTTAATAACCGCATCGTGTTCAGCCTGAAATCTATCTTTATGTTCCCTGTATAACCGCTGATATTCTTGGTTATATGCGGCATCATCAGGAAGAATATTGTTTCGGGCTAAAATATTTTTGACAAAGTAGTCAATGTTTCCTCCTAGAACTATATCGGTACCCCTGCCGGCCATATTAGTAGCAATGGTCACCTGTCCCAGACGGCCGGCCTGAGCAATGATATAAGCTTCTTTTTCGTGGTATTTAGCGTTTAAAATATTATGATCAATACCTTTTTTCTGGAGTAAAAAGGAGAGCTCTTCTGAATCTTCGATTGAAGTCGTCCCCACTAGAACCGGACGCTTTATTCTATAGAGCTCTTCGATCTCGCTTATTACAGCGTTAAACTTACCTTGCTTGTTCTTATAGATCCGGTCAGGATGATTTTTTCTGATTAAAGTGCAATTAGTAGAAACCACCGATACATCCAGCTTGTATATATGGTTGAATTCACTGGCTTCAGTGTAAGCCGTACCAGTCATACCGGATAACTTATCATACATGCGAAAGTAATTCTGGAGAGTTATCGTAGCTAGGGTCTGGCTCTCCTGCTGAATCTTCAAACCTTCCTTTGCCTCTACGGCTTGATGGAGACCGTCTGACCAGCGCCTTCCTGGCATAAGCCGACCGGTGAAATCATCAACGATAACTACTTTGCCATCCTTTACAATATACTCTTTGTCTCGACGGAAGAAATTATGGGCCTTTAGGCTCTGACTAAGATAGTGCTTCCAGGAATTAGAGCGCCTGTCAGGAGCTTCTTCAGAAATGCTGCTCAGACCCAAAAGCTTTTCAGCTCTTTTCTCTCCCCGAGAAGTAAAGTCAACGTTGTTGGTTTTTTCTTCACAAATTGCATCAAAACTCTGTTCGAGTTCCTCAGAAGATAATTTTACCTCGCTTCCGTCAGTATTTTTCAAGGTAATCGTGCCATCATTTTTATTATAAAAACTTTGAATAATAACTCTGGCCTTAAGTTGCCTGATGACCTTATCGGCATCATAATACTTTTTTATATTACTTTCAGCAGACCCGGATATAATCAGTGGAGTTCTTGCCTCATCTACAAGAATAGAGTCTACTTCATCAACGATAGCGTAAAAATGGCCTCTTTGAACCATACTATCCAGATTAGTTACCATGTTGTCCCTTAAATAATCAAAACCGAACTCATTGTTAGTTCCATAAGTTATATCGCAAAGATAAGCAGCTTTCCTCTCAAGCTTCTGCAGGTCCTGCTGAATAACTCCGCAAGATAAACCTAAAAACTGATAAATCGGCCCCATCCACTCGCGATCGCGTTTAGCCAGATAATCATTAACCGTAACTATATGTACGCCTCCTTCGGTAAGCGCGTTCAAAGAAGCAGCAAGAGTTGCTACCAGGGTTTTGCCTTCCCCGGTAACCATTTCAGCAATTTTATTTTTATGTAAAATAATCCCTCCTAAAATCTGAACATCAAAATGACGCATCTTTACGGTTCTCCTTGCTGCCTCCCTGACCATTGCAAAGTAAGAAGGAAGAATTTGATCGAGGACACCTCCAACTGTCTCTTTATATCTATCCGGAGGGACATTTTTAGCCTTCTCCCTTATTAATCTCTTAAACTCAAAGGTCTTTTCTTTAAAAAACCCGTCGGGGCACTTAGCCAATTCCTCTTCTTTAGCATTAACCTCACTAACCAGTGAGGCTAAAGAAGCGCTCTCTCTTAAAGAAGGTGTAGGGATTTCACTACTCAATTGAATATTCACTCCAGGCTTTAAGCTATTGATCTTTTTCTGGCAACTTTTAAGAACAAAACGCTTAATCATTTAGTCTCCTAAAAAGAACTGCTATATTTTAGATAGCTATAAATAAACTCATCTATTTTCCCATCTAAAACTTCCCTGGCTTTATGGATTTCGAAGTTTGTCCTATGGTCTTTTACCAAAAGATAAGGGTGCAAAACATAAGAACGAATTTGAGAACCCCACTCAATCCTCTGCTTTTCCCCGGAAACCTTCTCAAGCTCTTTTTTGCTTTCGGCCTCTTCACGCTTATATAGTTTTGCTCTTAATATTTTCAAGGCTGTTTGCTTGTTTTGGTATTGAGAACGTTCGTTTTGACAACTGACTATAATCTTTGAAGGTAAATGGGTGATGCGTACTGCTGAATCAGTAACATTCACATGCTGTCCGCCGGCCCCTGAAGAACGAAAGGTATCAATCTTCAAATCCTCTGGTTTTATCTCAATTTCAATACCTTCTTTTATCTCCGGAAGAACATTCACCGAAGCAAATGACGTATGGCGCCGTTTATTGGCATCGAAAGGTGAAATCCTTACCAGACGATGGACTCCTATTTCGGACTTTAATAATCCGTAGGTCCTGCGGCCTTCAATGAAAAAGGTAATACTTTTCAGCCCGGCCTCCTCTCCCCTGACTTCACTTAAAACTTTGAGCTTAAATTTCTTATCTTCAGCCCACCGAAAATACATTCTAAAAAGCATATTGGCCCAATCACAGGCCTCAGTTCCGCCGGCCCCTGAATTTATCTCAATAATTGCATTAGCAGCATCAAATTTACCTGAAAAGAGAATTCGCAGCTTTAGCCGTTGGCAATCACTTCTTAGTTTCTTTACTTCTTTCAAAATATCTGCTTGAAGACCCGGTTCATAAATGGAGAGCAGCCCTTCTAAATTCTTAAGCTTACTGAATAACTCATCCCAATCGTCAACATCACCTTTAAGATCTTTAAGCACAGCCACTACTTCAGCAGCAGATTTTGAATCTTCCCAAAAACGGGGTTCGGACATTTTTGCCTGTAAATTCTGAATCTGGGCCCGTTTAAGCTCAATCTTAAGAATTTCTCTTAAACTTTTAACCTCTGCTTCTAAGTCATCGATATGTTTTTTTATCTCCTGCATATTTCCTTTAAGCTCTCTGGTAAACCCTGGATTTCTTGGGTTGTTGTGTCGATTGAAAATACTTAATTTCTGGTCTAGAGTATTCCCTTGCCACGCAACTCCATGGCTAACTCCTCCTTCTTATCAGCATACTCCAGAGCAACCTCAGAAGTGATTCTGCCTGACTTTACGAGCCTTAACAAAGATTGCTGGAAACTTCCCATTCCATAAATGTCTCCGGAATCAATATACTTTGGAATTTCCCAAAGCTTATTCTCCCTTATAAGGCGAGATATCGAAGGGCTTAATACCATTGATTCATAGGCAGGAATAAGTCCTGGCTTATCGCTACGGGGAAGCAATCTTTGCGAAAATATCCCCTTAAGCAGGAATGAAAGCTGACTGAGGATAAAATTATGTTGATCAGACGGGAAAAAATTCACGATCCTCTCTACTGCTGAAGCTGCATTTACCGTATGCAGGGTAGAAAAAACAAGAACTCCTGTTTGGGCAACAGTTAAAGCTGCATGACAGGTTTCGGCGTCGCGGATATTTCCGATATAAATAACATCCGGAGAATGCAAAGCAAATTGCTTTAAGGCATCTCTATAGCTGGAAACATCTATGCCGATTTCACGTTGATTGAACACTGACTTATTATCTTCAAAGGTAAATTCGATAGGCTCCTCAATGGTAAAAATATGCCGGCCAAAATTGCTATTGATATACTGCAACATACTGGCAATGGTTGTAGATTTTCCGCTCCCGGCTATTCCGGTAAGGAATACTATCCCTCTCCTCTCCCGGCAAAACTTCTCTAATAGCTCCGCGGGAAGGTTAAGCTCCTTGAAAGAAGGAATACGTAAATCAATTTTTCTTACTACTAAGCTTAAAGTCCCCCTCTGGTAAAATATACCGACTCGAAAACGCCAAAAATCTTTATACCAGTAGGTAAATTCGCAGCCTTTTTCGGTTTTTAACTTCTCTTTATCGCCGGGACGGGTTATTTCCTTGACAATTTTTTCAACATTCTCCGCAGTCAGGAGTTCCTTATCAAACGTCTCTATTTTAGTATAAACTCTTCCCTTGAGGTTTCCGTTAGACCTTATAAACATATCGGATATATCTTTTTTAATCATTAGGTCAATAATTTCACTAAAAGTCATCGTTTACCTCCTGGTATAATCATCAGCTATAACCTCACAGGGTAGGCTGTTGCCTAAGCTGGATTATACCTGATTACTGTGATTATTCAGAGATTACAACGATTATCAATCTCCGTAATCTCTTTAAAATCTATGCAATCAAGACATCCTACTGCTCTTTCGTTATAGGCTGTCTTTTTATTTTATCATATCTCTTATTTTTTTCTCTAAATTTATTAATTCTTGCTTTATATCCTGGCCCAAAGAATAACCTCCTAATTCTTTAGAGGTTTTTACCACCCGATGGCAGGGAATAAACAGCGGGTATGGATTCTTGGCCAAGGTATTCGCCACTGCCCTGCAGGCACGGGGCCGGCCAACCTTTTTTGCCACCCATTTATAGCTGCGTACCCGGCCTAAGGGAATCCTTGAAACTGTTTTTAAAACTTTTTTCTCAAAATCAGTCATCTTGTTCAGATATCAGAAGTCAGAAAACAGAAGTCAGCTGTCAGAAAAATCTGTCTTCTATCCTCTGTCCTCTGTCTTCTATCCTCTGTCCTCTGATAACGTTCTCTTCTTGCGACGCAGGAACCCGTAAGTATGGGCAAATCTATGGGCCTCATCCCTTACCCTTTGAATCAAATAGAGACCGGGATTATCTCGGGCAATCGGTAACGGAGTCTGAGCCGGAGGCATCCAAATCTCCTCATTCCTTTTGGCGATACTAATAAGAGGAAGAGATATTTCCAAGATTGCCAATTCCTTATGGGCTCGCAGAAGATGGCCTTTCCCGCCATCAATAATTATTAAGTCTGGTAAAGTCCGCTTCTCCCGTATTAACCGCGAATATCTTCTTCTTACTACTTCAGTAATCATGCCATAGTCATCTCTTTTGTTTGCTGTCTTTATCCGGAAACGACGGTAATTGCTCTTGTCGGGAACCCCATCCTTAAAAGCTACTACCGAACCTACGGAATCAGATTTTCCTAAAGAAGAAATATCTATAGCCTCTATGTACAAAGGAAGATGCGTTAAACCTAATGCCTCTTTTAAAGCAATAATCTCATGAGCTCTAGGTTTGCCTTGGTAAAGATTATCAATAGCTGATAGTTTATCTCTCAGGGAAGCAGCTTCTTCAAATTTTTTCCCCGCTGCTAGCTTTTTCATCTTAACGGTTAACTCCTTGGCTAGTTCCCTTCTTTCTCCGTTTAGGATTTTACAAATGCTTCTCATACCAGCTCTATAATCCCTCAACGATATCTTTCTCAGACAGGGGGCCGGACAAAGCTTAAGATGAAAAAATAAACAAGCACTCTTTGACATCTTCCTGCAGGAACGATAAGGAAAAATTTTCCGCATTAAAGCCAAGGCGGACTTTAAGGTTTTTGCCTGAGTGTAGGGGCCAAAAACAAACCCCTTAATCTTCCCTTTAGGCCTTGAGATGAAAATCCGGGAAAACTTGTCTTTCGTTACTACAACGTAAGGATAGCTTTTATTATCCCGCAGAGCGACATTGTATTTTGGTTTTTTTTCCTTGATTAAAGCAGCCTCTAAAACCAAAGCTTGTTCCGGTGTATCACACTCGATATAATCAATATCGACTATATTCTTAATAAGACTGTCGGTTTTGGGATCACGGCTTCTTAAGAAGTAAGTGCTGACTCTCTTTCGTAAAGAAGAAGCCTTACCCACATAGAAAACCTTTCCCGCTTTTGATTTCATAATATAAACTCCCGAACCCTGGGGTAACTTTCTTATTTTCTCTCTGATACCCATCTTATTAAAAAGTTAATTTGCTTCAGGCCAAGAATATACCCGCCGGTAATAAATATCAACAATAGAGACACTAAAGTAATCAATGAGTTAAAATACTTATTAAAAGAAAGAGAACTTAGAAGTAAACGCGCAGCAATTCCCATTACTATGCTTAAGGCGAGGACTTTTAAGAATTGAAGTCTAGTATCCTGCCAGTCTATCTTGCCCACTCTCCTTATTAGGTAGTAATAAAGAAAGGAAAAATTAAAAGCTGCCGCCAAACTACTGCCTAAAGCTACACCGCCGATTTTTAAGGGGAACATCAAAATAGCGCTTAAGATAACATTTATAATTAAAGAAATAGCTGCCATCTTCGCCGGAAGGGTTGTATCTTTCAAGGCATAAAAAGAATTGACTAATAGTTTGATACCGCAGAAAAAGAATAAGCCAAAAGAATAGAAGAAAAAAACTGAAGCAGTCATTTTTAAAGAATCGATGCCAAACTTACCCCGGGTAAAGATAACATCGATTATGTCCTGGGAGTTAAAAATAAAGATACTGGCAAGGGGGATGATGAAGAAAATAATATTCTGAAAGGAAAACACAAAAAGCTTTTTAAAATCATCCATATTACCCTGACGATGGTATGAGGACAAATCGACAATTGCAACCCGGGATATAGAAAGGGCAATGAGAGCAAAGGGGAATTGAATCAACCTATTAGCATAATAGACTGAGGCTAAAGCTCCCTGGCCGACTATTGAGACAAGAGAAGAAAATATAGTATCGACAAAAACACTTAAATGGTAAATAATACTAGACCAAATGCGCGGAATGAACAATTTTAACATCCTAATGACTTCACTTTCCCTTAAAGACTTAAAGAAATTAAATTTTAGGCTAAAACCCTCTCTCTTTAAAAAAATAAAAGGAAAAATTAGCTGGGCTATCCCAGCCATTAAAACGCAGGCTATCAGAACATAACCTTTGAAATGTTGCCCAAAGAATACTATCCCAATAATAAAAGAAATATTTAAGAAAACCGGGTTGACGGCTGGAACAAAGAACTTTTTTAAAGAATAGAGAATAGAAATAATATTGGCTGAGAGGCCAATCAGAAAAAGATAAATAAAGGTTATCCGGGTGAAAGATACAGCTAAATTGAATTTAAAACTATCGGCGATAAAGCCGGGGGCAATAAGAATAACTAAGTATTTCGCGAAAATAATGCCTAAGATGGTGGAAACGAAAAGAACAACAACGAAAAAAGAAAGTAGGCAATTTCCGATTTCAAATATCTTATTTTTATCAGCCTGATGTTCAGAGAGAACCGGAGTGGCTACGGAGTCAGAAAAGCCTTCGGCGAACACACTCCTGAATATATTGGGTAAACGAAAAGATACGATAAATGCCTCTAATATTCCGGAAGTACCAAATAAGTTAGCTACCAATATATCCCGAATAAACCCCAATATCCGGGAAGTAAGTGTACCTGCCCCTAATATATAAGTGTTCTTTATAACTTTCTTAAAGCTAATCTTATTAAAAAAAAGGCTTGACATTATTATGGTATTTCTATACAATCATCCCTAAAACAAGGAGGAAATATGCCTCAAAGAAGAACCGCGAAAAAAGCCTTAAGGCAAACCAAAAAAAGAAAACAAAAAAATTTACGGGTAAAGCAGACCATAAAAACTGCGATAAAAAAACTAAAAAAGGTTTTAGACTCTACTGATACTTCAGCTAAGCAAAAGGCTTTGACCGATGTATATAAGGTTCTCGATAAAGCTGCAACTAAAAATATAATCCATCGAAATAAAGCAGCTAGGAAAAAAAATCGCCTGGCTAAACTGTTAAAAAAAAGTACTGCCAAACCATCTGTATAAATCTCATCCGAACCGAATCTTGAATTACCAATGAATAGAATTCCTCTACAACTCTTGAGGCAATATCCTTCAGTGCGGCTTAAGAACTTTGGCCAGAAGAGTTTCAATAATCAAGCGAGGATCTAACCCCTTCTCCTTTATTGCCCGGTCTGCTTCCCAGAGGCATTGGAAACATCTCTCTTTCTCGCTAGGACTCCTCAGGTAAGATAACTTTTGAACTAGAATTCCGATAATCTGCGGACCCAATAGCTTACTTTTAGAACTCTCCTTAAATAGCTTTTCCAGAATATATACCGAAGTTGCCAAATCATTTCTCCTTACACTAGCCATAAAATCTTCGATGGTATTCTTTTCTCTGGTTGATGAAATCCTGAATACAGCTGCTTTTTTTAAAATAAAACTAAAGAGCTTATCAGCGGAAAACTTTTTATCACTCTGGAATTGATAATAATCTTTATCAGTTTCAAAAATGAGATAATTAGCTGATGATATTTTATTTAAATTCTTAAAAAGGAAAGTTCTTATTGCTGGAGATAAGTCCTGTGAGTTTTTAAAAACTGCTATTTTAATTTTTTCAAAAGATGCAGTAAGAAGTTTTTCGGCTAAATCTTCTAATTTTGCCTCTTTGCCGTAAAAAATAATCGTATCAAGAGAGGTATGTTTTCCTTTTAGAATCCTTTCTTTTATATTCTTTACCGCGTGCTGACGTTGCAAAAAATCAGTTCCTGAGATTAAAAAAACTCTTTCTCTGATGTTTACCATTCTTCTGTAACAGCCTCAGATATTCTTCTTGCTGTATCATCTATTAAATCCAGTTGAGCGGCACTCTCACTCTTTTGATTGGCCCCGGTAAGATAATAAGTAGTCTCCCCTAAAACCACCTTATCCTGCAATACTTTTCCGTCACCAGAGGTGAGCTTCATATGAACTCTTAGGCGCAGCCGTTGTTCACTCACTGCATCGCTTTCAGTATAACGTAATGTTTCACGGTCGTAACCTTCAACAGCACAGGTAAGTTGTAGGGCCTTGGGGTCCTGGCTCACTACCTTAAGGTTTCCTTCGCTATTAAACTTGCTGACCAGTTCATTGGTCAGTTTATTCTCGATTAGAATAGGAAAACTCACATAATCTGAGTACTTCCTGCTCTCAGCAGTTATATCGATCTTATTAACCACCGGCTTGATTATTATGCTGCTTTCAGGATAAATAAAGCCCCGGGTAGTGTACCCACAACTACTTACAAAAATAACTAATAAAACTAAAAAAGTCCTCATCGCCTCCTCCATTGTTCGTAACCTATTCTAAATTAATTACCAAAACCAAAATTTCTTTCTCTTCCTCTCTCTTAATTCCTGCTTCTTCCGTAGCTTTTCCTCTCTTAGTCTTATTTTCTCCTGCCGCCTCTGTTCCTTAAGTTCTTGCTTTCTGCTTACCCGTTCTTGCTTGGCCTTGATCTTCTCTTCTTTTCTTTTTAACTTTTTAGCCCGGATCTCCTGCTTACCCACAAGCTTCTGGTCTTTACGGGCTTGCTGTTGTTGTATTTTTTCTTCCTTTAATCTTGTCTTCTCTGCCCGCTTGGCAGTAACTGCCTCTTCTTTATCTCTTCTTTCTAAATCACCTTTGGTAATATTATCCGTGATTAACCCTTCAAGTTCTTCGGTCCTTTCTACGGCAAGATCATAATAACTGCTGTCGGAGTAATCATTGACCACCTTTTTATAATAAATTATACTGCTCTTATACTGATCCTGATTCTCATAAAATTGGCCTGTATCAAATGATTTTCTTGCCTCTTTATTCCTTAATACCGCAAGTTGTTCCTGGGCTTGTGAAGAAATCTTAGCTTCAGGATGATCCTTGATAAATTCATCAAGCCTGCTTGTTGCCTCCGAAAGGTAAGATGAGTCATAATCAGCACCGGGGAATGCTTTCGATGTGGCCAAAGCTAACTGATACTTTGCTGGTGCAGCCCACTCGCTATCTGAATAATTATCAATAACTTTTTGGAAAGATTCCCGGGCTTCCTCATAACGGCTCAATTGAATAAGTATAATTCCCAATTTATATTGGGCCCGCGGAGCATATTCTGAGTAGGGAACCTTATTAACGATACTCCTAAATATTTCAATCGATGGATGCTCTACAAAATCATAAAGCGATAATCCTAACCACTTTTTGTGCTCCCGATTTAAAAAATACTCTCCAATATTATATTCCCGCTCCACTACTTCATTTATACGCTGGCTGTTAGGGTAAGAATCGATTAGTTTTTGATACTCTAAGAATGCTTCATACTGTTTATCAAACTTCACCAAACATCTGGCCAGATAATACTGAGCTTCAGCAGCTTCCCGGGCATCAGGATAATGGACTAGAAGCTTTTTAAATTCCTGATAAGCTTCTTTAAATTTTTCTTCTTCAAATAATTTTAGAGCCTGTTTATACTGAAGATAAGGGGTAGCCAGAGCTGAATATTTAGGATTTTTCCACTCTTGGGTTTTAGGAGACCAGATCCAGAAAGGATAAACCTTAGCGGAAAAAAGGATCAAAATCAAAAGGATTATGTACTTCTTCACCCCAACCTTCCTTTTTTATCGTTTAGCTTGCACATAATAGAAAAAAACTATATCAGAAGCCCTCTTTCTTGTCAAACCATTAAATAAACCCTTTTTTACTTAAAATTTAGGCACTTTAGTCTTTCTGGTAGCTACAATCGGCAAGTTTCTACTGATAGGCACGTTGAGCGATCATCCGTTTTGATTCCAAATGCCGCCAGATAGTAATAAGGCTAACGGCAAGCAAAAGATAATAAGCCCCTACCAGATAAGAAGAAAACCGATATTCCCAATAAGAAAGTCGAAACGAACTTAATAGACGCGAAAGGAAAACGAATCCCGCTATCCCTAAAGAAAGAATACTGCCTAGAGAATGGGCAGCAAACCCTAAAGTTGAAAAAATAACCAGAAGGAAACCAATGGCTAAAATAAGGGCAAAAACCGGGATTAACACTAAATTATAAAACAGGCTCAAAAGATATATCCGTCCGAAATAGTATGAAATCAAGGGGGTAAGAAAAAGGGTAACGCAGAAAGAACAAAAAAACAAACCCTGAGCGTAGTTAAGAAACCGATTCGCAAAAACTTTAATCGGAAACATTTTGAACCAAACAATGATAGCAAATACCGCCAGGTAGGATAACTGAAATCCCGCTTCGAATAATGCCAAAGGATCAATAATAAGCGTACATAATCCTGCCAATCCCCAGGAGTTTAAAAGATTTGTTCTCCGTTTCAGAAAAAAACCCACCGCAACAAAAGAGTACATCAGCGCTGCCCGTAGTGTAGACCAGGCCATCCCGGTAAGAAAGGTGTAGAATAAAAGAAATAAAACCGAAACTACCAAGCATTGCTTAAACGGCAGATAAAAAAGCCTTAAGGTAAAAAACAGGAACAAAGATATAAGCCCCAGATGCAGCCCGCTTAAAGCTAAAAGATGGGCAACTCCGGCATTTGTGAGTATTTGTTTCTCCTCCCCTAGTACTTCCCTTCTGCCCAGCAATACCGAGGACATAAACCTATATCCTTGCTCACTGAGGTTATTTTTAAACACGCTAAGAATATAATCCGTAATTTTGCGCGCATAGCTATCCCAGAAAGGTTGTGGCAATTGCTCAACTTTCGCGTCTTTTTTTACCCACAAGCTATAAAAGTCTTTACCTTTATATTGTTGTTTACTCACCTTGGCTATCAGCCGGTAGGAACCTAAATACCCCAAGCTACGGGTGTAATCATTAACCCGCACCCGTTTATTGAAAGCTTTTACAGTAGCATAAAAACTATTGCGTTTAGACTGTTCCTGAGGTAAAGAAGTTACTTTGATTACATATTCGCCTGGTTTGCCTAAATAAGAATCTATTCTCCGGCTGTGCTGCGCCGAAGGAATAACCCATAGCCCGCCGAGAGAAATAAAAAACACTATGATGAAAATATCAGAAAGGAGTAATCTCTGTTTTTTGTAGAAGAAAATTACCAAAGCGACCGAAGGAATACAAACAATAAGAAACACCCAGAACAAAGGGGAAGAATGACCGAGAATAATACCTGTCAAAAAGGCTAGAAAAATATAGAACGGCAATAGGTGACTAAACTTTTTCAATATGGCTTTGGATATACTTTATTTCTTTCTCGCCATTAATCCGCCAACTCTTGCGTCAACCTTGCATCAATCTTGCGTCAACTCATACCTTAAATATTTACCCTTTCCTATTCTTCTAAGAACATTCTTTTCAGTTTAATCTTGGGCTGCGTATTCGTTGTCCTTATCATTGACATATTCCTTATGTTTACTATTTCCACACCTTCAACTGCTCAAACTTGACTTTAAATTTCTTAAAGAATTTCTCAATCTTTTCCTTTTGCTCATAAGGGATCATTGTACAACCTGATGATAGCTTTTGCCCTCCTATCTTCTCCAAAATGCCTTTATAACTGTATTTTTCTTTTTTCCTGCCGTAAAACTCATTGTTGAATTTTGCCTTCTCATTCTGATTGAGATTGCTTAGCTGGAATGAGTAAATAAGCTGAGGCTTCTGCTCCAGCAGCATTGATGAGGATATGTCAGTCGGCTCTTTTAAATAAAGGACCTTGCCTTCCTGAAAAATGTTTTGCAGCAAACCCGAATCTGTTTTTTCAAGCTCTTTTAACGTCCTTATCGTCGGCTGGATGTTTCTTCCTGTTTCTGATTCAATTCTGATTATCTTGTCCTCAATCTCCTTTTCTGTCTTTTTCTCTGTAGTAAGGATAAAGAGGTCTATGTCTGACCTTGAAGTGGCTTCCTTGCGGGCAAAGCTTCCGTAAAGAATGATTGCTCTTATATCTTCAATCATCAAAAGCCCTTTCACTATTTTCTTAAGTACTCTGTTCATCTATCCTCACCCCGAACCTTTCTTCAAAGAATTTAATAACTCTCCTAAGGTTTTCCATTACCTTCTTTGCCCTGTTGCCATTTGCGCCATCATAGCCCAAATTGCCATAAGCAAACCATACTCTTCTCATCGCTTCATTTACATGCTGCGGGTACTCTTTGTTTGAATAGTCATGCCTTGATTTGTGGTCTCCAAAATGCTCTCCCTTTCTTGCTATGTCAGCCTCGATAAGCTGCTCAACCACCTTTGTGGCAAGATCGCCAACAACAGTATTGTCCTTCTTTACAAAAGACTCTTTTGTGACTCTTAGCTTTTCCTTTGCAATATTTATGTGTTTTTCAAAATTCCCCATCTTTTCACCTTTCCTTATGATATGGAAAACTGCCTCAAAATGCCTCTTTTTCCTTACTATAAGGAAGAGTATATATAAATCTTTCGCTCATGTCAAGGCATTTTCAGTGTTGTATTGTTTTTCATTATTTTTCCCCTTTATGGAAATATCGTAAATTTTTATACAACCGCTTCATGCACTAATGGCGTACCGCTGCGGAGAAAAGCCTGGAAAAGGTCGCTATGTGTGTTTGAATTGCGGAGAAGATTTGTATTTAAATGATAATACAGATACTCTGCCGCCTTGCGCTAAATGTAAAAAATGCGAGTTTAAAAAAGGATAGATATTCAAAAGACCCTAAATCAAGTATTTTCTAATCCCACTTGAACGGTTTAACCTCTCTATTCTTAACCCACTCATCTATCTTCTTCAAATCAAATCTTACCAATCCTCCCATTTTTGTATAGGGAATTTTCTTCATGGAAACCCAAGAATAGAGAGTGTTCACCTTAACACCAAGATATTCTGAAAGTTCCTTTATGCTTATGAATCTTTTTCCGGGCATTCTTTATGCTTTCTGTCCATTTCCATTAAACATTCAGCAAACCCGGTTGTGTTTTCTATTATCTCAATCGCATCCTGCTCAGTAAGCTTAATTCCCTGCTTGTTATAGTAAGGCTGGAAGGTATCAATGGTCTTTTGTATAAGCTCTCTCGAATAACTCATCTGCCTAAACTATTTCAGCTCTTCTTTCTCTTTTTTTCATCCTCTCTTTTGCTCTGAGAAACAATTTTGTATGAGTATAATAAGCCCCTCTTCTAGCTTCTTCTGAGGGAAAAGGAACATAAGCAACCTCTACCTTTACTCTATAGGTTTTTACGCCTCTTTTCGTCTGTACCATAATGCTTTCATTCACAATCATAAAGCTTATTCAGAAACTCAAGAATCATCCCTAGCATACGCGACTTTTGGTCAGCCGAAAGTTATGATAATTTATGGCTGCATTCTATCACCCCCTGCGCAAACCTCAATAAAATTCGTGGACTGCCTCTCTCACAAGCTCTGATATCTTCCTGCCGGTCTTTTCAGCTATCTCTCTCAGCTTCAAATCCTGCTCTTTTCTGATAGTACGAGGCATGGTTTTTAAACCAACAGGCGAGAACTTCCTGAATGGCTCATAAGGCAAGCCTCTCTTGTCTATGCCTTTCAAATAAACATCAAGAATATGCCTTAAAACCTCTGATTCTGTCGTGCCCTGCTTTTCTGCCAGCTTACTGAGCTTTCTTGCCTGTTTAGGCATCAGACCAAAATAAACGTTAACGTAATTCCTGCTTGGAGAAATCTGCTTAACTAACTGTCTTTTACAGGGCAATGCCGCGTGAAGCTCTATGACAAGGCTTTTTCGTGTATTGCATCGGGAAGAGGTGGGCAACTCCGGCATTTGTAAGTAGTTGCTTCTCCTCTCCCAGCACTTCCCTTCTCCCCAGAAATACCGAAGCCAAGAATCTATATCCCTGCTCACTAAGATTGTTTTTAAACACACTAAGAAGGTAATCGGTAGTTCTACGGGCAAACCTATCCCAGAAAGGTACCGGTAATTTTTTAATTTCTGCATCTTTTTTTACCCAGAGAGTGTAAAAATCTGTACCTTTGTAATTTCGTTTACTGATTTTACCTTGTACTTGATAAGAAAATAGATATTCCATACCCCGAGTATAATCCATGATTTTGATTTTTTTGTTAATAGGAACCTTATCGGCTTTTTTTATTCTGGCATAGAAAATATTGCGGCTAACAGCTTCTTGGGGCAAAGAAACGACCTTAATTTGAAATTTTGCCTCCTTGTTCAAGAAACTATTTATATCTTGCTTTATAGAAGGGATAACCCATAGCGTGCCCAGCGAAATAAAGAATACTATGATGAAAATATCATAAAGGAGCAATCTCTGCCTTTTGTGGAAGAAAATTACCAAGCTAAGACAAAGAATGCAAACAATCAGAAATATCCAAAATAGAGGGAGATGGCGACCAATGATGATTCCGATCAAAAAGGCCAGAAAAATAAACAACGGCAACAAATGGCCGTGATTCTTAGATTTCATTTACAATTGCATATTAAAGCACTCACTTAATATAACCTTGGCAATATTCTCAGCTAAAAGCCGGTTGCCTCTAGGGGTGCAATGGCCAAAGTCACCGCCAAACATGTCGTTAAAGTACTCCTTATAACTTGCTTGCTTTAATGCTTGCTTAAATACTCTTTCATTACTCACAAAAATAACATCTTCTTGGTCTTCAAACATCTTCTTTAATGGTTCCACACTTCGTACCGGGTACTGCACGCAGACTAACTTTATCCCTTTTTTAGTTAGGATTTCCTTGACCTTTTGATAGTTATGACGGGTCATCAGGTTATAATGTTCTAATCTTAAATCCTTTGCTTTTTGAGTATATTTTTTAACAAGATCAGGTTTTCCCTGTTCCCTATAGCAGTGAGCTAACCCTACATAGGCTTTATCGTTTCTAGGATTTAGCTTAACTGCCCTCTTAAACATCACTTCAGCTTGAGTATAGTCTTCTTGGTCTCTATGCCACTCTCCCAATGCAACACAGATTCCATCATTTCTGGGGCTTATCTGGATAGCTTGCTTAAGCATCTCCTCAGCTTGGATATGTTTTCCTGAGTCTTTATAAACCCAGCCTAATTTAGCATAAGCCCCAACCTTGCTGGGGCTTATCTCGATGGCCTTCTTATACATTTCTTCAGCCTGAGAGTACTTTCTTTGATCTTTATACCACTGCCCTAACTCCGCTGATGCTTCATAACTTCTAGGATCTGTTTCGATGGCCTTCTTAAGCATCGCCTCGGCTTGAGCCTGCTTTCCTAAGTCTTTATAATACCGTCCTAATCTAACATAGGCTGAAGCGTTTTGGGGATTTGCCTCAATGACTTCTTTAAATGTCTCCTCTTGCTCTTTGATGTTAGATGATTGTGTTTTTTCAATTGATTCTGAAACAATAACTTCTTTTGTTTCTTCTGGCTTATAGATTCCTAATTCTTTAACTTTGTTTATGATATGGAGCTTAAGCAGTTTGATTAATTTGTAGGTTTTCAATGAGTTAAACAAGGCTCTGATTCCTGAAGTAGGAATATCTACATAGGCTATTGCACCCTCTCGATCATTTATCCCCATCATTGTAATCACCAGATCGGGTTGGTATTGGTTTAAGTTGTCTTCCAATCGGGCCACTATAGCTGCAGTACAAGTTCCACATACTCCTTTATTGATCACTGTAAATTTTATCCCGATATTACGCTGGTTTAAGATTTCCTCCAGTTGAAAAGGATACTCATCTTTGTTTCCAAATGATAAAGCAGTAGTAGACTCGCCTAAACAGATAATCCGATAGGTGCCTTTTTGTTTAATCGCGCTTCTGTTCTTATATTCCTGTAAGGATAATAATATAAACCCGCCTAAGCGTAGGCCTAGTTCAAACAAGATAGCAAAGAAGAGTATCCCGCAGATTATTAGGGTTATTTTTTGCCGGAAAGGTATTTTCGGTTGAGGTAAATTATTTTTATCCATACCCGGGTTGTATTTTATTATAACAACGGTTTTTAAATTAATATCTCAAACGGTGTTTATCTCTTTCGCAAAAATTGATCAATCAAAAACGATGTGGCGCTTTATAATTTTTATCTTATTATCACCGATGCCTTTGACTTTTTTCAAATCATCTAAACTCATAAATGACCCAAATTGAAGACGGTGCTCAATAATCCGGCCGGCGATTGCCTCCCCGATGCCAGGAATCTTTATCAATAAATCAACTGATGCTTGATTAATATTAATCAGCTCATCTGAGATAATACCCTGATTAACAATTATACTTTCTGGGGAAGAAAGTGCGGTTCTGGAGGCAGGATTTAAATTTCTCAATCTTAAAAGGCTCCCCAACAAAATTAAAATACCAATAAAAATGAGAACTTTTCTTTCTTTGAGGGTAAGATAAAACATAAAAAATTAATAATTATGAATGAGCGGGTCAGGCTTGCCTGACCCCTACGTTACAATATTAACTATCTTTTTTTCGATGTAGATGACTTTCTTGGGTGATTTCGATGAAAGTAATTTCTTAATCTTCTCTTGGGTGAGGGCTTTTTGTTCTATCTCCTCTTTTGACCAATTGACATTAATTGTAAGTTTATCTCGCACCCGGCCATTAATCAGTATAGCAATCTCTGCCTCTTCGGTTTCCAAATACTTTTCTTCTAGCTTCGGCCAGGATCTATTTAAAACAGAAGGCGCATTACCGAGAATTTGGTTAACCTCTTCACTTATGTGGGGAGTAAAAGGAGCCAGCAACAGAAAAATACTATCAACTACTTCCTCAAGAACTTCCCTGCTTAAGCGGCCTTCAGCTAATACTTTACAGGCTTGGTTTACCAGTTCCATAATTCTGCTGATAGCAGTGTTGAACTGAAAATTTCCCTCTAGGTCTCGGGTTACTGATTTAATCGTAAAGTGGATTTTTCTGGTCAGTTCTTGCTCCGATGAATTTTTCTCTTCCCATGAATCCTGCTTTTTATATTCAACTAAAGCATCCACTAAACGTAGAGCCCTCTGAATGAATCGCCAGATACCTTGCAGGCCTTCATCCTGCCACTCAGCATCCTTTTGGGGCGGGCCCATAAACAGGATATAAAGCCGCATTGTATCAGCTCCATATTGATCAAGAATATAATCCGGGGCAACAACATTACCTTTGGATTTTGACATCTTAGCCCCGCCTTTGACAATCATCCCTTGAGTGAAGAGCCGCTTAAAGGGTTCGGGAAAATTAGTTAAACCTTCATCTACAAGAAATTTATTGATAAATCTCGCATACATAAGGTGCAAGATCGCATGTTCTACTCCTCCGATATATTGATCCACCGGAAGCCATTGGTTAACATCCTTACTCACAAAGGGCAGCTTTTCCTCTTTGGGGGATATATAGCGCAAATAATACCAGCTGGAATCAACAAAAGTATCCATAGTATCGGTCTCGCGCCGGGCAGCTTGGCCGCACTTTGGGCAGTTAGTTTGAATAAATTCCTCGATGTAGGTTAAAGGAGATTGGCCGGTAGGTAAAAACTCCTTAACCTCGGGTAGTAAAACCGGTAAATCTTTCTCTGGCACTGGTACTTCTCCGCAAGACTGGCAATAAATAATCGGGATTGGTGCTCCCCAGTAGCGCTGGCGGGAAACTAACCAATCTCTTAGTTTGTAATTAACAGCTCGCTTGCCGATTCTTTGTTCCTCCATATAATCAGCAATCTTCTCTTTGGCAACTTCGGAATCTAAATTGTCAAACTGACCGGAGTTAACCAAAGTTCCCTGGGCCTCATAAGCTACGTCAATCTCAGAATCAGAACGCTGCGAATTAGGTTCTCTTATAACTTCTCGTACCGGCAGATCATATTTACGGGCAAACTCTAAATCCCTAGCGTCATGTGCCGGAACACACATTATCGCTCCGGTACCGTAACCACTAAGAATGTAGTTAGCAATCCAGATTGGAATCTTCTCGGCATTCATAGGATTTATAGCAAATTGTCCGGTAAAAATACCCTCTTTTTCATCAACTTCCGCTTGGCGCCCGGAGAAAGATTGTTTTTTAATTTTTTCGATAAAGTTTTCAATATCTTCTTCATTCGGTGCATCGGCAATTAACTCTTTTATATTCGGATGTTGCCAATTCAAGGCCAAAAAGGTTACTCCAAGAATAGTATCTACCCGAGTCGTAAAACACTTTAAGCTAAGTTCCGAGCCTTCTACAGAAAAGTCTATCTCAACACCTTCTGACCTACCAATCCAATTGTTCTGCATTGCCTTAACTCTCTGAGGCCATTCTTCCAATAATTCTAAATCATCTAATAAGGCCTGAGCATAATCAGTTATCTTAAAAAACCACTGTTTAAGATTCTTAAGGGTAACTTCTGTTGAGCAACGCTCACACTCCCCGTCAATAACCTGTTCATTAGCTAAGACCGTCTTACAGGAATTACACCAATTAACCGCAGCCTGCTTGCGATAAGCAAGCCCCTTATTGTACAATCTCAGGAAAATCCACTGGGTCCACTTATAGTAATCAGGAAAACAAGTTGTAATCTCTCGCGACCAATCATAGCCGGTTCCCCAGCTAACCAACTGTTCTTTTATCCGCTCTATATTCTTAAAAGTCCAATCCTGAGGATGAATTTTATGTTTAATTGCCTGATTTTCTGCCGGAAGGCCAAAAGCATCCCAGCCTATAGGACTTAATACGCAGAAACCACGCATCTTTTTATAACGGGCTACAGCATCACCGATCACATAGTTACGGGCATGGCCTACATGAAGTTCATTTGAAGGATAGGGAAACATAACTAAACAATAATACTTCGACCCTGAAACCTTTTTGGTTTCAACAGTAAAAATTTTCTCTTTACGCCAATACTCCTGCCACTTCTTATCAGTCTCTTTTGTGTATTCCATTTCTCCTTTTTATCTCTGCCTACGTCAAGACTTTGGCAGACAGGCTTTATCCTTTATCCTTCTTCCTTTATACAAACTCCTTACTACATTTAAGTTTTCTTTATCCTCATCCTCACTATTCTTAGGAGTCTCCAAGATAAATGGTAATTCTCTTAGCTTAGGGTGATTAACTATTAAATTAAACCCTCTTCGGCCGATTTTTCCTCCACCAATATCATAATGACGGTCACGCAGTGAACCCAGCTCTTCCTGAGTATCATTAAGATGAATGACCTTTAAACGTTCTAAGCCCACTTCTTGGTCAATTTCATCGAGTAAAGCTTTCAAACCTCTAGGTTCATTTATCTTATACCCTGCTGCCCAAGCATGAGCAGTATCTAAACAAATACCAACAGCCTCAGGCCTATTCAAACCATCTAAGATAATCTTCTGATGAGAAAACTTATAACCTAACCAGTGACCGCTGCCGGAAGTATTCTCAAGAAGTACTTCGGTATTTACTCCTTTGGTTTCTTTTAAGATTTTATTTAGGGCCTGAATTATTCTTGAAAGTCCTCCCTTTTCAGTCCCCCCTTTGTAAGAACCCATGTGAGTCACCAGGTAATCAGCACCAAACCTATCTGATTCAATGAGGTCAGAGATAAATTCTCTTACCGTAACCTTAAAAAAACTTCTTTTTACCGTAGCCAGATTAAGCAAATAAGGAATATGGATGATTACCGGTGTAATATTTGCTTTTTTAACTTTTTTCTTAAATACTCTTATATCCTCCTGGCTCAAGGCTGTCTTCCTCCATTGACGGGGATTCCGGGAAAAGATCTGCATTGTATTGCAGCCAAGCTCAACTGCTCTATCTATAGATTTATAAATCTTACCGGCAATCGATACGTGAACTCCGAGTTTTAACAATGTCTTACCGCCTTTTAAATTACTACAGCAATAATCATAAGTCAACGAGGGAATAATTTGGATCAATATATTCGGCTCTGGTTTCTGCTTCGTTCATAAATCTAAATTTAAGTTAGAAATACCAATTTTCCACACGCCTTTTTCTAAAAACGCCTCAATGGTTTGACGATGCGCTTTATTGATTAGATTAGAGTGAGAAATTTTTTTTCTTTTCGCGTACTCTACGAGTGTTACTATTTCCATTCCTTCGAGATATGTCAGTCTTTTATGATAACTATTGGTAATCGCTTTTCCAACAATCTCTTCCATGATTGACGTTTTTCCTTTGTCATCAAATTCCTTAAACGCGTCATAATATGACTTTCGATCGATGAATTTAATATTTATCGGCACAAAACCTTCTCGTATAAGAAGATAGTTGTTTATCACTCTTCCAATGCGGCCATTTCCGTCTACAAATGGATGGATATGTTCAAAAGTAAGATGGAATAAAGCGATTCTTTTTATGATATTTTCATTGGACGTTGAATGATATTGAACGAACATTCCTCCAAGTTTTTCAACCACGTGTCTTGGATCTAAAGCAATATAGTTTGCAACACGCACCCATTCATCATTGTTTCGAAATCGACCGGCAACATCATCACGAATATTGGAAAGGAGCATTTTATGTAAGAACAAAATAATCTCAAGGCTTAATTCTTGTTCTTTTGCTTTAGTGTTGATATATGAAACCACTCGCGCTAAATTTTTTGCTTCAAATAATTCTCTTTCAGAAATATACCTATCCAGATCTATTTGTAATAATATTTTTTCTGTTTCTTCGAGAGTAAGCG
>JBDRJF010000001.1:0-265506 GCA_043815185.1 Candidatus Omnitrophota bacterium | reverse complement strand
TATAACCCAGGCTAAGTCAATTATTTCCAAATTAATCGCTTTTGCAAGGTATAAGCTAGCCAAAGATAAACTTTTAAATAAGAGAGATGAATTTATTGCTAACAGAATTAAAGAAACTCTAAGCCATAGTGAAAAAGGCATTCTTTTCCTCGGTGCGTACCATAATGTCAAGGACCAGCTGAAGAAAGATTTCTTAATTACAGAGGTAAAGGATGTAGATAAAGTAAGAGAATATCAGCAATTACTGCCGTTTTATAATAAAAAAAGAGCACGGTTTGAAGAATTAAAGAGATATCTTATTTCTCCGGTAAAAGTATAAAATGGAGGTGGAAGCATGGGAAAGCTAGATCCAAAGTCTTGGTTTAAGTTTAAGCCTAAGTTTTTCAAGGCAAAGTTAGATTTAAAGTCTAAAGTCAGGCCTAAATTTTTCTGGGGCTGCCTTATTTTTATTCTTTTAAGTACAAACACCTTTTTTTATCTGCTTAAAACAGAGGAAGAGAGCTTACGAATATTTACCCAAAGATTGCTAACTACGACTCAAAAAGAGCTTATCGATACAATTTGGGCTAAAGTAAAAGTAGAAAAATCGCTTAGCTCCGAGAAAAATAGATCTAAAGCATTAAGTATGGAGTTGGACCAGGAAAAGCGCCAGATGCAACATACTCTAAATAAACTAGAAAAAGAAATAGCAGCCAGGCACAAAATCGAAAATCAGTTAGTTCTAGTTATGAATGAGAAGAAAATTTTAGAAGAGAAGCTAGAAGGCTTTGTAACAGGGTCAAAGACTGTTGAACTAGAAAAAATCGTAGTTAGGCCTATGACTGGTATAGTAGGCAAGGTTTTAAAGGTGAATGATGAGCACAAGTTTATTGTAACAAACTTAGGCCGAGAGAATAATTTGGAAATAGGAGATGTTTTATTAGCTCATCGCGATAATGAATTTATCGGAAGAACAAAAGTAGAAAAAGTAGAAGAAGGGATTTGTGCGGCAGCTATTTTGTCTGATTGGCAAGATGCGGAATTTAAAGAAAATGATTCGGTAAGGCTATGGAGGTAAAGGAGGTAAATTATGCGAATAAATGGAAAACGAAAATTTCTCTTTAGCTTAATTTTAATATTTTTTGCCACGGGTGGTAAAGAAGTTTTTGCGGCCAGTGAGGCTAAAGAAGTAATCGTCAAAAGATTAGAAGCAATGGATGCAGCGCTTAGTCAGGCTGTCCTGGTTCAATTACCTTTAGAATTTCCTGACCCTGAGGTAGTTAATAGTGAAGAAGGAGAAGCTGATGAAGCTCAAGTAAAACAAGCCCGGCCAGAAATTAAAACACCTTTGGTGGTAGAGCCTCTTAAGGTAGAGAAAAGTATGGGAGGTACGATAGTTTGGTTGGTTAGTTTAGGGCTAATTTCAAGTTTAGGATTTTTAAGTTGGCGCAGATGGAAACTAAATACAGAAAATAAACTTAAGTCCGAGTTAGCAGAGAAAACGAAACGCGCAGAAATAGAAGAGGATCTCCGTAAAGCAATAGAACAGGGTTCACAGCAAAAAGAAGAAGAATGTGAACAACTTAAAAGTTCTCTAGAGTCATTAAAAGCGGAAATTGCCAAAAAAGAAGTGGAAGAGAAAGAACCATCTTCTGAAGAAGAGAAGGTGCTCTGGAAGTTTAAGGACGCAGAAGGAAAAAGGAAATTTCCTCGGTTGTCTCTAACCAGAGATTTTAATAAGACGATTATTTTAAGAGTTAAGTCTCCAAATCTGCCTCAGAATATAAAAGTTTTTGCTAAAAACGTTAGCTCAAGGGGGTTAAGTTTTGAAACCAAGGAAGAATTTAAGGAAAATGACCTTATTAATTTGCGATTGTTTTTTTACGGGGGTCAAGTTTCTTCAATGAAAATCCAAACCCGTATAGTCTGGAAACGAAAAACAGAATTAATGAATGAATATGGCGTTTCTTTTGATTTGTTAGAGGAAAAAGAAAGTTTAGAACTTAAGCGCTATATAGAAGCAAAGAAAGAAGAGCTTGCTCCAGCAGAGGTATAAGGTTGAGCTTATTTGAAGAGATAAGAGAGACGGTTAGCAAACAGCTAAAAGTTGAAACTGCTGATATAAAACCAGATACCTTGTTTGTGGAAGATTTAGGGGCAGATTCACTTGACACAGTAGAATTAGTTATGGCTTTAGAAGAAAAATACGACATAGAAATTCCTGATGAAGATGCCGAAAAGATATTGACCATAAGTGATGTAGTTAAGTATATAGAAAATAAAATAAATTCGATTTAAAAATGAGATTTGAAGATCATAATATTAACTGCAATATCTTTTGGGATACCGGGGTAGTCATTAAAAGAGCTGATAGTAGAATGAAAGAGGCAAGAAGTACTAAAGAGAAGCAATATTACGCCCAAGATATTTTAGGCGAGGTAGAGACTTTACTATCATGTTCATGTTATAATTCCCAGAGCACAGATTGCCTAAATTGCTACTCTATTTCATGCCGATATATTCAAAAGTATGCCCAATATGCATCTTTAGTTTAAAATAAAAGAAAAGAGAACACCATTAATAAATAAGAGGAGATTCTATGTTAGGGAGGAGAAAAAGAGAAGAGAAGATTATTAATATTGAAGCTACTATGAAAGGTAACCTCGTATTTAATAACCCAATTAACTTAAAGATAAGTGGCAAATTTGAGGGAGAATTAGAAACAAAAGGGACTTTGATCATAGCAGAACAAGCAGAAGTTAAAACTAAGATAATTAAAGGAGAAGACATAAAAATATTGGGAAAAGTAAAAGGAGATATTATCTCCAGCAGCCGGCTCGAACTTTCTCCGCCGGGTTTAGTAATAGGTAATATTCAAGCTCCGATATTGATTGTAAAAGAAGGCGCTGGGTTGAAAGGCCACTGTGATATTCCCGCTGCGGAGGAGAAGGAATCTAAAAAACATTCTAAAAAGAAGAAATAGAGTATTCTTACATTTCTTAATTTAATTTTTTCCCACACCTTTTTAAATTTTCTAGAATATTCTTATTAATTCACTTCAACCTCTTAGCGAAGAAAAGGCCTCTCTAAAGCCTGAATTTTTTTGCTAATACCTCATAATCCTAATATAATAAAGGCCTGTAAATAAAGAGAGGTTTCCTAGAATGGTATGGCTCAGGAACCCCGTTAGAAAATCTAAAGATAAGGGGAATTTATCCTAAGATAGGAGGATGAGCTGTCGAAACTATTTTTTCTACCGGGGGTTGACATCTTAGCGGCTGGTGGTATTATCAAAATGAGGGTTAGAAATGGCCAAGAAAAGGATATTAATTATTGACGATGAAGAGGATTTAGCCTTTTTTGTAAAGGCTAATTTGGAGCTAGCCGGCGATTATGAGATACTTATAGCGACCAGCGGTAAAGAGGGGTTAAATATAGCTTCGAACCAACAAGTAGATTTAATACTCCTGGATATTATGATGCCTAAGATGGATGGTTTTGAGGTTTTAAAAAAGATTAAAGAATCTAAAAGGGCTCTGGCTATACCAGTAATAATGCTTACTGCCAAAGGTGACATGGAGTCACAAATAAGGGCTGCCGGGCTCTATAACGAAGACTATATTGTTAAGCCAGTTCAAATAGAAGTCTTGGAAGCTAAGATAAAAGAAGTATTGGAAAAAAGAAATTCCGGAAAAGAAGAGAAAAGGTAACCATGGATGAGAAGAGAGAATTTGTGAGATTTCGAGTTTCTTTCCCTTTTGGGTTCGGTCAAGACGAAATTCCTTCGGAAATTAAAGCCACGGTTAAGAATATAAGTATGAGCGGCTTAAAAGTTGTTTTCGATGAGTCGCTGCATTTATTAGCCGAAGGTTTAACTAAATTTCATCTTATTTTGCCCGATAATAAAACTTTAGATTTTTCCGGTGAAGTAATCTGGCAGAAAGACTTTCCCGACAGAAAAGAAGCAGGAATCCGTTTTGAATATATTTCCGATAGTCACAAGGAAGATATTTACGATTATATTTTTAAGTATCATCGGCAAGAGCTAACCCAGAAGTGGTGGCAGATGTAAATTCTTCCTAATAAGGTTATCTCCGGATTTATGCGCTGTCTTTTTTCCTGGTATACCACTTATATTTACTGCCTTATTATTATTGGTGGATCCCTGCTTCCGATTGAAATCTCTCCCAAGCCAGAATTTCCCCTGCAAGATAAGATAATTCATAGCCTAACCTATTTATTGCTTGCTTTTTTAGTGGTAAATACCTTTTCAGCCAAGCAGGTGGACCAGCCGAGACTGCGTAGCTTATTGTTTGCCTTTTTGCTGGGGTTGTTTATTGAAATAGGCCAGTATTTTATTCCTTATCGCAGCTTTGAGGCCGGGGATATCTTAGCCAATCTTTTTGGGAGCATTTTGGGATCCTTATTGATAATTTAAACTTTTATGAAAAAAGCGTTTAGCATTATATTTGATGATCAGTATTTAATTGTAGTGAATAAAATTGCTAAAGTTTTAATCCAACCCTCGCCTAAAGGCGAAAAAACTACTTTAACTTCAATTTTGCAGAGAGAGTTAGGCCAGAAGGTTTTTCCTTGTCATCGCTTAGACCGGGAGACTTCCGGTTTGATAATTTATGCCAAGAGTCTGAAAGTGCAGCAAAAAATCATTGAGCAGTTTAGGCGCCGTAAAGTTAAGAAAAAATACATTGCTTTTATCAAAGGAAATTTAGGCAACAAAAAAGGAATCTGGGAAGGTGAGATCATTGATAGAGAAGGCAGGATATTCGGCGAGAAGGCGAAAGTGGCAAAGACAATTTACAGAGTTCTAAAGGATTTTGTTGGCTGGAGCCTGGTAGAGTTTATTCCCATAACCGGCCGGACCAATCAATTAAGAATACAGGCAGCAAAGGTTAATCACCCTATATTAGGAGAGAGTAAGTATGCTTTTCGCCGCGATTTTTCCTCCATAGGCGCCTTTTCCGCCAAAGGCGGGCCAGCCTCTGGTTGGGGTGTAAAAGTTAAGTTTCGTCGTTTAGCCCTGCACGCTTTTTACTTAAGGTTTACTCATCCGGTTAGCAGAAAAACGGTTAGTTTAGAAATAGATTTAGCCTCGGATATGAAAGAGTGGTATAATTTAAAAAAAGCTGAGAAGGATGCGAAAAAAAATATATTACCATGATACTGATGCCGGCGGGGTAGTTTACTATGCTAATTACCTTAAGTATCTGGAAGAAGCCAGAACCGAGTTCTTCAACCAGAAAGGAGTCTCAATTAATAAGTTATCTGGGCAGAGTATCCTTTTTGCGGTAAGAAGAGTAGAAGTTGACTACAAAGCTCCGGCTTACTACGCCGATACCCTGACTATTTATACTGCGATAAGTAAGATTAAAAATGCTTCCTTAGAGTTTACTCAAAGCATTAACAGGGATGACAGGATTTTGGTTAAAGCAAAGACTCAATTAGCCTGTATCAATAGTCAGTTTAGGCCCCGGGTTATTCCTGGGGAAACAATCCAATGCTTAAGGAAAGAGTAATTTATAATCTTATTAATAAGAGTAAGGGTAATTCTTTAGCCTTGTATGCCAAGTGCGCCGATAATTTTTTCTTACGGCTTAAGGGCCTTATGTTTAGGAAGGCAATCAACAGCGAAGAAGCCCTGATTTTTTATCAGGCTGCTTCGATCCATACTTTTTTTATGCGTTTTTCTCTGGATTTAGTATTTTTAGATAAAAAAATGCAAGTAATAAAGATTTATCGGACTTTGCCGCCGGGTCGAGTAGTCTTTTGTTCTTCTGCTTACTTAGCCATTGAGCTGCCGCCAGATAAAATATCCCAGAAGGGTTTGGAAATTGGGGATATTTTGGAGCTTGTGCCAATAGATTTCTCTCCCCAAAGATAAGCCGCACGAGAGACAGGCTATCCTAAGCTAGCCGCTGATCGCCAAACAGGATAAGGCCTAATTCTAAATTATATTGACTGAAAACCCATTTTAGTTTATGATAAGGCTACATTTGTTAGGTAGTTTATTATAGGGGTAGGAAAATGCGAGTAGCAGTATTAGGGGCAACCGGCTTTAGCGGAGAAAAATTAGTAGAAATTCTGCTGGGCCATCGGCAAGCAGAAATTACTTATTTGGCTTCGGGCACAGCCAAAGCACTTGCCTACACAAGCTTATTTCCTCATTTTAAAGGAAAGATTAAGTTAAATTGTGAGCCGCTTGACCTTGAAAAAGGGCTGAATAAGAGTGATTTTTTCTTTTTATCCTTGCCGCATACGGTCTCGATGGAATTTGTTCCCGGATTACTTTCAGCCGGTAAAAGGGTAATTGATCTCTCAGCCGATTATCGGCTTAAAGATACTAGTTTGTACCAGAAGTACTATAATCTGGCTCATAAGGATAAGAGTAATTTAAAGAGGGCGGTTTATGGATTAGCCGAAATCTATAAGGCTAAGATTGCCAAAAGCAATTTAGTTGCTAACCCTGGTTGCTATCCCACTTCAATTATTCTGGCTCTTTTCCCTCTGCTTAAGGAGGGGTTGATTAAGGATAAGGTAATAATTGATTCTAAGTCAGCAATCAGCGGGGCTGGCCGCAAGACCGCTTTAAAATATCAAAATATGGATATTCCCAATAACTTTTGGGCTTATAAACCCTTTGAGCATCAGCATACACCGGAAATATTTAGTATACTTAGCCAGGCAACCGGGAAAGATATAAATTTTTGTTTTCTTCCTCATGTTGCCGGGATGAAGGCCGGAATATATTCCACTATTTACCTTAATTTTAGCCGCAAACTTACCAAGAAACAAATTGCGGCTGTTTATCAGAAGTATTACCGGGATTGTCCCTTTATGCGGATTAACCAAGATCTGCCTAAACTAAAAGACGTGGTGGGAACAAATTTTTGTGATATCGGGTTTGTTTTAGATTCTCAGGGTAAAGCCGGGGTAGTTATCTCTTGTATCGACAATCTGATTAAGGGTGCTGCAGGATCTGCGGTGCAGAATATGAACATAATGATGGGTTGGGATGAGAGTACGGGGTTATTATGAAGCTGCCAAAAGGGTTTTTAGTTTCGGGAGTTCATTGCGGGATCAAGAAAAAGAAGTTAGACTTAGGTTTAATTTATGCTCAAGAGCTTTGCGGGGTCGTTGGTATCTTTACCGTTAATGCTAACCCTGCATATTCAGTTACTTTCTGTAAGGAGAATATTAATAAACCGATAAAAGCAATTTTGGTAAATAGCGGTAATGCTAATTGTTATTCGCACCGCCAAGGGTTAACCGATACCAGAGAGATTGCTTCAAAGTTAGCTAAAAAATTGGGAGTTAAAAGGACTAATATACTTATTGCCTCTACCGGTATTATCGGCAAAAAACTACCTAAGGCTAAAATCATTAAGGGTCTTTCAGAGCTTGAGAAAAAATTAGGTAAGTCTCTGAATGATTTTGCTCAAAGTATTCTTACTACTGATAATTTTATCAAGGTATCAGCAGCTAAGGTTGGAGCAGCTACCATAATCGGTTTTGCTAAAGGAGCAGGAATGATTTATCCCAATATGGCTACGATGTTAGGATTTATTCTTACCGATGCTGATATACCGCGGGGCCTGCTTAAAAAAATTGCTAAAGAAGCAGTAGATCCAAGCTTTAACTCGATAAGTATCGATGGATGCATGAGTACCAATGATACGGTATTAGTTGCAACTAGCAGGAAGATTCCGATTAAAAATAAAGGCGAGCTGAAGATATTTTCCCAACAATTAAAATCAGTTTGTTTAAACTTGGCTAAGATGATTGTTAAAGATGGTGAAGGGGCTAGTAAGTTTATTCAAATCGAGATAACCGGAGCTAAAAGCCTTGCTGAGGCCAAATCTGCCGGTATGTCTTTAGCTAACTCTAACCTTTTTAAAGCTGCTATCTACGGAGCTAAGGCTAACTGGGGGAGGATTATTGCCAGTTTGGGCCAGGCAGGTATTAAGGTCAGCGAGAATATTGTGATTAAAACTACCTCTTTAAAAGGGAAAGAGGTAAAGATAACTATCGATTTAAAACGGGGTAAAGCCAGGGGGAAAATTTATACCTGTGATTTAAGCCCGGAATATGTTAAGATTAATGCTGAATATAGCTAGGGGAGGCGAATGGTACAGAATGCGATAAAAAAAGCCGATATTTTGATCGAAGCTCTTCCTTATATAAAGAAGTTTCATAAAAAGATATTTGTTATTAAGTATGGCGGTTCTATCTTAGGTGAGGAGAGGGTTCGCAAGTGTGTTCTGGAAGATATTGCCTTTTTAAAATTTGCCGGTATCAGGCCGATTATTGTCCATGGAGGCGGGCCGAACATTAGCGAAGAGCTAAAAGGACGCAAAATTATAACTGAGTTTGTAGGAGGCATGCGGGTTACCAACAAGGATACTCTTAAGGTAGTAGAAGAGGAATTGGATAAGTTAAATAGCCTAATTACCAGAGAGGTTAATAAACAGGGGGTCAAGGCTCAAGGTTTTAAGTCAAAGAGCGGATTCTTAAAAGTAGTTAAGAAGAAGAGTAAGATAGACTTGGGTTTTGTCGGTGAGGCAGTTGATTTTAACCGTCAAAAGTTAGAAGCGGCTTTAAAAGAACGTATACCGGTAATTTGCCCCATGGGCCTCTCAACAGAAGGGATTACTTACAATATTAATGCTGATGAAGTTGCTTTTTTCCTAGCTTCCCAGCTTAAGGCTGAAAAGTTAGTTCTTCTTACTAATGTCTTGGGAGTAATGAGAGATCCAAAAGACAGGGATTCTTTAATTTCTACGATGACGGCTGAAGAGACTGAAGAATTGATTGAGGAGGGGGCTATTGATGAAGGTATGGTTCCTAAAGTAAGAGCAGCAGCTGCGGCAATCGGCGCAGGTACAAATAAGGCCCATATTGTAGATGCGAAAATACCCCATGCCCTTCTTTTAGAAATATTTACTGATAAAGGTATTGGCACCGAAATCAGGAGAGCGTAAAACGTAAAGCGTAAAATTAGTTTTAAGTTTTTAGCTTTAACTTTTTAATTAGTATGATGGATATTAAGAAACTGTACCAAAGTTATAGCTTAAATACCTATACCCGTTGTGGCCCGGTATTTGTTAAAGGTAAAGGGAGTTGGCTCTGGGATGATAAAGGTGAGGCTTATTTAGACCTATTTCCTGGTTGGGGGGTTTCTATCTTAGGCCATGCTCATCGCAAAATCGCCGCTGTTATAAACCAACAAACCAGGCAGCTGATACATCTTCCCAACAACCTTTATTTTAAAGAGCAGGTGTTGTTGGCAAAGGAAATTGTCAGGAAAAGTTTCCCGGCTAAAGTCTTTTTTGCTAATTCGGGAGCCGAGGCTGTAGAAGGAGCGATTAAGTTTAGCCGTCTCTTTGGCCAGGGGAAGCGCTATGAGGTGATTGTGATGAAAAATTCCTTCCACGGAAGGACTTTCGGGGCTCTTTCGGCTACGGCCCAGAAGAAGTACAAAGTTCTCTTTAAACCTCTTCTGCCGGGTTTTAAAGAGGCTAAGTTTAATGACTTCGCAAGCTTTAAGAAGAAAATTACTCCTAAGACAGTGGCGGTTATCCTGGAATTAGTCCAGGGGGAAGGAGGAGTAAATATTGCCAGCGGAGAGCAGATTAATAAATTAAGGAATTTTTGTCAAAAGAATAAGATACTGTTTATTGTTGATGAGGTTCAGACCGGAATGGGCCGGACCGGTAAACTATTTTGTTATCAAAATTACGCACTCATTCCGGATATAATGATTTTGTCTAAAGGTTTAGGTGCGGGGGTACCGATATCAGCTTTAGTAGTAAAGAAAGCGATAGCCGATATAATAAAACCCGGAATGCATGCCTCTACTTTTGGCGGATCACCCCTGGTAAGCAGGGTTTCCCGGGAAGTTTTTAAGGTTATTGAGCAAGAGTCGCTGATTAAGAATGTTAAAGATAAAGGAAAATATCTTAAGGGGCGTCTTTTAGCGCTTAAGAAGAAGTTTTCTTTTATTAAAGAGGTCAGGGGAATCGGCCTGATGGTTGGTTTAGAGTTAAAAATTGACTCTTATCCTATATTTTTAAAGTGCCTGGATAAGAAGTTAATCATCAACTCCACCCACAAAAAGGTTCTGCGGATCATGCCGGCTTTAAATGTTACGACTTGCGAACTGGATAAAGGATTAAAAATTTTAGAATCGGTGTTTGAGAATATCAAAAATAAAGCTTACCTGGCTTCAGGAAAGAGGAAAGGATAAGGAAACACAAGATGAGTCACTTTGTTTCTTTGAAATATTTTTCTTCTCAAGAGATCAACCAGCTGTTAGATCTTTCTTCACAGATGAAGAAAAACTCCTCTGCCTCTAAAAGTATGCTCCAGGGAAAGTCAGTGGGTTTACTGTTTGAGAAGGCGTCATTACGGACTAAAATTTCCTTTTATATCGGGGCTTTGCAATTAGGGGCTAAAGCGATTTATTACTCGCCGCAAGAGGTAAAGTTAGGTCAGCGGGAAGAAATATCTGATGTTGCTCGGACGCTCTCAGTATATCTGGATGTTGTGGTCTTACGGACATTCTCTCACCAGAACATTTTGGAATTTGCCGAGGCTTCTTCAGTTCCCATAATAAATGCTTTAAGTGATGCGCTGCATCCTTCCCAAGCTTTAGCTGATATATTTACTATCCGGGAGCTTAAAGGAGACATAAAGAAGTTAAAGGTAGCTTACGTGGGAGACGGTAATAATGTTTGTAACTCCTTAATATATGCTTTTGCTATCCTCGGCGGAAATCTCAATTTAGCTGTTCCCCAGGGTTACCTGCCGTCTAAGAGCATCTTAGATGAGGTAAAAAGTTATTGTAAGATTTCTGGGGCCCAGATCAACCTTACTAACTCTGCTTTTACTGCAGCTGCTGACGCTGATGTCTTATATACTGATGTTTGGGCCTCCATGGGGAAGGAAGAAGAAGTAGAGACACGAAAAAAAGCTTTTAAAAACTTTCAAATAAATGATAAAATCTTAGGCGAGGCAAAAGGGGATGTTATTGTAATGCATTGTCTTCCGGCCCATCGGGGAGAGGAAATTACGGCCTCAGTTATTGACGGGAAGAATTCGGTTGTTTTTCAGCAGGCTGAAAATCGCCTCCATACAGCAAAAGCGATCCTTGCCTATATGTTAAAAAAATGAACTCGGTTTAGGCGAAGCCTAAACCGGCAGCAGGTAAAAGATGAAAAAAGTAGTTTTAGCATATTCAGGAGGTTTGGACACCTCTTGTTGCCTGGAATGGCTTAAAGATAAGGGGTTTGAAGTGGTCTGCTTTTCGGCTGATTTAGGCAGTGAGTTTTCTCCGCAGCAAATAAGGCAGAAGGTAGCTAAATCTAAAGTTTCCAAAGTTTATATCAAAGATTTAAAGAAAGAATTTGCCCAGGAATATATCTTGCCGGCTTTAGTTGCCGGGGCTCTTTATCAAGGTAAGTATCTTCTTAGCACGGCTTTAGGCCGGCCCTTAATCGCCAAACATCTGGTTGCGATAGCCAGGAAGGAGAAGGCATCCTTGGTTGCTCATGGTTGTACTGCCAAGGGTAATGATCAGCTGCGCTTAGAGCTGGCAGTTAAAGCCTTAAATCCTGAATTGAAAGTTATTGCTCCTCTGCGAGAGTGGGAATTGACTTCTCGGGAAAGTGAAGTAGCCTATGCCAAGAAAAAAAATATTTTGATATCAACTACTAAGAAGAAGATTTATAGTATTGATAAGAATATTTGGGGCTCGGCTATAGAAGCCGGAATTTTGGAGAATTTAAATAATGAGCCGCAAGAGGACGCCTTCACTCTCACCCAGAGTTTGGCTAAGGCGCCGAGTAAACCTCAATATTTAACTATTGAATTTAAGAAAGGAAAGCCGGTAAAATTAAATAACAAAAGTTTGGACCTGGTAAGTTTAATCAAGCGGTTAAACCTGATCGGCGGTAAGCACTGCATCGGCCGTACCGATTTAGTAGAAGATAGGATAGTAGGCATAAAATCCCGGGAGGTCTATGAGGCCCCGGCCGCTTGGATTTTATACACCGCCCATCAAGAGTTAGAGAGTTTAGTTTTAGACCGGGAAAGCTTATACTTTAAGAAGCTAGTAGCCTTAAACTATTCCCGGTTAGTCTATCAGGGCCTCTGGTTCAGCACTTTGAAGAAATCTCTTGATAACTTTGTGGCCGAGAGCCAAAAGAAAGTTAGCGGCAAGATTACTCTTAAACTATATAAAGGTAATATTATTATTGCCAAGAGGAGTTCACCTCTCTCTTTATATCGGGAAGAGTTGGCTACTTACGGAAAGGGCGATAAGTTTAACCGGGCCTGGGCTGAAGGTTTTATAAATATCTGGAGTCAGCCTTTTATCGGGGGATAAGAAGAGCCTAACGGCAGGCAGGGAGAAAAAAATGTCTAAAAAACTTTGGGGTGGCAGGTTTAAGCGGAAAATTAACCAGGACTTTTTCCAGTTTCAAAAGTCTATTCAATATGATTACAAATTAGCCGAGTATGACATCTATCACTCGATTATTCATGTTGCTGCCTTAAAAGAGGCCGGCCTCTTAAACAGCAGCGAAGCCAAAAGGTTAACCATAACCTTAAATGATATTTTCCGGGAAGTAAGGGAAGAAAAATTTAAACCTAATCTAAATGCTGAAGATATTCATACCGATATCCAGAATAGGGTAGCAAAAAAGGTAGGTAAATTAGCCTCCAAGCTCCATACTCTAAGGTCAAGGAACGATCAAGTAGTTTTCGATGAGAAGTGGTATTGTTATAAGGAGGGGATATACATCCTGAGCCTCTTGAATGCAATTTTATCTTCTTTAAATCACTTTGGAAGCAGGTATCAGGATTGTTTTATTCCCGGTTATACTCATACTCAGAGGGCCCAGGTGGTTTCTTTCTTGAGCTATACCGGTGCCTTCTTTTGTATGCTGGAAAGGGATTTTGAACGCTTGGATGTTTTTTTGAAGAAGTCATCTATTTATATTGGCTCCGGAGCTTTAGCCGGGAGTGCTATTCCCCGGGCTGCCTATAGCGAGGCTTTAAGTAAATTTCTGGAGAAGACCAAACATTTATCCTTGCGGTCAAAATCATTAGCAGTAAGCAATCCTTTAGATAATGTTGCCAGCCGTGATTTTGTTATCGAATTTTTAAACATTTTGTCTTTGATCCAAATGCATCTTTCACGCCTGGCCGAGGATTTTATCCTTTATTCAACTAAAGAGTTTGGATTTTTCGATTTACCGGAAGAATTCTGTACCGGTTCATCCCTGATGCCGCATAAGAAGAATCCCGATTTCTTAGAGTTAGTTCGGGGTAATACCGGCCAAGTTTACGGAAATTTACTGGCGGTCCTTGTTACTATGAAGGGGTTACCATTAGCTTACAATCGGGATATGCAATTAGACAAAGAACCACTTTTTTCTTCAGTAGAAATAATTAAAAATGAGCTAAAAATTACAGTCGAGCTTATCGGTAAGATAAAGTTAAATAAAGAACGGCTGAAAGTAGCTTTAGAAGACCAGGAACTCTACGCTACCGAGTTAGTAGAATTTTTAGTCTACAGGGGTGTTGCTTTTGGCCAGGCTCATGAGCTCATTGGTAAGCTCATCCGCTACTCCAGCGACGAAGGTATTAAAATAAAAGATATGTCCGATAAGATTTTAAAGAAATTCCACCGGAAATTAACCCACAAGGACATAAAGAAGGTAATGAATCCTCGGTATGCAGTGGCGTCAAAGAAGTCTTTACCGGCGGCTAAGCCGAACATCCCCCTAAAATCCCCTAAGGCCAAATAAACTAAAATGCATTATTTTAGCTTTAAAAAAGGTAATTTATATTGTGAGAATTTTAAGGTCAGGGATTTAGCGGTGAAGTTCGGCACCCCGCTCTATCTCTATAGTGCCAAGACTATTATTGACCACTTCTCTAAGCTGAAGAAAGCTTTTCGGCAGCTTAAGCCTTTAATCTGTTATTCAGTTAAGGCTAACTCTAATCTGTCCCTATTGAAACTGCTTAATTCACAAGGGGCCGGTTTAGATATTGTTTCAGGTGGTGAACTCTATCGGGCCAAGAAGATTAATTGTTCGGCCAAGAAAATAGTTTATGCTTCTGTGGGCAAGAAGGATCAGGAAATAAGAGAGGCGATAAGATACGGGATATTAATGTTTAATGTAGAATCTTTACCGGAGCTGGCACGAGTAAATAGAATTTCCGGTGAGTTAGGCGCAAAGACCAGGGTAGCTTTGCGTTTTAACCCTGACGTTAACCCGGGAACTCATTCCTATATTACTACCGGCAAGAAAGAAACTAAATTTGGCATGGAAGAGGCGTTAATAAAGAGTATATTTTTAGCCAGGGAAAAATATCCCCATTTAAATATCAGCGGTGTTCATATGCATATTGGCTCCCAGATTACCAAGAGCGAACCTTTTATAAAGACTCTTAAGAAAGCCTATCGCCTTATAAGTAAATTAAAGCCAGAGGGGGTGACCTTGGAGTATCTTAATATTGGCGGAGGTTTAGGTATAGTCTATGATAAGGAGAAGCCCCAGACCGCCAGAGAATTTGCCAAAAAAGTTTTACCCCTGCTTAAGAAATTCCAGCTTAAAATTGTGCTTGAGCCAGGAAGGTTTATTATTGGCAATGCCGGTATTCTGGTAACTAAAGTAATTTACCTCAAGGATACTGGCCGGAAGAGATTTATTATAGTCGATGCTGCTATGAATGATTTAGCCCGGCCTTCTCTCTACCAAGCCTACCACAGGATCGTTCCTTTAAAGTTGGGTACCGGAGCCGGAGGAGGAAAGTTAGCTGATATAGTCGGTCCGATTTGCGAAAGCGGTGATTTTTTGGGTAAGGGCCGTGGGATAGTGGTGAAAGAGGACGATTATATTGCAATCATGGGTGCCGGAGCTTACGGTTTTACCATGAGTTCTAATTATAACTCTCGCCTCAGGGCCGCCGAGGTATTGGTAAGGAGCGGAAAGGCTTATTTAATTAGAAAGCGGGAGAGTTACCAGGACTTAATTAAAGGCGAAATTATCATTTAATTTAGTTAAGGCTCAATTTCAACCAAAATAGTTATGAAATTCTATAAACTACAGGCTTCCGGTAATGATTTTATTCTTCTCGATAAGCTAAGGGCTAAGGCTAAGAGCAGTCTGGTTTCTTACCAAAAGTTTGCCAGAAAATATTGCTGCCGCTGTTTAGGTATAGGCGCTGACGGAGTATTAGCAATTGAGCCGTCTCTTAAAGCTGATTTTAAGCTGCGAATTTTTAATGCTGATGGCTCAGAAGCAGAAATGTGCGGCAACGGAGCACGTTCGGTTGGTTTCTGGGCTTATCAAATACAGGGAAGACGAAGTATCAATTTTGAGACTAAAGCCGGAATCATCGAGGCTAAAGTTGTTGGTTCTGGCAGAGCACTAACAGTTAAGGTGAAGACTTCGACTCCTTCAGATTTAGCGATGGATTTATTACTTAAGACTTTAGGCCGTAAGCTACGGGTTAATTTTATCAATACCGGCGTACCCCATACAGTTATTTTTGTTGAAGGTTTAGATAAGATTAATGTTGAGCGAATTGGAAGAGCAGTAAGATTTCATCGGCAATTTCAGCCGGCCGGAACTAATGTTAATTTTGTAGAGCTAAGGAGGAACAATTCTTTGGCGGTAAGGACTTATGAACGGGGCGTAGAAGCTGAAACCTTAGCTTGCGGTACCGGAGCAATAGCTTCAGCAATCATCTCTTGGTTTAAATTCAACCCCCGGCTTGGGGTCCAGAAAACAGTATCCATGTCGGTTGCGACCAAGAGCGGGGATAGTTTAAGAGTTACGTTTTCCGCCCCAGCCAGAGGCTGGTCAGCCTCAGGCCGAAAAGGCGGATCCGCCTCCAGCGGAGTTGCCGGAGAAAAAATAATCAATCTTTGGTTGGAAGGTAAAGCCGGCTTAGTTTATAAAGGAGAAATAACTGGAATATAAAAAGGGGGAAATATGTTAAAGGGAAGTATCGTGGCTTTAGTCACACCTTTTGATAACCAGGATCAGATAAGTAAGGATGAGGTTGAACGATTAATTGACTGGCATATTGAGAATAAAACTGATGGTATTTTAGCCTGCGGCACAACCGGCGAGTGCTCGACTTTAACTTATCCCGAGCATAAAAAGATGGTTGAGCTGACAGTAACTTATGTAAACAGGCGAGTCCCGGTTTTGGCTGGCTGCGGTTCTAACTCTACCAGTGAAGCTTTAGAGTTGACTGCCTATGCCGAGAGCCTGGGAGCCGATTATGCTTTAGTTATTACTCCTTATTACAATAAGCCGACTCAAGAAGGGCTCTACCAGCACTTTAGAAAAATAGCTGATTCCGGTAACATCCCGATTATTATTTACAATGTTCCTTCCCGAACCGGGAGCAATATTTCTCCCGAAACTGTAGCCAGGCTCTATAAGGATTGTAAGAATATTGTCGGGATCAAAGAAGCCAGCGGTTCCTTAGACCAAATTACTAAACTTATGACTTTAGTGGACGATAAATTCTTATTATTTTCAGGAAGCGATGAAACTAATTTACCGATACTTTCGGTGGGGGGAGTAGGGGCGATTTCAGTAGTGGCTAATGTTTTACCCCGCCAAACCCACGATTTGGTTGCTAACTTCTTAGAGGGTAATTTATCGGAAGCTAGACGTCTACAACTCTATATTTACGATATGGTTAAGGCTCTTTTTATCGAAACCAATCCCATACCGGTAAAAACTGCTTTAGGTGAGATGAAAAAGATTAAGCCTAATCTTAGGTTGCCGCTTTGTAAAATGGATGCGGCTAATTACAAGACGCTAAAAGACCTGCTTAAGCGATACAAGCTGATTTAGGAGGGATGATGATTAAAGTCGCTGTCAGTGGTGCCTGCGGTAAGATGGGTGAGCGGATTGTTGCCTTAGCCCAAAAAGCTAAGAAACTGGACCTGGTCCTGGGCCTTGAAGATAAAAACCACCCTGATATCGGTAAACTTAAGGGTAAGGTCAAGATCAGTGGTAACCCCCAGGATATTGTCGGTTGTGATTGTTTGATTGATTTTAGCGCACCAAAGGCAGCTTTAGAATACTTAGATTATGCGCTTAAGTTTGATAAGCCAATGGTTATCGGTACTACCGGTTTAAATAAAGGCCAACAGGCTAAGATAAAAAAGGCAGCCCAGAATATACCCCTGATTTTTTCTCCCAATATGAGTGTCGGGGTAAACCTGATCTTTAAATTGCTTAAAATAGCGGCTAATACTTTAAAAAACTATAAGGTGGATATTCAAGAGGTGCACCATATCCATAAGAAGGATGCTCCTTCAGGGACAGCTAAAAGAATAGCCGAAATTATCAATCAGCAAGGGTTTAACATAAAGACCGATGATATTAAGGCTGATCGGTATGATCAGGTTATCGGAGACCACAAAGTAATATTTGAGAGCGAACTAGAAAGAATTGAGCTAAGCCATAGCGCTAAGACCCGGGATATTTTTGCTCAAGGAGCACTTCTGGCAGCAGAGTGGATTATTGACAAGAGGCCGGGACTTTACTCAATGGATGATGTTTTATTTAAAGGTAGGTGAATTTTAAGATGTGGGAATTATCAAAACGGATGAAGAAATTACCTCCCTACTTATTTGCTGAAATTGACCGGCAAAAGAATCAGCTTAAAAGAAGCGGGATTACGTTTATTGATTTAAGTATTGGTGATCCGGACCTTGAGGCTCCCCGGGGGATTTTAAGGGCTTTAGCTGCAGCTTCCCGGGTAAAGGAGAATCAAAAATATGCGCTTGATCAGGGTAAACATGAATTCCGCCGAGCCATAAGGCAGTGGTCCAAGAAGAGATTTAAGATAAACCTCGATGAAAATAAAGAAATTTTACCTTTAATCGGTTCCAAGGAAGGTCTGGTGCACTTTCCTTTAGGGGTGGTAAATAGCGGAGATTATGTTGTTATACCTTCGCCGGGTTATCCCGGTTATCGCGGGGCAGCTATTTTTGCCGGAGCAAGAGTTTATGAGGCCGCACTTCTCGAGAAGAATAATTTTTTGCCGGACTTAAGCAGGATTCCTCTTACGGTCCGTAATAAGGCAAAAGTTTTGTATTTAAATTATCCCAATAACCCCACTACAGCTTTGGCCCCTTTAGGATTCTTGGAAGAAGCGGTTAAATTCTGCGTAAAGTACGGAATTATTCTGGCTTATGATAATGCTTATTCTGAGATTTACTTCGGGCAGAAGCCGAGGAGTATCTTAGAAGTTAAGGGCGCCAAAGAGATCGCTATAGAATTTCATTCTTTATCTAAGACATATTGCATGACCGGATTTAGAGTCGGTTGGGCTTGCGGAAATAAAGAACTGATCAAAATTTTGTTAAAGGTAAAAGCTAATATCGATTCGGGAATTTTTGGCGCAATCCAAGAGGCCGGCATTGAGGCTATAGAGAACGAAAGCATTTTTGTCTCTGGTTTGCGAAAAAAACTGAAACAAAGAAGAGATTATTTTGTCAATAATTTAAGCTGCGCTGGATTTAAGGATATTTACGCTGACTCTACCTTTTATGTCTGGGTAAAAATTCCTTCCCGATTCAAGTCTTCTTTGGATTTTAGTAAATACCTACTTACTAAAAAGAGGATTATTGCTACGCCGGGAGCAGGATTTGGCAAGAGCGGCGAAGGGTTCATTAGATTCGCTTTGACCGTAGATAAGCTCAAGCTAAAACAAGTTTTTGAAAAAAAACTTATTTAGAACAAGGAGGGCTGATGAGATGAAGAGATTAATATCTTTTTTAACTATTGTTTTAGTGACTCATACGGTTTTTGCTTTGGACATTCAAAGCAGTGTCGTAGATAATAAGGGCTATATCCCTGACCGCTACACCTGTGATGCTCAGGATTTTTCTCCTCCGCTTGGGTTTGGCAATGTTCCTGTCAATACCGTAAGTTTTGTTCTCATTTATGATGATCCAGACGGCCCTTTTAAAATTTGGGTCCACTGGGTAGCTTTTAACATACCTGCTGCGGTAAAAGGATTAAGTGAGGGAATTCTTAAAGAGGAGTTAGACCGGTTGTCTGTTGTCCAGGGGATAAATGATTTTGGGAAAGTGGGCTATCAAGGGCCCTGTCCGCCTCCCGGCAAAGCCCACCGCTATTCTTTTAAGCTCTACGCTTTAGATACTATGCTTCCCTTAAAAGAAGGTGTTTCTAAGAAAGAGGTTATTGAGGCTATGCAAGGCCATATTATTGCTGAAGCCAGGCTAGTCGGCCTTTACCAGCGGTCAAGTGAAACCCAAGTACAGGAAGTAGAGTAATTATAAATCTAAAAACGACTAAACATTTTTTAGTAAAAAAATGCAAGTCTCATTGAGGAGGTACTATGTCGAAGATTAAGCTAGTGAAAGCAAGAGAGATTCTTGATTCCCGGGGTAACCCCACCATTGAGGTAGATGTAATTTTAACTGATGGAGCATTTGGCCGGGCTGCTGTTCCTTCAGGAGCTTCTACCGGTGAGTTTGAAGCCCGGGAGTTAAGAGATAAAAGTAAGAAGAGGTTTCTGGGTAAAGGGGTCCTGGGAGCAGTTAACAATGTAAATAAAGTTATTTTTCCTAAGATAAAAGGTATGCCAGCCGATTTCAGAAAGATTGATAAATTTCTGATTAAACTTGATGGAACAGTCAATAAGGCTAAGTTAGGAGCTAATGCTATTTTAGGAGTATCTTTGGCAGTTGCTAAAGCTTGTGCTTCTTCCGGAGGGGTGCCGTTTTATCGGTATTTGGGGGGAACAGGGGCAAACCTCTTGCCGCTTCCCTTAATGAATATTATAAATGGCGGAGTCCATGCTGACAATAATTTAGATATTCAGGAATTTATGATTGCCCCTTTGGGTTTTAACACTTTCAGTAAAGCCTTAACTGCGGCAACCGAGGTGTTTCACAGTTTAAAGAGTATTCTCAAGGAGAAGCAGCTTTCAACCTCAGTAGGCGATGAAGGAGGATTTGCTCCTAATTTAAAGAAGAATGAGGAAGCTTTGGAGTTAATAATCCAGGCAATTAAAAAGGCTGGCTATAAACCTGGTAAGGAGATAGCCTTGGCTTTAGATTCGGCCGCAAGTTCATTCTATAAAAATGGCTGTTATTTATTTGAAGGCAAGAAGGTTGATTCCAATTATATGATTGATTTTTACGCCAAGATAATCAAAAAATATCCGATTATTTCCTTAGAAGATGGTTTGTATGAAGATGATTGGGAAGGTTGGGCTCAGCTTACTAAAAGATTAGGCAAGAAGATTCAGCTGGTGGGAGATGATTTATTTGTTACTAATACCCAACGCTTACAACGGGGAATCAAAGCCAAGACCGCTAACTCCATTCTGATTAAGCTAAACCAGATTGGAACCCTTTCCGAGACCCTGGCTGCGATTGATATGGCTTACAAGGCGGGATATACGGCAGTGATTTCTCATCGTTCCGGCGAGACCGAGGATACTACAATTTCTCATTTGGCGGTAGGTAAACTTTGCGGTCAGATCAAGACCGGTTCCTTATCCCGAACTGACCGGGTAGCCAAGTATAATGAGTTGTTAAGAATAGAAGAGGAGTTAGGTAAGAGGGCTGGTTATGGTGGAAAGACTTTTAGGCATAAGTCGTAATAAGTGGGTGAGAATATCAGCACTTATCTTTTGCTTAAGCTTAGCAGCGATAATTATTTACTTTCCTAATTATATCAGGCTAAAGACGCTAAGGGATGAGAATAAACGAATTGATACTGAGAACCAAGAACTTCTTGAGGAGATAGCTGATTACGAAGAAAAACTTCAACGGGTAGGCAAAGACCCTTATCTTTACGAAAAAATAGCCCGGGACGAGCTAGGGATAGCCAAAGAGGACGAAATAGTTATTGACATCGAAGAATAAGTTGCTAACATAAGAAGTAATTTCGGGGGGTAAGCCGCAAGGCAATCCCGCCTACAAAATTTGAAAACTCGCGGGGTAGAGCAGTCCGGTAGCTCGCTAGGCTCATAACCTAGAGGTCGTAAGTTCAAATCTTACCCCCGCAACCAGTATTATCAAGGAAACCCTACAGTTTTAAACGACTGTGGGGTTTTTCTTTTTATGTCCATTTGTGGGAATTTGTGCCCTTTTGGATACCTTTTGGTGTATTTTTTGGACACCAGAAAATACCCCCCCCAAGGGGTCTGAAACTTTAATAGACCCACGAAAAAATTATAGAAAATTTTTATATTTTAACTAGAAGTGGGGTATTGTAATCTCTAGAAAGAATGTAAGGATTTTTCTTGACAAGAATATAGGGTTATGATCTACAATTCTTGTAGCGCGGATCTCGCTAGAAAATCTTAAGTGCCGGATGGCAGAAGAAAGGAGGTGTGAAATGATATAATCAAAAATAAAATTTGGGTAACTACACTTATAAAAGGTGTAGTTTTTTTATTTGTTGTAAAAGTAGCATTGGATTATGCTACAAAAAGGACCGGACGGTCAAAAAGGAGAAGAAAAATGCACGAAACAACGCTAAAGAAAATAGTTCTAAGAACTGATTATTCTCGTCACTTTTCCGATCCATTAAATAAAGCAAGCGAAGAAGATCCTTACAACATACATCATCACCTTCTTGTATGTCAGGCAGTTACTTTGCCGTCTGCTATTCCTACTGATCCAAACCCAAGAGCTCAAAACATAGACTATAAAATATATAGGCAGATTCAGGAGAGCTTAGAGAGAGAATGATCCAACATTTCACTTAAAAAACAAAGGCATAACAATCTTAGCCCATAGCCTTCAGGTTTCTCCTGATAAGAGGTATGCAGACATTTTTTTGGCTGATGGCGATGGTATAGTTGATGGTGGGCACACTTACAAATTAATCAGAGATTCTATTGAAAAACAAGATTGTCCAGAAAATCAATATGTTAAGTTGGAAGTGATTACTGGTGTTTCAAGGAATATGGCAGTTGAAATATCAGGAGGTCTAAATACTGCCGTGCAAGTTCACGCAGAAAGTCTAGCTAACTTAGGGAGGAAATTTAAATGGATTGAAGATGAAATTTTAGATATGCCATACGCAAGTCAAATATCCTACAGAGAGAATGAGGATAAACCGATTGACATAAGAGAAATAATTGGATATTTAACTTTGTTTAATGTTGAGCATAAAGAGCTTAAGAAAAGATCAGTTGAGGATAGTCATCCCAAAGAGGCGTATACATCAAAATCTCAGTGTTTAAAATGGTATCTTGAAGATGGAGATTCATGCGAGATGCTGAGACCTCTTTTGAAGGATATTCTCTACCTAAGTGACTATATTCATATCAAAGCAAGAGAAATTTACAATGAAAAAACGAAGGGAAAATATGGAGCAATGACTGGTGTATGCTACAGTAAGGAAGTCGGAAGGAAAAACAACAAAAGAAAGAAAAAGTTGCCACTTATTTTCTCTGGAGAAACTATTGAATATAAGCTTTTTGATGCAACATTATATCCAATTTTGGGTTCATTGCGGTATCTTGTTGAAAAAAAGCCCGGAGATAATTATTACTCATGGAAACTTACTTCTTTTGAAAAGGTTAAGAAATTTGTTGATAGAATTATTGTAAACATGATCCTAGTAACATATGAGCTTAGTAAGACATATGGAAGAAAACCTAATCCAATAGGAAAAGACAATAATCATTGGGGAAATCTTTACAGGATGGCCAAAATCGAGCACCTAGAAAATTTACAATAATAAGTAAAATAGAGGGGGTATACTTCCCCCTCGTTTTATCCTAAAATTTTAATTATCTATTTTTTGCAAATTAGATATAATAAGACATTATTAGGCCTATCGGGACACATCAGTAGATTCAAATTCCTAATGCAACACCTCACTGAATTTTTCGTGAGGTGTATACCAGCCAAGAGTTTTGCGTGGCCGGTCGTTTAATTCATTCCGGACTTCTTTAAGCCTCTTGTTTGAAATCTTTGAAACGAAAAAGGGGACGAAAAAGGGGACGGTTCTCCTTGCCCTATCTCTTACTGGCAAAACAAATTGTAAACACACCATTATTTAATAAAAATATGCCGATTGAAAGTGGGAGAATAAAACAGTAACAGTAAATTAATAATTGTCTGTTCATAACTAAGTGATAGGCAATGGGTAACAGGCGAGAGAACCGTCCCCCAAGAGTCCCCCAAGAACATAGTTGCGTAGAGCCACTAAGGTCAATAGTCATAGTAGCATTAAATACTGGAATGCGTAAGGGCGAAATATTGCATCTTAAATGGGTTGACTTGGATTTCCGAAGAGGCGTTATCCAACTGCTAAAAACAAAGAATAACAAACCTCGCCATATCCCGATGAATGAGACAGTCAGAAGAGCTTTTATATGTGTTAAAAAACACCTTGGGAGGATAGTCCTTATGTATTTACAAGCAGGCAGGGTAAGCCTTTTGTGGATATTAAAAGGGCGTTTAAAACAGCCCTTGATAGGTCAAGTATATCTAGCTTCAGATTCCACGACTTGAGGCATACCTTTGCTTCTCAACTGGTTATGAGTGGGGTAGATCTAAATACAGTTAGAGACTTGCTAGGGCATAGTTCACTCGCTATGACGCTTAGATATGCCCATCTTTCGCCGGATCATAAGAGAGGAGCCGTGGACATTTTAGAGCAACGAATAGATATAGGCTTGGTACTAAAGGAGGATTTAGAGGAAAGAAATAAACCCTTTTTAAGCCATCTTCCTAACTGATTGTAAACAAACAAGTTATGTAATAAGTAAAAACCGCTACAGTGCATGTGAGGTAAAAAATTCTTGACAGCTAAGTCTATTCTGTTACGATATCGCTTAGGGCGATAGAAAGAGCAGACCCTGTAATTCCACAAAAATATCCAAATTAATGGGTAAAAAGCTTAAAACTGTGTTATCATTATATAGGGTATGAAGAAGGTCTATAGAAGAGAGATGATTAGAATAGGTAATGTAACACTCAACGGTATACCTAGAATAGCTATTGCTGTCTCTGATGAAGAGAAGAATGGACTGATAAAATCTTGCAATGTTGACATCATAGAGATTCGCATAGATCAATTTAAGAGGTTAGATACTAGTTACATAAGAGAAAATGTTGTGGTTCGGAGAGCATTAAAGATACCTTTAATTTTAACTATTCGTAGCAAAAGCGAAGGTGGAGAGAAAAGTATTCCCGGTAAGACTAAAGCTAAGATTTTCGAGGAAACTATTTCATTGGTTGATGCCGTTGATATTGAATTAAGATCGTCTGAAGTTTCAAAAGTTGTAAATATTGCCAAAAAAAATAAAAAGTTAATTATTATTTCATGGCATGATTTTAAATCAACCCCAGATAATAAAATATTAACAAAGATCCTTGCTGAAGCTAAGCAGAAAGGTGCCGATATAGTTAAAATTGCAACGAAGGCAAACAAGCCAGACGATGTTAACAGATTAATGAAATTTACGCAAGAAAACAAAAGTAAAAACATCATTACTATTGCTCTAGGGAGTATCGGAGCTATATCTCGTTTGACTTTTCCAATAGCTGGATCATTAGTTACTTATAGCTATATTAATAAACCGTCTAGAGGTGGTCAAATACCGCTAGATACTTTACGAGAACAATTACGCCTCTTTTACCCTCAATACAATGAGTACTTCATAGAAAGGACTGGTACCCTTGAGGGTGCCTAGTACTTGTGTTAATCAGACGAGAAGCTTAGTGTATTATTTGGACACCTGACCAAAGGTAATTCTTAAAAGCTTAATATAATAAATAACTATTTATTATAGCTCGCAAGGCTCATAACCTTAAGGTCGTAAGTTCAAATCTTACCCCCGCAACCAGAAAATAATAAGCCCAGATTGGAGAAATCTAGTCTGGGTTTTTTTATTACTTGCTATTTATGCCTTTCGGCTAACGCTCGGCTAACAGTATTTCTTTCAGTAGCATTAAAACAACAGGGTTTTTCTTTAAATTTCAGAACACTTCCGCCAAAACCCCCCCCTCTTTATATACACTAAAGGCTTCTGAAAATTTTTATGGTATTTCGAAATTACCCCACCCCTCAGCCTACATTAATTTTCTTGCCAAAATGTTTATATAGAGTATCATTATGCTCTATGGTCACAAAGGCGGGGATATGGAAGAAACAGGTTAAAATTATAGAGCAACTTTTATAGCGGGGGTTGATTTTTTTGTTTAAAAAGGAGGTAAGGTATAAAATGGAAGCGGAAAAGCTTAATAAAGAAGAGGGGTCAGAAAGAAATATTTTGCTTTGGATGCTTATTATAATTTGTCTTTGCATAGCGTCTTCGATGGTCTTGGAATCCAATAAAACAGAAAAAGCTATAGAAAAGTTAGACATTGTGCAGAAAGGTCTTTCCCGGTTAGACGAAAGCCTCGATAGAACAGTAAATAGACTAGGCGAAAGCTACAGAATAATGGGAAATGGAATAGGAGATAGAATAGAAGAACACCTCGATAGAATAGAAAATAGACTAGACGATAGCTCCGATAGAGTAGGAAAGAGAACAGTAAAGAGAATAAACGAAAGCCTTGATAGAATAGAAAGGGATTTAAGTCTTTTGAGTCGGAAGTTAAATGAAATAAAGAGAAAGAGATAAAACTCCTACCAACGTTTCAGCAAGAATCAATGAAACCCCTACTAATTTTAATATTATTCCTTACCGCTTGTAATTCAACCAAAACCTCCGACCACAAACAGGATTTAGGCTACACTACTGCCACTGAATTCACAAGACAAGGTAAAGCTATCCCTGAGAAGCTAATTAACCCCGGTTGAGATCTGATCTCAACCGCCCTTGAGAGTAGTCTGGTAGCTCGTAAGGCTACATATCTTATACTCAAAGGGAGTTGCCTCCTTTTACCCTTTTACTTTGTTGCGATAGTTGTAAACTAAAAGCGCTTATGCTATAATTAATTTCCAAAGCACGGGATCTGACAAAAGATGAAAGTAGGGCTTTTTATTTTTCCTGTACGCTTCTCAGAAATTCCTCCTATCGATATAGCCTACCTATCAGCTTATCTAAAGAAAGCCGGACACCAAGTCTATATTCGCGACTTCAATTCAGAGCTATCGGTTGACAATAGTAACGATAGCGGTTTTTGGATAGGAAAAGATAATCAGAAAGAGCTATTCGAGAAAAATACCTCAAGGGTATCAGGCTGGGTAAAAGATATACTTGATTTCTCCGCAGATGTGGTAGGTTTTTCTGTATATTATGAACAAATCTTCTTTGCGTTAGAAATTGCTAAGATGATAAAGGCGAAAAATGAAAATACTAGAATTGTTTTTGGCGGCTCTATATGCGCATTTCTTCGGCGCGGACGAGAATTAATAACATACAAACAGGTAGACTATGTTGTTGCGGGTGAAGGAGAGGCTACCCTTAGAGAAATTGTTGAATCAAAAGATTACACTAAACCTATAAAAGGGTGTCTATCGAAACATAATGGAGAGATATTAGATGGGGGTTATAGAGAAGAAATAAATAATATAGACGATCTCCCGTTCCCTGATTATACTGAATTAAAATTTTCTAACTATATTCGACCAACAACATACCCTATTTCATTCACCCGAGGATGTACCTGGAGATGTTCTTTTTGTACAGCACCTCTTGTCTGGAAAAAATTTAGAGCGCGAAGCGCAGGCAATGTTTTTTCTGAGATAAAACACTGTCTTTCCAGTTATCCTTTTATAAAAGACTTCTATGTCTGTGATCATTCAATGAACGCACAAATACCCTTGATATCCGAGTTAAGCGAGCTTATTATTAAAAATAATATAAATATTGATGGGTTTATAGGCTATGGCCAGGTAAATTCCAGAATGACAGATAAAACCCTACTTAAAAAACTAAAACGTGCCGGCTTCAGCTGCTGGGGAATAGGCATACAATCTGGGTCTGATCATGTCTTAAAAAGTATGAAAAGACTGCACACTGCAGAAGAGGCGGAAAAGCTATTAAAGGCAATGAGCAGTATAGGTATGAATGTTTCTATAGATTTTATTATAGGGTATCCGGAGGAAAGGGATGTTGATTTTCTAAAAACTCTTAATTTTATAACCCGTGTAAAGAAATACCTCACCGACATCTCTGTGACATCCTGTGGAATTGGAAATAATGACATTCAGTTCAATCCTTCTAAATACGGGATCATTGCGATTAATGATTTCGATAATGCCTGGGCATCAATCCACAGCACACCTGCAATTCGCGCAGAAAGGCATAAGATTTTTGTCGAGCATTTAAATAATTCTGGATTTAAGAGTGTAAAACCAGGAGCAAATCACTTTATTCTAGAGAATAGCAGGCATTGAATCCTTAATCTGCTTAAATATGTTTCAATGTCCTTATTTGATAGCAGGCGATATTTTCCAAGTTTTAGATTTCCAATAAGGAGCCTTCCGATACTTACTCTATGAAGTGCCTTGACTTTGAAGTTCGGCTTCTTAAAAATCTAGTTAAACTCAGGTGGAGTGGATAACCAAGCAATCCGGCAGAAGATTATTGAAACCGTCAACAAATGGGTTAAGCGATGAACATTAAACATAAAGAGCTTGCTTCCGGCCGCTGGCACCAGTTATCTTTTCTGGAACAAATGGCTAACATTGGCAGTGGAGTCAACCGGGCTTTAAATTGGCGGAAAAAGGATAACCCGGAATATTGCCAAAAAGCGCTTATCCGAGCCCTTAAATTGTTAGCTTTAACTTTAGAGAAGCCTTCCCTTCCTTCCCACTATAAAGAACTTACCCGTTTAAAAGAAGCAATCATCGATTATTTCTATGGTAGAAATGAGTTTTCTTCTACAGAAATGTCATGGTGCAGCTACTTTGACCATTTCAACTATGCTGCCCGGAAAAACTATTAAACCTGCAGGAGTTATTAATTGTTTAGGCGAATCCCGCGAAGCCTTAAGTCTGTTTTAAGTTTTAAGGATAAGTTTTCAGGCCTAAGGTTACTCGGAAAAAGAAATATGTTTTCCGATTAGAGTGATCTCCTCACGGTCATGATAAAGCTGCCGAATCTTTAATGCTGAACAATAGGGGGTAAGGCCGGTTTTTTCATCTTTAATCTTGCTTATAAGGGCTATCGGGTCGCTGCGGCCGATTTTTAAATTAACGATAAATTTACGGCACCAGGCGTTTTTTAACCAGGTATTTAAAAGTTTTAGGATTATTTCCGGATTTTCGATTATATCGCAGAAAAGCCAATCAGCGCTCTTATTTTTATCCGGCTTGAATTTTAGAGCGTCTTCTTTCAGGTGGGTAAGATTAGGGTGAGACCTCACCGGTTCTTTAAGCGAAGCATTATCTATTGCTATTACTTTAGCCTTGCGTTTAAGCGCGCTGTAACTCCAGCCTCCGATAGCCGCTCCTAAGTCGATTACTGTTTCATTTATCCTGGGTTGGCAGCCTAAGACATGGTAGGCTTCTTCCACTTTTAGGTAAGAACGCGAAGGAGCTAAAGGGTCCATTTGCATGCGCGGCTGTTTTTGCGAACAGGCAAAAAAGGAAACAAAAGCTTTATTGAAACCGGCAAAATAAACAAAAAATCCTTCTTGGAAACTGTTACCAAGAGTCAGGCTTCCATTAAGAAGTTTTGACACCCGGGAAACTTTTTTGCTTATTTTTTTAAACCAAGCTTTTTTAACCGTTTTAACTCTTAAGTTAAGTTTATCTTCGGGGCTGGAGGCGAAAATAAAGGGTAAAGAAAGTTTTATATTCTTATTTTTTATATACCCGGTGAACAGGCCGCTAAGTTTAACTGTTAAAGCATTAACTGAATCGGCTGAGATTTCATCAGGGTCTTTTAAGATAAGTTCGGCAAAACAAAATTCCGGTTTTAAAGTTTTAAGCTGGGAAGCGGCGAAAATATAGCCCAAGCCGCGGTATTTAAGATTAATATTATTTAATGCCGCTTCACGGGTCAATATATTTTCGTAGTTTTTTTTGCAAGTAATAAGTAAATTCATTTTTTAAGCTAATAAATTATTTAAAGCAGTATAACACGGAAAAATAAATGGTAAATTAAAAAACAATTGTTATAGCCGGTGCCGCTACAGCCGTCATAACCGGTAGCGTATTATCCGGACACCAGCGTTAAGCGAGGAAGCCGAAGGGCCTGCGAAAAAGCGGTAGTAATATCACAGAGCTTTTCTTGAAATTTCAAAACACTTCCGCCAAAAACCCCCCCTATGTCTATATCCCTAAGTGGCTCTGAAAATTGCTACGGGATTTGAAACCCCTCTCACCCTTGAGCCTACATTAGTTTTGCTTCAAAATAAACAGGGTGATATAATAACAACAAGTCGTGGGACACGGTACTGATTAAAAAAAATAAGTATTGTCCCCAGATTTCGATTTGGTAAATCGAAAATGATATCTTTATTAGGAAATTTATTATGTGTGGATTTGTAACTATATACAGCGACCAGGAAAAACATTTACAGACAGAGTTACTGATTTCAATGACAAATACATTAACTCATAGAGGGCCTGATGATTATGGTTTCGCCTTTGCGGGGCCGGATAAAAAATTTGTGTGGCATGATAATGCCCCTGATTTTGTTACTACGCCTGGTATATTTATGGGGCACCGGCGGCTCAGTATTATTGATCTTTCAGAAGCCGGCAGACAGCCGTTTGTAAGCAGGGATAAGCGTTTCTGGATGGTCTATAATGGTGAAGTCTTCAACTATATTGAGCTACGTGATGAATTGCGTGGGCTTGGAACAAGATTTGATACCGAAACTGATACTGAAGTAGTACTTGAGGCATACCGCCACTGGGGAATTCCTTTTCTTAACCGTTTAAACGGTATGTGGGCTCTAGTAATTTGGGATGATTTGAGCCGGACCCTAATTGTTGCCAGAGACCGATATGGAATTAAGCCACTCTTTTATAGCCAAATTGATGGCCAGTGGATATTCTCTTCAGAGATAAAAGCATTGCTTAAACATCCTGGCATTAGTTCCCTGCCAAGAAATCAAGCTATATTTCGATTCCTTTGGGCAGCGCGGTCCCCTGAAGCAGAGGAGACTTATTTTAAAGGTGTGTTATCCGTGCCTGCCGCTTCATACCTGCTGATAAAGGAAGGAAAGCTGCAGAAACATACTTTTTGGCAACTACCTGAATATATGCCTGCTTCAAAGCGGGGACCTGAAGACATCTCTGAGCAGTTTATAACTTTATTCAGGGATTCTGTGCGGTTAAGGCTCCGTGCAGATGTCAGAGTGGGAACTATGATGAGCGGCGGGCTTGATTCAACAAGTATTGTGAAAACAATAAATGATCTTTTGTCTGAGCATGTAGAGGAGGCTGCCAGCCTCCACGATATTCAGCAGATAGTTTCAGCATGCTTCCCAAAATCAAATATTGATGAAACAGACAGAGTACAGGATCTCGTCAACATGCTCGGGCTTAGTGTAGAGAAAGTCTTCCCTGCTCAGGAAAATGTTCAGGAAATATTTCATAATGTTGTCCAGGCGATGGAAATGCCGTTTAAGTCAAGCACACCCCTGGTGCAGTATCTTCTTATGCACCGCGCCCGGTCAATGGGCCTTACTGTTGTTTTAAACGGACATGGCTCAGATGAGATGCTTGGAGGTTATCCTTATCGGTACCGCGCTTTGGTGGCTGCTGAATATTTTCTGAGATTCAGGTTCCTGCGTTGGTTTAGGGAGGTGAATATTATTAAACGCATGTATAACACAGGCAATAAAGAGTTAGCCTATATACTGCTCGACTCTTTTCCCATAGCCGGTATGCTGGCAAGAGATATTCTCAGATCTTCTAAAAAAAAGCTCTTTCGCAGGGAAATATTCAGAAAGTATGAACTGAAAGATTCACGGATTTTTGACAAAAAAACAGGGGGCAGAACAATTCTTGACCGTCGTTTGCGGCGTGACTTCTTTGGAGAGGTGTTACCTATGTGGCTGGTCATGGAAGACAGGATTAGTATGTCCGCATCTGTTGAATCCCGTCTCCCTTTTATGGACTACAGGCTTGTAGAGTTTGCATTCGGATTAAAGGATTCGGACAAAATTAAAGATGGCATAACAAAATATATACTTAGAAATGCAATGCGGGATCAACTGCCTTCTTCCGTAGTAAATGAGAGAAGTAAATATTATTTTAAAGGGCCAGATCTTTATTGGTTGAAATCCTCTCTCAGGTCCGTTTTGGATAATCATCTTATGAAGGGTTCACCGCGTATATCAGAATTCATGTGTACAGATCAATTCCGCCAGTTGATAACACGAGTACTCGATCACAATGGCGGTGATTATTGGGATAATCGTCTCGTTTGGAGAATGTTTATGACAGAGGCATGGATGCGTGAATTTTTTAATTAGGTCCCAACTTCGGCGGCTGCATAATTTTACGATAATGAAAAATCACTGATTAGAGTAATAGTTTAGGGAATCAGGCGTTATGAGATTCGTATTGTGCCGGATTGGCGTTTTCTGAATATCCTAAATTTAATCCATTAGAACTCTCAACAGATTTCGATGCAGATTTCTTTAGTTCATTTACGGAAAGTTGTTCCTATCTTTCTGGTGGTATTTTTAGTGGCCTTCACTGTTGAGATAACCTTGAGAGTTGTAGGATATATTTATCTAAATAGGCTATATGCTGACTTATCGGCGGCTCAGTTTGGCGACAATGGGGATAAAATCACTGTGGTCTGTTTAGGCGAGTCATCAACAGCAGAATTGGGGGTCGCATGGCAAGATTCATATCCCAAGCAATTAGAAAAGAAGCTGAGAAAGTTTTTCACAATAGTAATGTAAGCGTAATTGTTCCGCCTCATGTTGGTCAGAACACCTCACAAGTTTCAAATAGGATAAAACATTATCTGAAGTTGTATAAACCCAGGTTGATAGTTTTAATGGTTGGCTGCAACAATACCTGGTCGTTTGCCGAGAGCCACATTATTCGTTTTTTGGATAGCGCTAACCCGGAAACACTGAGAATAAAACTTTTGTTAACATTAGATAATTTCCGATTATTCAAAGGGTTACGGTACCTCTATCAAAGACTTATTAACGGAGCGAGATTATTTTCCACAAAAACATATCTTAAGTTTATTTCTGGCCACCCGGAGTATGTGCTTGAGCAAACTCAGATATGGGCTGGATCATTCACAGATGTAAATAAAGAAGCCTTTAGAAGGTTATGGAAATATGACCTGCGAAAGATAATTAAAGAAGCAAAAAGACATGATGCCAAAGTCATATTAATGACATATCACATTAACCCTACAAATTATCTATCTGTAAGCGACTATGTTTCTATGGCGCAGGAGCAGGAAGTTTTGCTTATACGCAATGACCAGTCCTTTGAGCCGCTAATTAGAAATGAAACCGTAAACAGTTTTTTACTATACGATGACTGGTATCCAGATAAGCATTGGCATCCCAATAAAAAGGGATATGCAATAATCGCCGAAAACATTTTTGAGCAGATTAAGAATAATAAACTTCTGAATCCGATATAATACACTAAGAGGCAACTGGGATTATGAATAAGAGTAACTCAACCCAACCAGGAACATCTTTCCGGCAGAAAATAATCCTGATAATCTCTGGAATATTCTTTTTTGTTATTTCACTTGAGCTAGGTTTACGTTTAGGCGGGTTTATATTCTTATCCTTACAGGAATACCGAAATAGAATCGCGATTAAGCAAAAAAACACCTATCGTATTATGTGTTTAGGCGAATCTACCACTGCCGGAGGCGACTTCTCTTATCCTTTTCAACTGGAAGAAATCTTAAACCAGCGTGATACAGGGATAAGATTCACAGTGATCAATAAAGGTGTACCGGGCATTAATACAGCATACATATTGACTTCTTTAGAAGATAACTTAAACCAATACCAACCCGATATGGTGATTACAATGATGGGAGCCAATGATGGAAGAGATTCAATGGCCTATAGAGATATTCCTAATCAAAGAGCCAGAGCCTTGTTTAACTCATTAAGAACCTACAAATTGATCAAACTGCTTAAGCTTCATATCATAAATAAAGCTGAAGAATTAGGGATCTATAAACCAAGAGAAATAAACGAGTTGGGGTATGATGAGTTTGGAAGGGTGTACAAGGAGCAAGATAAATATAGGCAAGCTGAGGCAATATTCAAAAAGGCTCGAGAGTCAAGTCCCAGCGATGGTGGAGCCTATGTTGCATTAGGGGAGTGGTACAGGGATCAGGGAAAATATACCCAAGCTGAAGAGATGTTTAAGAAGGCTATTGAGTTAGATCCCCGAAAGGTCGGGATATATGTTCAATTAGGATGGTGCCATAAGGAGTCATACGAAAGACCGTATGATAAAGCTATATTAATGCTTAAGAAGGCCATAGAGACTAATCCGAATGAGGTTTGGCCCTATGTTGGATTAGGGTATTTTTATAAGATTCAAGGAAAATACGCTCAAGCCGAAGTGATGTTTAAAAAGGCGATAGCACTAAATCCCGAAAGCGATGGGGTCTATATTGAATTAGGATGGTTGTATAAGGATCAAGGAAAACACGCTCAAGTTGAAGCTATGTTTAAGCAGGCCATCACGAAAAGCCCTAGAAACATTTGGGTATATATTGAGTTAGGGCGGTATTATAGGGACCAGGGAAAATATACCCAAGCTGAAGAGGCGTTTAATAAGGTTATTGAAATAGACCCTCGAAAAGTTGGAGTATATATTGAACTGGGGCGGTGTTATCAGGACCAAAAAAAGTATATTCAAGCAGAAGAGGCATTTAAAAAGACTATCGAAATAAATCCCAGAAATTTTGGGGCCTATGTAGGGTTAGCTCACTGCTATGAAGAACAAGGGAAATCTGCTGCTGCAAAGGAATATACCAGAAAAGTAAACAAACTAAGATTAGAATATTATAATCCAATAACCCGTAATGGCTATCAAAAGCTTAAAGAAATCCTAACTAATAAAGGTATCCAGTTAGTCTGTGCGCAGTACCCGGTGCGCAGCCTAGAACCATTAAAGAAGATTTTTGAAGATCAAGAAGGTGTCATTTTTGTAAGCAACGAAAGAGTATTTAAACAAGCATTAAAACAGGCAAGTTACAAGGAGTACTTTACCGATATGTTTGGTAGTGACTTTGGCCATTGCACTCCTAAAGGCAACAGGCTTTTAGCTGAGAACATCGCTAATGTTATATTGAAGGAGTATTTTAATATCCGGCTTTAGTCAATGTTTTAGCATCTTTTTTTCAAAAAATAGAAAGTTAACACAATACTGTTATAGTGTAATAAGAGGCAACTGGGATTATGAATAAAAGTAAATTAACCCAACCGAAAATATCTTTCCGGCAGAAAATAATCCTGATAATCTCTGGGATATTCTTTTTTGCTATCTTGCTTGAGGCAGGATTAGGTCTAGGTGGGTTTATAGTTGTATCCTTACAGGAATATAAAAATCGAATCGCGATTAAGCAAAAAGGCACCTATCGGATTATCTGTTTAGGCGAGTCTACCACTTTTTGGGGAGGGCGTGATCCTTGGTCCAGCCAAGATTCTTGGCCCAGCCAACTTGAAGAAATCTTAAACCAGCGTAATATCGGGATAAAATTTACAGTGATCAATAAAGGAGTATGTGGAACTTGTACTGCAGCTATAGTGGCCCGATTGGAAGACAACTTAAACCAATACCAACCCGATATGGTGATTACAATGATGGGGATAAATGATCGAGAGGGTGCAATAGCCTATGCAGATATTCCTGCTCCAGGAACCAGAACCTTGTTTAACTCATTGAGAAGCTACAAATTAATCAAACTGCTTAAGCTCCATATCATAAGCAAAGCTAAAGAATTAGGAATCTATAAACCAAGAGAAATAAAAGAAGCTATTTCTTCAGAATCAATTGAGGAACCACAACTAGCAGGCTTTAAAGAGCAAGAGGAGATATATAAGAGGACCATGGCAGCAAGCCCTAGAGACGATAAAGCCTATGCGGCGTTAGGATGGTGCTATAGGCAACAGGGAAAATATACCCAAGCTGAGGCGATGCTTAGAAAGGCGATAGAACTAAATCCCCAAAACGAGTGGGCCGATATTGAATTAGGATGGTGTTATAGAGACCAAGGAAAGCATGACCAAGCCGTGGAGATGTTTAAGAAAGCCATTGAGGTAAATCCTCAAAACGTTTCAGCCTATGGTGACTTAGCCAGGTGTTATAAAGACCAAAGAAAGTATACCCAAGCTGAAGAGATATACAAGAAGGCTATCGAAATAGCTCCTAGAAACGATAGAGCTTATGCGGGATTAGCCCATTGTTATAAGGAACAAGGAAAATCTGATCTTGCCGAGGAATATACCAGAAAAGTAAACAAACCAAGATTAGAATATTATAATCCAATAACCCGTAATGGCTATCAAAAGCTTAAAGAAATCCTAACTAATAAAGGTATCCAGTTAGTCTGTGCGCAGTACCCGGTGCGCAGCCTAGAACCATTAAAGCAGATTTTTGAAGATCAAGAAGGTGTCATTTTTGTAAGCAACGAAAGAGTATTTAAACAAGCATTAAAACAGGCAAGTTACAAGGAGTACTTTACCGATATGTTTGCTGGTGACTTTGGCCATTGCACTCCTAAAGGCAATAAGCTTTTAGCTGAGAACATCGCTAATGTTATATTGAAGGAGTATTTTAATCTACGATTCTAACTTTGGCGGGTGTATATAATATTGAAGTCAGCTTACCATATCCGGTTGAGATCTGATCTCAACCGTTACCGACCTTAAGCGGTAGCTAGGTTGATTTATCTTGAAAGTTATAGAGTTGCAGGTATAATTTAATTATGATTAATAAATTTATCAAGGTCGTTTTATCAATTTCCTTGTTTATAGCCAGCCTATCAATATTCTATAAGTTTATTATCGAACCAATTCAAAAAGAGAGAAGATTAGGTAAGTGCCTGGCTTTTGGCGAAGAAAAACATAGCAAAAGCTGGGATAATTCTTGCAAGGCTTTGGGCCTGGAAGGCGGATGCGGGTTAGAAAAAGATATTGCCAGCGTTCTTCTTGCAGTTTATGAAAAAGAAAAGGAAGATTGTTATAAAAGATATAGATAAAAGGGATACATACCCCTGCCAGTTTAAATATTAATTTTTCTATTTAGCCTTTCTGAGTGCGGAGGGTAATTTAAGGGTAAAGCCTAGGATGGAAGGTAAAAAGTGCATAAATTGCGGGCAATATAAAAACTGTAAAGATACCTATGCTTCCTGGATTTTCTTTGTCATAGGGATAATAGCAACTATAGCAATAAGGGTTGTAACAATATTAATACACCTGAATCCTGTCTATGCCAAAGTTGCCTGGTATGTCGGGGTTAGCGGGTTTATGATGTTTTTTATCTATAAATTCCGAGTAAGCCAGGCAAAAACTAAACTTATCCGGCAGAAAGGCCTTAGGGAGAAAATCACTGGCCGGCAGCAACTAGCTAATGATGATTATGATATTATTGAAGGCATACTTTGCAGCTTAGTTTCCCAGAAAGAGAGAGTGAACTATCTTTTCATATTTGTATTATCAGCCTTAGCTTTGTTGTTAGCTATATATATGGATTTTTTTAAATAAGAAGGAGGGTTGATGAAGAAACTATTGTTAATTTTATTGGTAGCGATGGTATTATTTGCGCAGGGTTGCGCGCTTGTAAAGACAGCCATAGCCGCAGGGGTAGCTTACGGCCTGTCTCAAGCTTTTTAATCAACCGGAGGTAAAAGATGTGTTTTAAAAGCTTAAATGAAAAAGTAAAGAAACTATCCTTTATTGACGTTAAACTGATCAAATGGGCAACTTTTTTCGCAACCATTATCGTAGTTAAGTTTTTCCCCCAGTTACTTAAGATCAATTACCCGATTCTTATAATACTTATGGTAGTTTGTTCGGTCAAGCCGGTTTATGCAGTTTGGTTCAAAAAGTAGCCGGCAGAGGCAAAGAGTGAAAAGAACAAATTATTATTTAGGCGGCATATTTATTTTTTTTATTATCTTCTTTTGGTTCTTTTTTAATTCCGCGGTTCAAGCAGCTCTTGAATCTTTAGAAATGTCTTCAGGACAGGAGCCTGAGCAAATAATATTCGATGGCGATTGTGATGAAGATTATGAAAACGCCCGGATTAGCATTGAACGCTGGTGGGTTTCCGAGGGCGATAAGACTATTAAAAGCTGGGATCAAGAGGCAGAAACCTGTAAACAACTAAGAGAAGAACCGGCTAAAGATAAGTGCCTGGCCCGCGTTAATCAAATGTATTATACTATTCTTAGAACTCTGCCTGAGCGCCGCGAAGCCAGAATCCAGATAGTGGAAGAAGTTTACCGGGCCTGCAAAGCTCAAGACCAAATAGTGCCTAATCAGCCTTAAAATATAAAAAATAGGCGCTTTTTGCCCCTATTTTTCGAAAGGAGGAATTTAAATCTATTTTTAGCCTCTCCCGTGGCTGGTGAAGCTCTTACCATTTAAGATATACAATATCGGGCAGTAGATTTCAATGGCTGCCCGGGAGCATTTTGGAAACGTTTCAAGTAAATTATCACTCTAGAAGCGGTAACGGCAATAACTGCTGATTCCTGCGGAGATTGCTGAGTTGCTATTTTTAAAACTTGACTTGACATTTTAGGGTAGTATTATTTAATTATATATTGCATAACACAAGGAGGTAATATTATGAGCTGCGGTTGTAAAGTTAAGCCTAAAAAAAGCGCAAAGTGTAAGCCGAAAAAGAAATCTAAATCCAAGAAATAAAAGCTATAGCTATAGAAGGGTAGGAGTAATTTCTAATCAGAAGGAATTGGCTTTTCAATTCCAGTCTTTCAGAATAGCGAAATTAGAAGGGGGCCTATGAAAGAGAAGAGAAAATTTTTTGGAGCAGGAAAAATTAGCAGATATAAATTTGTTAATTTTCTTTTAGTTTTCGTCCTTATGCTTGCTTTTATGAATGCTTTTGCCTCTATGGAGTTGCTTGAAGAGGGAAAGATGATTTTTAAAAGCTCAATTGGATATTATATCTTTCAATTTATTTTAGTAGCTATAGGATTAGTTGGTATCACTACCTTAGGTTATATTTTGCATTATGGTTTCGGAGCGATCGCCCGCATAGAAAAAATATTAGAAAATATCGCAGAGGGTAATTACTCACTTCGGATACATCTACGCAAAAAAGATATTATGCAACCCTTGGCTGTGAGAATAAATAAGATTCTTGATTTGTTGGAAAAAAAGACCAATAAAAATCAAACCTCTTGACTTGGCAGGTCGAATATGGTAGTCTAAATCCGGATCAATAAGGAGGTTGTTATGGGTAAAAATAGTCTTATTTTATTAGTTATTTGTGTTTTCCTTTTAAATGGATGCACAATAATTTTCCAGAAAGGAAGACGTTCCGATATTGAAAAGATAGAAGGATTAGAGAGTAAATTAGACGAATTAAGCAGCGCTAAAAATCTCCTGGAAAGTCGTCTTGCTCAAGAGATAGAGGATAAAAAGGTACGATTACATATGGCCGAGAAGGGCTTAGTGATTACTTTTGTGGCTGAAGTGCTCTTTGATTCCGGGAAGGCAAAATTAAGAGAAGAGAGCTTTGGGATTTTAGAAAAAGTAATAAGAATTCTTAAGGAAACAATCCCTAACAATATGATTGGTGTTGAAGGGCATACTGATAATGAACCAATAAAACTTTCTAGTTGGAAATCAAACTGGGAACTTTCTGCTCAGCGTGCTTTGAGTGTGATTCATTATTTAGAGGATAAGGGAGTTGCTCCAGCGAGGCTTTCAGCTATCGGTTATGGCGAATACCATCCGGTTAGTTCTAATGATACGGTTGAGGGCAGACAGATCAATCGGCGGGTAGAAATTGTTATTCTGCCCAAATCGGCAAAAGAGAGCGTATATGATGAGCTATTAGAAACAAAAGAGGAGGAGTTGAAATGAAAGATAACCCTTTGATTATCAGTCTTTTGATTGGTTTGATTGTAGTTTTAGTTATTGCCGGCGTATCTCTGTTGGTTAAAATGAATACTTTATCCGGCGTTTATAAGAAAGAATTAGCCAAAAATATAAGTCTGGCGAAGACAATTGAGGATTTAAAAAGCGAAAAAAGTGATTTGTCTCTAAAGGTTGTTCAGTTGAATGCCCAGGTAAAGGAACTCAAAGATGAGAATGCTAAGATTGAAAGGTTTAAAGAGCGGCTAGAGGAGAATTTGAAAGAAGAATTGATGAAGCAGAAAACTACCGCAGAGTAACCCGGAAAATCAGTTAATGTATTTTTACTAAAGGGGGCAGAAGCCCCCTTTAGTTTTAGATGACTATGGAAGTACCTTATCATATTGCGGTAATTATGGATGGAAACGGAAGATGGGCCAAGCGGAAAGGTTTACCGCGGATAGTTGGCCATCGTCAAGGAGCCAAAAGGGTCAAGGAAATTATTCAGGAGGCCCAAAGAATAGGGGTTAAAGTCTTAACTTTCTTTGCCTTTTCCACCGAGAACTGGAGCCGGCCCCAAAAAGAAGTGGAACTGATCTTTTCCTATTTAGTTAAATTCTTGGGTGATTACGGAGAAAAGTTAAAGCAGAGGGGTATAAGATTCAGAGCAATTGGCAGAAGAGATCGAATTGATAAAAGGGCAGTTAAAGCTATCGGGGCGGTTGAAAACCTTACCCGAGAATGTAAAAAATTTATCCTTAATGTAGCTTTAGATTATGGGGGAAGGTGGGATATAATCAATGCAGCCAAGAAAGTGGCCAAGGAGTGCGTTAGCAAGAGCGTATTTTGGGAAAATATCGACGAGAAACTATTTAGTAAGTATCTTTCACTCCAAGGGGCCCCCGCGCCGGATTTATTGATCAGGACTTCGGGCGAGAAGAGAATAAGTAATTTTTTAATCTGGGATTTAGCTTATAGTGAGTTTTATTTTACTCCAGTGCTTTGGCCGGATTTTAATAAGGAACAGTTGCATAAGGCCATAAAAGTTTATTCTGGAAGGGAGCGGAGATTTGGAAAAATCCATTGAGCGGCGCTTAGTTCCGTTTAGTATTCTAAGTGTAATTACTATATTCTGTGTAGTTTACTACCCTCTTTGCGGGTTATTCTCCAGTTTATTGATTTTAACCGCTCTTTATGAGTTTTTTTACATGGTGGAGAAGAAAGGAGTAAGATTATTTAAACCTCTGGGGCTCTTGGTAGGGGTGCTGATTCCGGTAACTATTTATTTCCGTTTTTCTATCCAGGAAGGGTGGCAGTTTCTATTTGTAGTTATTGGTATTTTTATTCTTTTCCTCCTGGAGTTGATTAAAAAAGATGCTCATCAGTCAGTATTGTCTATTTCGGCCACAGTTTTTGGGGTGATCTATATATCCTGGTGTTTTTCTTTTCTTATTCGGATCAGGCAACTTCCCGAAGGTGCCATGCTCACCGGGTTTTTAATCCTGGTGACTAAATCCTCGGATATCGGTGCTTACCTTTGGGGTAAAAATTTTGGTAAAACCCGGTTGCTCAGGAAAATAAGCCCTAAGAAGTCTTTGGAAGGAGCGATCGGAGGGTTCTTCACTAGTTTGGCTGTGGGAGTTATTTTTTCTTTATTTATCGGAAGCATTAATTTTTGGGCCAAATTCTTTCTTATTATAATCTTGGCTATACTTGCTCAATTGGGTGACCTTTTTGAGTCACTGATCAAAAGAGATTGTCAGGTCAAAGACTCCGGAAAGCTCCTCCCGGGGATGGGAGGAATCCTTGATGTTATTGACAGCTTGATTTTTACCGCGCCCACATTTTATCTTTACCTTACAATGATGCGTTAAATTATTTAACCCGGAGGCAGAGTTAGGTTGATATGAAGAAGGTGCTAGTATTCGGTTCAACAGGTTCCATTGGTAAAAATACCCTGAGTGTAATCAAGGCAAGTGCCGGTAAATTTAAGGTTATCGGTCTCTGCGCCAACCGGGATATCGATGCTCTTTATAGTCAAATTAAGGAATTTCGTCCTGCTTATGTCTGCGTGAGGGATGAGAATAAAATTAAGAAGTTAAAGGAGAGGTTAGGAAAGGAGGTTAAGCTTTTTTCGGGCCAGAAGGGGTTGGAGGAGTTTTCTTCGATTAAATCAGATATTGCGCTGATGGCTATCTCAGGAATATCCTCGCTCAAGCCGCTTTTAATAGCTATTGCCCACAGTAAGCGGATAGCTTTAGCTAATAAGGAATCGATAGTTGCCGCCGGCCCTTTAGTATTCAAGCGGGCCAGGAAATTTAATACTCAAATTTTACCCGTGGACAGCGAAATAAATGCTCTTTTTCAGCTGATGAAGTTAAGGTTTGGGCCGGATTGGCGCAATGATTTCCGCAAGGTTTATCTTACTGCTTCCGGAGGAGCCTTATTAGGCCTGGAGAAAGAAAAATTGGCTAAGGTTAAAGTAAGAAAAGTTTTAACCCATCCTACCTGGAGAATGGGCCGGCGGGTGACCGTAGATAGTGCTACTTTAGTTAATAAAGGATTTGAAGTTGTGGAAACCCATCATTTCTTTGGTTTGCCTTATGACAAAATCGATATTGTTCTGCATAAAGAGTCAGCAGTGCATGCTTTTTTAGAATACAGCGATAATACCTTATTTGCCTGTCATTATCCTCCGGATATGAAGATGCCGATTTCTCACGCCCTCTATTATCCTAACCGGCCCAGGTCTAATTCTGGGGTAAATTTTAAGAGTAGTTTTTCTTATTCTTTTAAGCCCCTCAATTACAAAGATTACCCGCTGTTGGCGATGATTTTAGAAGCAGCAAAGAGGGAAGATAATTCTTTAGTCATTCTCAATGCTGCTGATGAGGTGGCGATAGGATATTTTTTAAACCAAAGAGTAAAATTTACTGATATATATAAGGTAATGGCTTATATTTTTCGACGCTATAAACCAGGTAAGATAGAAAAGATAGAGGATGTTTTTTTCTGGGATAATTGGGCTAGAGGAGAAGCCGAGAAGTATTTAAATAAATCATGAATATTCTTATTGTCGCCGTTATCTTTAGCGCTTTAATTGTCATCCATGAGTTCGGACACTACCTTATAGCTAAACGTTCGGGGGTAAAGGTTGAGAAATTTGCTTTAGGATTTGGGCCGGTTTTGTTTAAGCTAAAGGGAAAAGAAACAGAATTCTTATTTTGTGCCTTCCCTTTGGGCGGTTATGTAAAACTAGCCGGAGATACCCGCAGTGAGCATAAAGGTTTCGGCTATGAGTTTTTATCAAAGCCGATAGGAGTAAGGTCAAAAATTGTTTTTGCCGGCCCGATGTTTAATTATCTTTTGGCCTTAATTTTATTCTGCATTATTGCTACAATTGGTTTTCCTTATCCTGATTCGGTGGTCGGCAGTGTCTTAAAAGATTATCCGGCTGAAACTGCCGGGGTAAAAGCCGGAGATAGGGTTTTAGCCGTAGATGGCAAAAAGGTTGAGAATTGGGCAGATATGGCCGCAATAATTTATCGGGCTAAGGATAAAGTTAAACTCCGGATTGAGCGGGAAGGAAAAATTACATCTTTAGATATTGCCTTGTGTCAAAAGGAGATAACCGATGATTTTGGCAAGAAGAAGGATGTATCAATAGTGGGTATCGCAGCCTCTTCTGAGGTGAAAATTGTTAAGTATGGTTTCCCGCAAAATTTAATCAAGGGAGCCGAAGCTTTGCTAAATCTTACCTTTTTGGTGATTAAGGGTTTTATTCTTATGATTCTGGGGATAATTCCTTTCAAAGAAGCTGTAGCCGGGCCAGTGGGAATTTACTATATAACTTCCGAGATGGTAAAAATCGGGATTGTTGCTACCTTACACCTTGTGGCAGCTTTAAGTGTAAGCCTGGCGGTTATAAATTTATTTCCCATACCGGTATTAGACGGAGGACACCTTCTTTTCTTCTTTCTAGAGAAGTTAAGGGGTACACCATTGAGTGAGCGGACTGAGGAGGCCCTAACTCGTCTGGGATTTGGTTTTCTTATTCTTCTGATTGCCTTTGTCTTTTATAATGATATTGTCCGGTTTGGGCCTAAAATCTGGAATAAGAACAAGGATTTAAAACCAGAAGCAATAATCAGCCAGGAAGATGATTAGTAGGGTAGTAAAGATAGGTAATTTAAGCCTTGGCGGCAGAAACCCGGTACGGATAAAGGGGATGCTTAAGACCCCGGTCCAGGATACTAAGGGTTTGATCAAAGAAGCCAAAAGGTTAGAGCAAGAAGGGGCTGAAGCTATAAGAGTAGCGGTTCGAGAGAAAAAAGATCTTTCAGTAGTTAAGCTGCTTAAGCAGCAGATAACCCTACCTTTAGTTGCTGATATCCATTTCCATGCTCCCTTGGCTCTTTTGGCAATTGATCAAGGTTTTGATGCTATTCGCCTGAATCCTTTAAATATTTATAAGCTAAAAGAAATTCGGCAGATAGCCCGGGCTGCTAAACAAAGGGGTATTTCGATCAGGGTAGGGGTTAATTCCGGAGGATTTAAGCGTGAATTTGCATCCCCTGGGGCTTTTGCTTCGGCGATGGTTAAGGAAGTTGAAGCTTATCTTAAAGTCTTGGAGAGCGAAGATTTCTTTGATATAATGGTTTCTTTAAAAGGCTCAGATGTTTTATCGACTCTGGCAGCTAATCAGTTATTCGCCAAGAAGCATGATTATCCGATACATCTGGGAATTACCGCTAGCGGCCCTTTTTTAGAGGGGATAACTAAGTCAGCCTTAGGTTTAGGGAATCTACTTTATCAGGGTTTAGGAGCTGTTATCCGGGTCTCATTGACTGCTCCTTCTTTCTGGGAGATAAGAGTAGCCAAGTATATTTTGCAGGCCCTGGATTTAGGCCAGTTTGGCCCGGAAATTATCTCTTGTCCGACTTGTTCACGTTGCGAAGTAGATTTGATTGCTATTGTAGATAAGTTTAAAAAAGATTTAAAGCAACAGGGGATTAAACGCCATTTGCGTATTGCGATTATGGGTTGTGTGGTTAATGGCCCGGGAGAAGCTTACCAGGCGGATATCGGCGTTGCTTTTGGCAGAAAGAAAGCAGTAATTTTTAAAAAGGATAAGATTTTAGGCCAGAGCAGCGAGAAAAAAATCATAACTGATTTGATCAAAGAAGTGAAACGTTGTGGAGACCAGAAGGTTAGAAAATAAATCGGCCGGAAAATGAGCTGGGGAGTTAGCCGGTAGTAAAAAGGTAGACCATAAGCAGTAACCAAGAGAGAATGTTATATAGCAAGAGTTTTATTATTACCCAGAGGGAAGATCCTAAGGTCGCTGATTGCAGGAGTCATAAGCTGCTGCTTAGGGGAGGATTCCTGTTTATGGTTTCTTCAGGAATATACTCTTATCTTCCTTTAGGCTGGAGAGTTTTGGATAATATCAATAATCTTATCCGAAAGCACATGGATTCAACCGGGGCTCAGGAGCTATTTATGAGTGCCCTTCAGCCTATAGAGATTTGGCAGAAGACCGGCCGGGACAAGGACCTGGAAGAAGTTATGTTTAGGTTTAAGGACCGAAAAAATAGGACGCTTTGTTTAGGGCCTACTCACGAGGAGGAGATTACCGAGATCGTGCGGCGTTCAATCTCTTCCTATAAACAGCTCCCCTTTACACTCTATCAAATTCAGACCAAGTTTCGTGATGAACCCCGGCCCCGCTTCGGTTTAATGCGTAGCTGTGAGTTTGTGATGAAAGACGCTTACAGCTTTGATTGTGACCAAAAGGGTTTAGACCAAAACTATGAAAAAATGTTTAAAGCCTATGAGAATATATTTAAAGAGTGTGAATTGGATTGCCTAACCATTGAGGCTGATTCAGGAGTCATGGGTGGAAGCTTTTCCCATGAGTTTATGATTCCGGCTGAGATTGGCGAAGACCTGCTCTTCTATTGTCCTGGTTGTGCAAAGTATTACAAACCCGGGGGGGATTGTCCGAAGTGCAGAAAGAAGTTAAGTCCTAAGAGAATGATTGAAATTGGCCATATATTTAAACTGGGCACAAAGTATTCGCAAGCTCAAGAGGCTTTCTTTCTTAATCAGTTGGGTAAGCGGACTCCCTTTATTATGGGCTGCTACGGTATTGGAGTGAGCAGGATTCTTTCAAGCCTGGCTGAGGTGAATTCGGATGAAAAAGGTTTGATCTGGCCTAAGGCAGTGAGCCCTTTTGATATAAACCTGGTAGTTTTAGAAGATAAATTGTTGCCCCAGGCTTTAAAGTTAGAGAAGATTTTAGAAGAAGAAGGTTTTTCAATATTGGTTGATGATCGAGCCGAAGCAGCAGGGGTAAAGTTTAACGATGCCTACTTACTGGGTAATCCTTATATTCTAATTATGGGCAAGAAGTACTTTTTAGATAAAACCATAGATTTAGAGGTAAGGAAGAGTAAACTGAATAAGGGTTTTAAGCAAGCAGAACTAATAAAGTTTCTCAAGGAAGAGTATGGTAGATAGCAATAGGCAAATTGAGCTTAAGGTTAAGGATATTATTGAAGGAGAGGGAGCAGAGCTAATAGATTTTAAACTTTTTACCTCAGGCAGAAGATATACTTTACGCTGTCTAATTGACCTTTTGGAGGGAGGTATAACCTTGGGCCGCTGTGCTGCAATTAATAAGAAGGTTGTGGCTTATTTAGATCAGAGTGAAAGCTTAGGCGGTGATTACCTGGTAGAAATTAACTCACCCGGCCTAGACCGGAAGCTTTCATCCTTTAAAGACTTTTTTCAGCTTAAAGGGAGAAGAGTTTCGCTTTGGCTGAGGGAGCCGGTGGGAGGTAAGGAGTATTTAGAGGGTCAGATATTAGCTGTTAGCGGTGATAAGTTATCATTGAGTTGTAGTGACAAGACTTTTGATATTGATTTTAATAAGATTAAAGTGGGTAAGCAAAGAATAGAGGTCAAAGGAGGTCTACAGTAGTGAATAAAGAATTTTTAAGTATGATTGCCCAACTGGAGCGGGAAAAAGGCATAGATAAAGCAATTCTTATCGATGCCATAAAGCAAGCTTTAGTTATAGCTGCTAAGAAGATTACCAAGATTTCTTCCCAAGATGAAGATGCAAGGGTAGAGATAGATTCTGAAAAAGGAGACATTCATGTTTATATCGGAGATAAAGAGGTGGTCTCCAATGAATTTGGCCGCATCGCAGCTCAGGCAGCCCGGCAAGTAATCATTCAAAAGATAAGAGAAGCTGAAAAGGATAATATCTATAATGATTACAAGGATAAAGAAGGGAGTATTGTCGGAGGAGTTGTCTATCGCCTAGAGCGAAAAGCAGTGATCGTGGACTTGATGGGTAAAGCCGAAGGGATAATCCCTAATTCTTTCTTAAGTCCCTTGGATCACTTAAGAACCGGTGAGAGGGTTAAGGCCTTTGTCTGCGAGGTCAAGAAAGAGAAAGGCGTACAGATAATCCTTTCTCGCAGGCACGAAGGTTTAGTTCGTAAGCTCTTTAACTTAGAAGTTCCGGAAATCATGGAAGGAATTGTGGAAATAAAAGCTATTGCCCGGGATCCCGGCGAAAGAACAAAAATTGCTGTTGTTTCCAAACAGGATAAGGTTGATTGCGTGGGTGCCTGCGTAGGGATGCGCGGTTCACGGGTAAAGAGCATAATTGATGAACTGAGGGGCGAGAAGATTGATATTGTAAGATGGAGCGAAGATATCAAAGAATTTATCAAGATGGCTCTCTCTCCAGCAGTTATTTCAATGATTGAATTAGATCGGGAAAACAAAAGAGCTAAAGTTTTGGTTGCTGCTGATCAACTCTCCTTAGCCATTGGCCGCAAGGGTCAAAATGTCCGTCTGGCCTCGAGATTAGTAGGCTGGGAGATAGATGTTCGTTCCCGGGAGAGCATTGAGGAAAGCATCAAGAAGTTACTCGGCCTAAAAGCAGTAGGTAAGAAAGTGGCCGCTAGCTTAGTAGATGCTGGCTATAATAGTTTGAGTGTTTTGGCTAAGAGCGAACCTAAAACTCTGGCAGGACTTAAAGGTATCGGGGAGAAGAAAGCTGCCAGTATAATTGCCGAAGCTAAAAAGGCCGTCAGCATAATTGTTCAAGCCAAGACGACGCAAATAAAGGATCAATCTTCGACAACTAGTCAGGAGAAAAAGGAGACAACCGGCGATGAGAATTCATGAGTTAGCTAAAGAATTAGGTATAAACAGTAAAGAACTGCTTAAAAAACTAAAAGCACTCAAATTTCCTGTAAAAAACCACATGTCCAGCGTGGATCAGGAGACCGTTAAGATTATTAAACAGGAAGTGGGAGAATTAGATCGTAAAGAGATTGAGTGCAATGTCGCAGAAGTAAACTTTCCGGTTACAATTAAAGAGTTAGCTGTGAAGTTGGGCAAAAAACCTTCACAACTTCTCAGCGAGTTGATAAAAAATGGTAAGTTTTTCAACATAAATCAAAATATTGATCAGGAGACCGCTCAGAAGATCGCTTATAATTATAAGGTTAATTTGAAAGAGAGGCTTTCTAAAGAAGATGAGATTTTAAAAGTAGAATCTAAACACCTAGAGAAGCGGGCCCCAATTATTACTCTTATGGGCCATATTGACCATGGAAAGACCAGTATCCTTGATTATATCCGAAAAAGCCGGGTTACTGAGAAGGAGACCGGAGGAATTACCCAGCATATCGGTGCTTATCAGATAACTCTGGATAAGGGCAAGGTCACCTTTTTAGACACTCCCGGCCATGAAACCTTTACGGCTATGCGGGCCCGGGGTGCAAATATTACTGATATTGTAGTTATAGTGGTAGCAGCTGATGAAGGGGTTAAACCCCAGACAATAGAAGCAATCGATCATGCTAAGGCTTCTAAGGTTCCGATAATTGTGGCGATTAATAAGATTGATAGGCCCACCATTAATATCGATATGGTAAAACAACAGCTTTCTAAGCTAGAACTTGTTCCCGAAGATTGGGGTGGAAAGACTATTACCGTGGGTGTATCAGCTAAGACCGGGGAAGGTATAGACGAGCTTTTAGAACTGATTATTTTACAGGCTGATATAATGGAGCTGAAGGCTGATTACCAACGGTCAGCTATTGGGGTGGTAGTTGAGGCCAGGTTATCCCGGGGCAAAGGTTCTTTAGCCACAGTTTTAGTTAAAGAAGGAGTGTTGAGAGTGGGAGATTGGTGCGTTTGTGGTTTCTGTTCGGGAAAAATAAAAGCGATGCATGATGATCAAGCAAAAGCTTTTAAGGAAGCCCTACCGGCTTATCCGGCAGAAATTTTAGGTTTAGATGGTGTACCGAATCCCGGAGAGCAGTTGTTAGTTGTGCCTGATGAGAGGTTTGCTCGCGAAATTATTGAAAAGAGGAAGGAAGAAAAGGAGAGGAAAAAACTTGTTCCGGTAACCCATCTTAAATTAGAGGATTTGTATAAAAAAGTAAAAGAAGAGGACTTAAAGCAGTTGAAGATTGTTTTAAAGGCTGATGTCGGCGGAACCTTAGAGGCAGTTGAAGGGGCCTTAATGAAAATTCCTGCCGAGGAAGTAGAGTTGGCTATTGTCCACAAAGGGGTAGGGTCAGTAAATTCATCAGATATTCTCTTAGCCGAAGTAACTGATGCTATTGTGGTAGGATTTAAGGTTAATATAGATGCCCAGGTTAGGGAGTTAGCCAGGAAGAAGGGGATTGAGACCAGATCTTACCAGATTGTTTATGAGCTTATTGATGATGTTAGAGCTGCAGTAGAAGGGTTGTTGACTCCCCAAATAAAGCGAACATTCCTGGGGAGAGCTAAGGTAAAAACAGTATTTAAGCTTTCTAAAACCGGGATAATCGCCGGCTGTATAGTAATGAAAGGAAAAATTTTTCGGGGCGCGGTCTGCCATCTTTTCCGGGATAATGAAGTAATCTTTGAAGGTAAAGTAGTAACCCTAAGGAGGTTTAAGGATGATGTCCGGGAAGTAACAGAGGGCCTTGAGTGCGGAATCGGCATGAATTATGATAAAATAAAAGAAGAAGATGTTATTGATGTTTTTAACGAAGAGGTAATTGCCCGGAAACTAAAATGAGCTCAAGAGAAAGAATAATTTTAAGCGGAATCAGGCCTACCGGTAAGTTGCACCTGGGGCATTGGGTAGGAGCATTATCTAATTGGATTAAACTGCAGGATAAGTATAAATGTTTTTTTATGGTGGCTGATTGGCATGCCTTTATGAGTGAGTATAAAAATTCCTCAATCATTAAAGAGTCTATTTTCGATAATGCCAGCGACTGGCTAGCTTACGGAGTAGATCCTAAAAAGAGTGTTATTTTTATCCAATCTGAGGTACCGGAGCATTTAGAACTATATATGATTTTTTCAACCCTGGTGCCTCTGGGGTGGTTATTCCGCTGCCCGACTTTTAAGGAACAGATCGCCCAGTTAAAGGGTAAAGATATAAATACCCATGCTTTCTTAGGTTACCCGGTCTTACAGTCTGCAGATATTCTTTTATATAAAGCTAATTTTGTCCCGGTAGGTGAAGACCAACTGCCGCATCTGGAGCTATGCCGGGAAATCGTTCGGCGTTTCCATTTTACTTACCGGCGTAAAGTTTTCCCAGAACCCGAAGGCTTACTTACTTCTGTACCGCGTCTCTTAGGCTTGGACGGGAGAAAGATGAGTAATAGTTATAATAATTTCATTGGACTTTCTGAGCCAGCAGCTAGCTTAGAGCGTAAAGTTCTTTCAATGTTTACCGATCCGGATCGTAAGCGGAGGAATGATTCTGGTCATCCCGATGTTTGCAATGTCTTTAATTGCTACTCGATCTTTAACCCTAAGCAGGAGTCTTACCTTTATCAGGAGTGTACCGAAGCTAAGCGGGGTTGCCGGGAGTGTAAACTAGAACTGGCTAAGATCTTAGAGAAGTTTATCGCTCCCCGGCGAGAAGAAAAAAGGAAGATATTGAAAAAGAAGAATTATTTAAGAGATATTTTAGATGCCGGCGCAAAGAAAGCTAAAAGGCATGCTCAACAAACACTGGGTGAAGTTAAGAAAGTCTTAGGATTATGAAGATAAGATTAGATATTTTTGAAGGGCCTCTGGATTTGCTCCTCTACCTGATTAAGAAGGATCATCTTAATATTTACGATATACCAATAGCTCAAGTTATCGAGCAGTATCTGCAATTTTTGGAGTTAATGAAACTCTTAGATATCAACCTTGCTTCGGAGTATCTGGTTACCGCCGCAAATTTAATCAGTATTAAATCCAAAATGGTTCTTCCTCGGGCAGAAGAACCTCAAGAAGAAGAAGTTGACCCTCGGGATGAGCTGGTGAGGAAACTTCTTGAATACGAGAAGTTTAAAGAAGCAGCAGAATTCTTAAGGGATAAGGAAGCAGAACGGAACCGCTATTTTAAACGGCCGCCTCTTGAGACTCCGGCCGGTGAAGTTTTCATTGAAGCTTCAATATTTGACCTTATCAGTGCTTTTAAGAACGCCCTTAAAGAAGTTCCTAAGGATATTTTCTTTGAAGTAGTTAAGGATGAGTTTACAGTAGAGCAAAAAATTCATGATTTATTGCACCTTCTCTTAGCGCAAGAGAAGGTTTCACTGGAAGAACTATTTTCCGCAGCTAAGAATAAGTTAGAAATAGTGGTGACATTCTTAGCTATCCTGGAGTTGATAAAATTAAGAGAGATAGCTACTATTCAGGAAGAATTATTTGGCCCGATTTTAATTGCCCGCAGAGAGAGTTTTTTTGCCTCGAAGTATTAACGATTGATAGTTAATAATTAATGCTGGATTTATGGACGAAGAGAGACTCGCTAATTATCGGGAAGAGAGTGAGGAAGAACAGGTTATTAATCTTTCCCTCCGGCCTAAGAATTTAAAGGAATTCTTAGGACAGAAAAATATTATTGCTTCATTAGATATTTCCCTGGAAGCAGCCAAAAAGCGGTCCGAACCTTTAGAACATCTGCTTCTTGCCGGACCCCCGGGATTAGGCAAGACTTCCTTAGCTTTCTGTGTTGCTCATCAGATGAAAGCAAAACTTACTGCTACCAGCGGCCCGGCCATAGAGCGAGCCGGAGATCTGGTAGGAGTTTTAACCAATCTGGAAGCTGGAGATATTTTATTCATTGACGAGATCCACCGTCTCTCAAGAGTTGTAGAGGAGTTCCTTTATCCGGCAATGGAAAATTTTCAGATAGATTTTATTATCGATAAAGGACCTTATGCTAAAAGTGTTAAGTTTAACCTTAAGCCTTTTACTCTTATCGGTGCGACCACCCGTAAAGGTTTATTAAGTGCACCCCTGCGGGGCAGATTCGGATTATTCTTTGACTTTGATTTTTATCGGCCAGATGAACTTTCAACTATTGTAAAGCGGAGCGCCGGTCTTTTAGGCATTGAAATTGATCAGGAGAGTTCCCTGGAAATTGCCCGACGTTCCCGGGGTTCTCCTCGGTTATGCAATCGGCTTTTAAGAAGAGTGCGCGATTATGCTCAAGTCGTGGGTGAGGGTATAATTGATATTAAGATTTCCCGGGACTCTTTAGCAAAAGTAGGTGTAGACAGCCAGGGGCTTGATGATTTAGACCGTAAATACCTTTTGACAATAATTAACCTTTATCATGGGGGCCCGGCAGGGATTGAAGCTATAGCAGCAGCTTTACATGAGGATAGATTGACTTTAGAAGATGTTGTGGAGCCGTATTTACTTAAAGAGGGACTGATTATCCGTACCCCCCGAGGCAGAGTGGCCGCAGAATTATCCTACCGTTGCTTAAACATTCCTTATAAAGAGCAGACTCAAAAAGAACTTTTTTAAACAAGAGGATGTTTAAGATAATCAAAAAAGATACAGGGACTAAAGCTCGATTAGGAGTTTTTAAAACTCAAAGCAATGAGTTTAGCACTCCTTGTTTTTTTCCGGTGGCTACCCAAGCTACAGTTAAGGGCCTTTCTCCTCAACAGCTTCAGGAGATAGGCATCGATGGTTTGTTAGTTAATGCTTACCATTTATTTTTAAGACCGGGTGTTGAGGTAATAAAAAAATCCGGAGGTTTGCACTCCTTTATGGGGTTTAATAAAACAATTATTAGTGATAGCGGTGGATATCAGATTTTTAGTTTAGAGAGATTACGTAAGGTTAGTGACCAAGGGGTTGAGTTTCAATCCCATATTGACGGAAAACCATTTTTTTTAACCCCTGAGGAGGTAATTAGGATTCAGCTTGATTTAGGTTCCGATATTGTTGTTCCTTTAGATGAGTGTGTTAAATATCCTACCTCTTATGAGCGGGCCCGCAAAGCAATGGAGCGAAGCCTTGATTGGGCTAGCCGCGGTAAGGATTATTTTGATCAGCATAATAGAGGCAACCGCCTTTTCTGGGGAATTATTCAGGGTTCGACCTACCAAGACCTGCGAGGTGCCTGCATTGAGAGGCTTCTGGCTTTAGGTTTAGAGGCTTTATGTATCGGAGGCTTAAGTGTTGGCGAACCCGTAGATTTACGATATAATATTCTCTCTTTTATCAATGATAAGGTCGCTGAGAAGCATTTACGTTATTTTATGGGTTATGGGAAGCCCGAGGATATTCTCGAGGCAGTTAGTTTAGGCGTAGACCTTTTTGATTGTGTTGTGCCTACGCGCTTTGGCCGCACCGGTACAGCCTTCACCAGCCGGGGTGAGATTACCGTAAGAAACGCCGCCTATAGCCAGGATCAGGAACCTTTGGATCAAGATTGTTCCTGTTATACCTGCGGTAACTTTTCCCGGGCTTATCTTCGGCACCTTATAAATGTAAAGGAGATGTCAGGGGTTCAATTGGTTACCTATCACAATGTGTTTTGGTATAAAGATTTTATGGTAAAAATCAGAGCGGCTATAGAGAGCGGAGAGTTGTTGAAGTTTAAAAAAGATTTTTTAGATAAATTTAGATCGACAGGAGATAATGATAATTGATTTGATTACGATTTTCCCCCGAGTGTGTTCTCAGGTATTGGGTGAGGCAATGATTAAGCGAGCCCAAAGTAAAGGGCTGGTTAAGATAAATATTCATAACCTTCGTGATTTTGCCGATATTCCGCATCGAAAAGTAGATGCACCTTCTTATGGCGGCGGAGGAATGGTTTTTAGGACTGAACCGTTATTCAGGGCGGTTGAGACGATCTTAGGTTATCCGGTTTACCCTAAAAAAAGAAAGGATAAAAATAAGAAGGTAATTCTGTTTAGCCCTCAGGGGAAAACTTTAAATCAGAGGAGGGTTAAAGAATTCTTAAATTATGAACACTTGGTTCTTCTGGCCCCGCGTTATGAAGGCGTAGATGAACGAGTCAGGAAGCACTTAGCTGAGGAAGAGATTTCCTTGGGGGATTATATTTTAAGCGGCGGTGAATTAGCCTCAATGGTCTTTATTGATTGTTTATGCCGGCTTATCCCCGGTGTTGTTTCTGATAAGGAGTCGATAAAAAAGGAGAGCTTTGAAGGTTCAGGGTTAGATTTTCCCCACTATACCAGGCCAGCTGATTTTCGGGGCCTGAGGGTTCCCAAAATCTTGGTTTCAGGAGATCATCAAGAGATTAAGAAGTGGCGGGAAAGAAAAGCCTGGGAGGTTACCAAAAGGAAAAGGCCGGATTTATTAAATAGTTGAGGTTAAACCCTAATCAGGGAGTCAGGAGGTAAAAATGGATAAGTTAATGATGGTGGAGAAGGAACTAAAGGATGCTTTAAAAAAGGAGTATCCTGGTTTTAAACAGGGAGACATTATAAAAATCTATTACAAAATCCGAGAAAAGGATAAGATCAGATTACACCCGGTAGAGGGGGTAGTAATAAAGATTCAGGGAGCAATGCATCGTAAATCTTTTACAGTTAGACGTATAGCTTACGGTGAGGCTTATGAAGTAACCTTTCCCTATTATTCGCCCAACATCGATAGAATTGAGATGATAAAATCCGGGCGCCGCAACCCGCGCAGAAAGCGCTTATATTATTTGAGGAAAAAAATAGGTAAAAAAGCACTCTTAGCCTAAATAATTAAAAAGATGGTAGTGGGGTTGGATGAAGCAGGAAGAGGGCCATTAGCCGGGGCAGTAGTGGCTTGCGCTTTGTATCTTCGCAAAACCCCTCCTTTTGCCCTGAGAGATTCCAAAAGTCTTTCATCAGCAAAGAGAGATGAAGTTTTTGCTTGGCTTGCCTCTGGCGCTGTTTTTGGGGTCGGCCTGGCTGATAATCGGGAGATAGATAAGCTTAATATCCTGGAAGCAACTTTTTTAGCTTTCAACCGGGCCATCAAGAAACTTTTAGCCAAATCCCCGAAGTTAAAAAAAGCCACCTTTATTGTTGACGGTAATCATTTTCGCAGTGATTTAAGATTGAAATACATCTGTAGGCCGAAGGCTGATTGCCAAGTTAAAGAGGTAGCCTGCGCTTCGGTTATAGCTAAGGTGGTAAGAGATTATTTAATGAATTCATTAGATTTTTTATATCCTCAGTGGAATTTCATCCAGCATAAAGGTTATCCTACAGCAGAACATTTTTCCTTGATTGAAAAACAGGCTTTAACGCCTTTTCATCGCCGCAGTTTTTCTCCTTGTAAGCGCAGCAAACTTTTAGGGGGTTAGGATGAAACATTACCGGGCTGGCTTTAAGAAATATTTAGATGATTTGGGTAAGCCTAAACCGGCTCCCGGCGGCGGCAGTGCGGTTGCTTTGATTTTCTGCACCGGTCTTAGCCTGATCGAAAAAGCAATCAATTTTTCCTCTCCGGCCAAGTTCAAAAAACAATTAAAAAAACTACAAGCTTTAGGTGAGAAGATCTACCCTAATATTGATAAGGATAGCCTTATTTTTGCCAAAATCATAAGTTCGAAGGCAGCCAAGAGAGCCCAATTGATAAGGCAAAGCGAGAGTTTGATTATTGACTTGGCCCGGGCTTCTTTAAAAGTCTTTTCTCTTGCTAAAGGGGTAGAATCTGGTATAAAAAAGAGTATAATTAGTGACTTCAACATTGGGCTGGAGTGTGCAAGGATAGCTCTCCTAGGGTGTGTTTTAAACCTAGAGGCAAATGAAAAAATGTTTGGGAAAAGAAGCAAATTTATCGGCCCTTTTAAAAAATCTTTAAAAAGATGGCGATAATTTTCGATGCCCAAAAGAAATATGATTTTTTACTAGCTGAAATTAAAATAAAGCTAGATGATCTGCCTAAGCTATGCCTGGCCTCAGTAGCCATAGGACAGGATCTTTCAGCTAAAAGCTATCGCTTGGCCCAGGAAAAGTTAGCTGAAGAATTAAAAATTGAGTATCGTCCTTTCGATCGAGAATCAGATTTTCCCTTTAAAGAGTTTAAGGCTGAAATTGGAAGATTGAATAATAATAAGGGAGTAACCGGCATAATTCTTAATAAACCTTTTTCTCCGGAATGGAATGATACAGATGTATTTTCTCTGCTGGATGAGAAAAAAGACATTGAAGGGATGCATCCGGCTAATCTGGGAAGTTTTTTTCTTGGTCAACCGCGATTTATATCCCCTACAGTGTTAAGTGTTATGGAAATGCTTGATGAGAGTAAAGTTAAACTTCGCGGTAAGAGAGTAGCTCTAGTAGGTTTTTCTCCTCTTATTGGCCGACCTTTAGCCCTGTGGCTTGGTAGTAAGTTTGCAACAGTAAGCATCACTCACATTGCTACAGATGAGGAGGGCGATCTCCCTGCTTATATTAAGAGTGCTGATATTGTAATTTCAGCTGTTGGCAAACCCGGCCTTATAAAGGGTAAGTGGATAAAAAAGAGAGCAATAGTTATTGATGTTGGAGCCGGACATAAAGATAACAAGATATCCGGTGATGTAGAATTTGATAAAGCTAAAAAAAGAGCAGCTTTTATTACCCCTGTTCCGGGAGGAGTAGGGAAGCTAACAACAATGTTTCTTTACTATAACTTAGTATTAGCATATAAGTTAAGTTTAAATGGTTAGCCTTACTATGGAAAACATCACTATTTTAGGCGCAGGTGTGGCAGGATTGGCTTTAATTGAGAAGATTAGGGCAAGAAATATCACCTGTAATATTACCCTTATTAACAAGGATAGTTATTCTTTTCCCCGGCGGGCAATAATATCTTCACCGGCCGATATTTCTCAGCGGATAGATTTAAACCAGTGGGCTGAAGCAAGAAAGGTTGATTTTTTTCTTGCCCAGGTGGAGCGGATTAACCCCCGGCGCCGCAGGCTCTTTTTTAAAGACGGCCAGCCCCGTGATTTTGATAATTTGATTATCGCTTCCGGCTTAGTTTCCAAGAAATTACCAATTAAAGGCGAACATCGCGACGGATTTTTCTATCTTTCGGGAATCGATTCTCTTAAATTAAATGGTTTGCTTAAGATATCAAAAGAAGTTTGCGTATATGTTTCTACCTGGTTAGGGTTACGCCTGGCTATAGCTTTAGCCGATTTAGATAAAGAAGTGAGAATAGTCAGCGCTAATTTAAGTTTCTTAGAGGAGGATAAGCAGAAGGTAATCAATGCCTTAGAGGAGAAGAAGATTGTTTTGTACCTCGATGCCTTTATTGAGGAAGCTGTGGGTGAAGGAGTAGTTAAGGCTGCTAAGCTATCGCCGTTGATGGTTTTCTCTTCCCAATTAGTTTTTATTGATAGTGGATTTATTTCTAACCTTAAGTTTTTCGAAGAAGAAGTCTCAACCCAGGATGTATTTTTTACCAATTTTGAGGGAATTTATCTCTTAGGCGATGTAAATCGGAAAGACGCAGCCAATGAGATTTTTTTCTCCACCAATCATCAGGCTGCCAAAAAGCAAGCCGATCTTTTCATTGATTTTATGGCTACTGGCCAGAGGCCTGTTTTCAGCAAAGATAATCTTGAGCAGAAAGACTTAAATCTAAACCAAGAAGATATTTCCAAGGAGGTTAAATTATGGCAGAGTGGATTGGCATAGGGAAAAGGGCGCGAAGATGCTATGGTTTTGATGAGATTGCTCTCGCTCCGGGAAGAGTTACCATAAATCCCGAAGAGGTAAATGTATCCTGGGAGTTTGCCGGAAAGAGTTTCCCGGTTCCGATTCTGGCGGCAGCAATGGACGGAGTGATTGGTGTTAAGTTTGCTATTGAGATGTCGCGCCTAGGGGGGATTGCTGTTTTAAATCTAGATGGGGTACAGACACGTTATGATAATCCCGAGCAGGTGTTAAATAAAATTGCTAAGAGTTCTCCGGCAGAGGCCACCAATTTAATTCAAAAAGTATATACTGCTCCGATTAAGGAGGCTTTGATTGCTAAGCGAGTTGAAGAGATAAAAAAAAGCGGAGGTTACGCTGCAGTTAGCTGTATTCCTCAAAATGCCAAACGGTTTGCTGTTATTGCCGAGGATGCCGGAATAGATTGTTTTGTACTTCAATCTACCGTAGCCACTCCGATTCATGTAGCTGCTAAGTATAAACCTTTGGATTTGTATAAATTCTGCAAACAGAGAAAAATTCCGGTAATTATCGGTAATTGTGTTACCTACGATGTTACCTTGGAACTTTTTGAGACTGGCTGTTCAGGTATTTTAGTCGGGGTAGGTCCCGGAGCAGCTTGTACTACCCGGGGAGTTTTAGGCATTGGTGTTCCCCAGGTAACCTCTACCATTGATTGTTCAGCGGCCAGAGATTTTTATTACCAGAAAACCGGAAGGTATATCTCGATAATTACTGATGGCGGAATGAACCGGGGCGGTGATGTCTGTAAAGCCTTTGCCTCTGGCGCTGATGCCGTAATGATTGGTTCAGCCTTTGCCCGGGCCCAAGAGGCGCCGGGAAAGGGATTCCATTGGGGAATGGCTACCTCGCACGGCAATTTACCTCGCGGCACAAGAATAGAAGTGGGGGTAACCGGCAGCCTGGAGCAGATTCTTTTTGGTCCGGCAACAGTTGATGATGGTTCTCAGAATTTAATCGGTGCGCTGATGACCTCTATGGGTTCGTTAGGCGCAAAGACACTTAAAGATATGCATTTTGTGGAAATGATTATTGCTCCCTCTATTCAATCTGAAGGAAAGGTCTTCCAGGCCACCCAGCGAGTGGGAATGGGCAAATAACGATAAATTTAAGCTTAAAAATTAGAAGTAAAGCCGATGAAGAAGAAAGATTTAATCTTAATTCTTGATTTTGGGTCTCAATATACCCAACTGATTGCCCGCCGGGTTAGAGAACTTAAGGTTTTTAGTGTTATTGAGCCTTGCACTATCAGTATAAGTAAGATCAAGAAGATTAAACCTAAAGGGATAATTCTCTCCGGCGGCCCCCACAGCGTTTATGAAAAAGGAGCCCCTTGCCTTAAGGAGGAAGTTCTGCGGTTAGGTATACCGATTCTGGGCATTTGTTACGGGATGCAGATTCTAGTCAAAGTCTTAAAGGGTAAGGTCAAAGAGAGTCAGCAGAGGGAATACGGAAAAGCCAAGATGTATATTGATGGCCATGACGACCTATTCTTCTCGCTTCCGGCAGAAATTACTTCTTGGATGAGTCATACTGATCAGGTTATCAAGCTACCCCCCGGTTTTAAACTACTCAGTCATACCCTTAATACTAAATATGCCTCTATTGGTAATCGCAAGCAGAAGATCTACGGGGTTCAATTTCATCCGGAAGTTGTTCATACTGAATTAGGTATTCAGATAATTTCCAATTTTTTATTTAGAATTATTGGTTGTTTTGCAACCTGGCAGTTAGAAGATTTTGCAGCCGAGCAGATAAAAGAGATAAGAAAAAAGGTAGGTAAGAAAAACGTTATTTTAGGCTTAAGCGGAGGGGTAGATTCAGCTACTGCTGCTGTTCTTCTTCATAAAGCTTTAGGCAAAAAACTTAAGTGTATTTTTGTCAATAACGGAGTATTGCGGAGGTTTGAAGTTCAGAAGGTAATCAGTATTTTCCGGGATCACTTTAAAATGGACCTGCGCTATGTTGATGCTTCAAAATTATTCTTAGCTAAATTAAAGGGTGTTGTTGACCCTGAAGCCAAGCGTAAGATAATCGGCCATGAATTTATACGGGTATTTGAAGCTGAAGCCCGCAAAATAAAAAATGTTGAATTTCTGGTGCAGGGGACTCTCTATCCCGATGTAATCGAATCAATATCCTTTTTCGGCGGCCCTACAGCCTGTATAAAATCTCATCATAATGTAGGGGGCCTGCCCTTGGATATGGAACTAAAATTAATCGAACCTTTCCGTCAGCTGTTTAAGGACGAGGTCAGAGAAATTGCTAAAATCCTTAAGCTCCCTCCAGCGATAATTAGCCGCCACCCTTTCCCCGGTCCGGGCCTGGCAATCAGGATAATCGGTGAAGTAAGCACTAAGCAGCTTAATATTTTACGTGAAGCTGATGCTATTTTAGGAAAGATCATAAAGAAGAACAATCTTTATAATGACGTTTGGCAGGCATTTTGTGTCTTGCTTCCGCTTAAGACAGTAGGAGTAATGGGCGATAAGCGGACTTACGAATATGTGGTTGCAATACGGGCAGTCAGCAGCCTTGACGGGATGACTGCTGACTGGTCTAAGTTACCCCACGCAGTTCTGGATCAGATTTCTAACTCGATTATTAATAATGTAAGAGGGATAAACCGGGTCGTCTTCGATATAAGCTCTAAGCCCCCGGCCACAATTGAGTGGGAGTAGAGAGAGTATATAGTAGGGTTTAGGCCTGCCTAAACCGTTTATAAAATAAAGAGAAAATGACCGAGGAAATTGAGGTAAAAAAAATAAGTGAGTTGATTGATTATCAAGAGGGTTCGGTGGTCAGTAAGACCTTGATCAAGAAACAAACCGGGACAGTAACAGTCTTTGCTTTTGATAAGGATCAGGGGTTAAGTCAGCATACCGCGCCTTTTGATGCCATGGTTAATATCCTTGAGGGTGAGGCCGAAGCCACCATTGCCGGTGATACAATGATTTTAAACAAAGGCGACATGGTTATAATGCCGGCTAATAAACCCCATGCTTTAAAAGCCAAGGAAAAGTTTAAAATGCTGCTGATTATGATTAAATCAGCATATTAAATTAAATCGGGACAGACCCCATTTAAAAAAGCTAAGCTGGTAAACGATTTTTTCTGAGAAAAAGGAAAATATTTCGGTTTCTAACTTTTAAACTTTAGACTTTGGGCTTTTAACTTGTAAACTAATATTATGACCCACGCTGATTTTGTACACCTCCATGTGCATACCCAATATAGCCTCTTAGATGGTGCTTGTTTGTTGGACCGGTTGGTGGATAAGGCTGTGCAGCATAAGCTGCCGGCTTTAGCCATGACTGATCATGGCAATATATTCGGAGCAATCAAGTTTTATAATCTTTGTGTAAAAAAGGGGATAAAGCCGATAATCGGCTGTGAAGTCTATGTGGCCGAAGGCTCACGCCTTAATAGAGATTATAAACCAAATGGCGACGATAACTACCATCTTATTCTTCTGGTTAAAGACGAAGAAGGCTATTCTAATCTTATAAAGCTGGTCAGTTTAGCCAACTTGGAAGGATTTTACTACAAGCCCCGGGTGGATAAAGAACTTCTCTGTCAGCACCATCAAGGGTTAATTGCTTCCAGTGCCTGCCTTAAAGGAGAAATCCCTTCAGCGATTACCTCCGGTAATCTAAATAAGGCTTCTAAACTGGCTGATGATTATTTGCATATCTTCGGCAAAGGGAATTTTTATCTGGAGATTATGGAGAACGGTTTGGCTGAGCAGAAAACCGTAAATGATCAGTTGGTTAAAATTTCCCGGGATTTAGACATTCCTTTAGTTGCTACTAATGATATTCATTATCTGGAGAAAGAAGAATCATTTGCTCACGAAGCTCTCTTAGCTATTCAAACTCAGACTACTCTGGCTGACCCTAATCGTTTTAGATTTAATAGCGATACTTTTTATTTTCGCAGCCCGCTTGAGATGAAGCAGATTTTTAAGGATATTCCTGAATCTATAAGGAATACTATTGAGATTACTCAAAAGTGCAATCTTACCATGGATTTTTCCCAAATTCACCTGCCCCATTTTCCTCTTCCTGAGGGTGTAAGTGATAGTGATTATTTAAGAAAGGTTTGCCAAGAAAATTTAAAGTTCCGATACCCTGGGAAAGGTAAGGTTGTCACCGAAAGATTAAACTACGAGTTAGAGACGATTAAGAAGACCGGATTTTCCAGCTACTTTTTAATAATCTGGGACTTAGTTAAATTTGCCAAGGAAAATCATATTCCGGTAGGTCCTGGCCGGGGCAGTGCCGCCGGCAGCATTGTAAGTTATATTTTGCATATTACCGATGTCGATCCTTTAAATTATGACCTTCTTTTTGAAAGATTCCTAAATTCCCAAAGGGTCTCGATGCCTGATATTGATATCGACTTCTGTTATGAGAAGCGGGCCGAGGTCCTAAGCTATGTGGCCCAAAGATATGGCAAGGCCAATGTGGCCCAGATAATTACTTTTGGAACAATGTTGGCTCGGGCAGTAATCAGAGATGTCGGCCGGGTTATGAGTTTTAACTATGCTGAGGTAGATAAAATTGCCAAAATGATTCCTTATGGTTCCGGCCAGCACATTGATTTGCGCCGAGCTTTATCTTTGAACTCCGAGTTGGCTGACATTTATGATTCTGATGATAGAGTTAAACGTCTCATTGATGTAGCTATGCAGCTTGAGGGGCTTTCCCGTCACGCCTCAACCCATGCTGCCGGAGTAGTTATTTCCGATAAACCGCTGATGGAGCGAGTTCCCTTAACTCGCGGTGCAGAAGGTGAGACAGTTACTGGTTTTGATATGGGGTCGCTGGAGAAGACCGGTCTACTTAAGATGGATTTCTTAGGTTTGAAAACCCTTACGGTAATCGATGAGACTGTTAAGATTATCAAGCGAACTAAAGGGGTAGAATTAGATATTACCACGATATCTCTTATTGATAAGAAAACCTTTTCGCTGCTAGTCAAGAGTAATACCATTGGTGTCTTTCAATTGGAAAGTAGAGGGATGCGGGAAATCTTAAAGAAAATAAATCCTAATAAGTTTGAAGATTTAATTGCTGTCTTAGCCCTCTATCGTCCTGGTCCTTTAGGCAGTGGCATGGTCGATGATTTTATTAACCGCAAGCAAGGCAAGAAGAATATTTCCTATGTTCACCCTAAATTAGAGCCGATTTTAAAGAAGACCTACGGGATAATTCTTTACCAGGAACAGATTATGCAGATAGTGGCCAGATTAGCTGGTTTTGATCTCTCCCGGGCAGATTTATTAAGAAAAGCTATCGGTAAGAAAATACCGGAAATTATGGAGGAACAGAGGCATATGTTTATAGAAGGTTGCCGTAAGAATAACATTCCGGTAAATACGGCCGACCAGATATTCGACTTGATTGATTACTTCTCAGGTTACGGCTTTAACAAAAGCCATTCTACGGCTTATGCCTTAATTTCATATCGCACGGCATACCTCAAGGCTAACTATCCTGTAGAGTTTATGGCAGCTCTCCTAACCAGTGAGCGCAATAATACTGATAAGGTTGTAGAGTATATTAATGAATCAAACCGGATGAAAATTAAGGTTTTTCCTCCGGATATAAATACCAGTTTTAATAATTTTACGGTGACCGATGATCAGGATATACGCTTTGGTTTAATGGCGATTAAAAATGTCGGGAAAGCCGCTTTAGAAAATATCATTGAGACCAGGCAGCAGGGTAAATTTAAGAGCATTTTTGATTTCTCCAAAAGAGTTGATTCCCGGGTGGTGAATAAGAAGGTTGTTGAGAGCCTTATAAAGTCGGGAGCAATGGACAGTTTTAATCTTCGCCGGGCTCAAATGATGGCACTTCTGGATAAAATATTAAATAAAGGGGTAAAACGGGAAGACCCGGCTCAACTAAGGCTTTTTTCTGACCCCGTTGATGAGAGTGTCCCTGATGTTGAGGAGTGGCCAATTTTACAGATACTAAACTTCGAGAAGTCTCTCTTGGGTATATACTTAACTAGCCATCCTTTACACAGCTACTCCGGTGTAGCTAATTACCTTAAGTGTGGAAAAATAATCCGTCTCTGGGAACATCCGCGACAGGGAGAGGTTATGGTTTACGGAGTGGTGGAGAAGGTAAAGAATATTATCACTCGCAGGAAGGGCCAACGGATGGCGATTCTAAAACTGGAAGATGAGACTGGTAGCATTGAAGTTTTTATTTTTCCCCGCCTCTTTGAGGATTGTGCCTTTTATCTTCGAGAAAAAGCGATAGTGGTATTGAAGGGTAAGGTTGAGACTAAAGACAAGGTCCCTAAGATATTAGCCACACAGGTTATCCCGGTCGAAAAGATTACTGATTACGTCAAGAGTGCCGACATTGTACTGGAGGACAAGGGAATTTCGTTAAGCAACTTAAAGAATATTGTCACCAAATATCAAGGAGATACGCCGGTATTCTTTTCTTTCAAGAATTCCCAGCTCCAAGGGGTAAAAGTTAAGACCGGTAGTAAATTTTACATCACCTTGAGCGAGAAGGCATTAAATGAGATTGGCTCCCTAGTAGGGGAGGGAAACTTGTCCTTGACACTTTAATTTACCGGTGATAGACTTACTCTATGAGAAAAAGAGATATAGTTCTTAAAATTAACCAGGATACTCAGATAAAACAAGTTGTAGTAAAAGAGGTTGTGCAACGGACATTTGATGCTATTTTTGATGCTTTAAAGGCTGGAAAAAGAATTGAGCTGAGAAATTTTGGGGTATTTCAGGTGAAAAAGAGAAAAAAGAGAATTGGCCGAAATCCTAAAACTGGTGAGGTTGTGCCTGTCCCCGAAAGGCGTGCTGTTGTGTTTAAGCCTGGCCTAGAGATGAAGAAGTCCATAAAGTAGTCCCATCTGTTTAGATGAATCCCATCATCTTTCCCCTAAAGTTGACTTGCCTAAAATTAGCAGGAGGAGAAGTAGAGTGAAAAAAATTTACTCTAGTGTGCGTGGAACGTCTGACTTTAATGGATCTAGCGTTCTAGAATTTAATCGAGCCAACAAAACAGCTGCAAAAATATTTAAACTATTCGGATATGAAGAGATTATCCTTCCGATATTAGAAGAAAAAGATTTATTTGTTAAAAGTGTAGGCGAAACTACAGATATTGTTGAAAGACAAATATTTAAAATCGAAGGGAAAGATGTAGTTCTTCGTCCGGAAGGAACAGCTCAGGTCATAAGGTATTATCTTGCCAACTCCCTCCATAAAAAAAGTGATTTCCATAAGTTGTTTTATATAGGCGCTATGTTTAGGGGCGAGCGGCCGCAGAAAGGAAGGCTGCGTCAATTTCACCACATTGGTGCTGAAGCCATTGGTTCAAACAGCGCTTATTTAGATGCTGAAATGATTATCTTAAGTTTGAAAATATTAGATGCAATAGGAATTAAAGATAAAACTTTAAAAATAAATTCTTTGGGGTGTAAAGAAGACAAGGACACGCTTGCCAAAATGTTAAGGAAGGATTTATTAGAAAGGAAGCGCGATCTTTGCGAGGATTGCCAGAGAAGGTTAGATAAGAATCCTTTAAGAGTTTTAGATTGTAAAAAACCTCAATGTCAAAAGGCGGCAAGGGGGTATTTTAATATAGATATGGAAGTAGGAGAAAATCTTTGTCCCGGATGTTTTGACCATTATCGAGATGTGCTTAATATACTTAAACGGTTAGGCGTAGTAGCTCAGCCCGATCCTTGCATGGTTCGAGGACTCGATTACTATACTAATACTGTTTTTGAAATTACTGCTCCAGGTTTAGGCTCTAAAGATGCAATTGGAGCCGGAGGAAGATATAATAATTTAGTTGAATCTTTAGGAGGTCCTAGTAAAGCGGCTATTGGCTTTGCCTTAGGATTGGAGCGTATTCTTTTAAGTTTAGGCGAATCAAAGAAAAAGCAGAAGTTAGATTATTTTATCGCCGTTGACAGCAAATCACTGATTGAGGAAGGCTTTTATTTTTTAAATAACTTAAGAGAGAAAGGAATAAGCGCTGATTTTGATTATTGTGGCAAGTCTTTAAAAGCACAGCTACGAATTGCTCAGAAAAAAGGTGCAAAATATGTTGTGATTTTAGCTGGAGATAAATATAAAACTGGGTATTTAGCCCTAAGAAATATGCAAGACTCGACTCAAGAGGATATAAGATTAGAGAATTTTCTTGCTAGATTTAAACCTAAGGAGTAAAGAAATGTTACGTACGCATACTTGTGGCCAGTTGACAGAGGATAATGTAGATAAAGAGGTAGTCTTGTGCGGCTGGGTGGCTTCCCGCCGCGATCATGGCAAGCTTATTTTTATTGACTTACGAGATAGATACGGAATTACTCAGGTAATTTTTTTACCCAAACCTAATGCGGCTACTTACGCCTTAGCTAAGAAATTAAGAAATGAGGATGTAATCAAGATTAGAGGGCCGGTTAACCGTCGGCCTAAAAAGACCGAGAATCCCAAAATCTCTACCGGTCTTATTGAGGTCACTGCTCAGGAGTTAGGTATTTTAAGCGCTGCAGAAGATTTGCCTTTTAATATCGATGAAGCAATAGAGGCGGGGGAGGAAATTCGCCTAAGACACCGTTATCTTGATTTAAGGAGGGCTTCGGTTTATCAGAAGTTAGTCTTACGCCATAAGCTGAACCAGGGCTTTAGAAATTTCCTTAACCAGCAGAATTTTTTAGAGATAGAGACGCCATTTCTCACCAAATCTACGCCTGAGGGAGCTCGGGACTATCTGGTTCCTTCACGGCTGCAACCCAATAAATTCTATGCCCTGCCCCAATCACCACAGATTTTTAAACAAATTTTAATGGTCAGCGGTATGGATAAATATTACCAGATTGTACGTTGTTTCCGGGATGAAGATTTGCGGAGCGACCGGCAACCGGAGTTTACGCAGTTGGATATAGAGTTGTCTTTTTTGGAAGAAGAAGATATTTATTCACTGGCCGAGAAGATGATTGCCGATGTTTTCTCCAAGTGCTTAGGAGTGAATATCAAGACACCTTTTTTACGTTTATCACATCAGGAGGCAATGGAAAAATACGGAACAGATAAACCTGATCTTGGAGAGGATGACTATCGTTTCCTCTGGGTAGTAGATTTTCCTCTTTTTGAATATAATCAAGATGCAGGGCGCTGGCAGTCTTGCCACCACCCTTTTACAGCGCCTCAGCAGGATGATCTATCGGCCTGGGGTAAGGATTTATCGAAAATAAGAGCCCGGGCTTATGATTTAGTCCTCAACGGGTCAGAGATTGGCAGTGGTTCAATAAGAATTCACTCCTCGATCCTACAGGAGAAAATTTTTGAAATTCTGGGAATATCTCAAGAAGAGGCTCAAAAGAAGTTCGGATTTCTTCTCCGTTCCTTTAAATACGGGGTTCCGCCGCATGGCGGGATTGCATTTGGTTTAGATAGATTGTATGCTATAATAAGTGGTTCTGAAAGTATCCGGGATGTGATTGCATTTCCCAAGACTCAGAAGGGGAGTTGTCTTCTTAGCGGTGCACCTTCGGAGATTAAAGAAGCTCAATTAGAGGAGTTATACTTAAAACTAATAAAGCAAGAACCCGAAGAGGATTAGTAGGGATTATAAGTAACGCTTAACAGGAGGGGGGTAGTGATGAGGAGGCTATGGATTGTAATAGGGATTATCATTTTCAGTGGATGTTTAACAATGCGAAACTATACGAAGGAAGAACCCCGCAAAGATCTTGATATCAGCGGGAATCAGGGATATGTAGCCGGAAAAACTAAGGATCAGCCACGCGAAAATAGGCTGGGGAATACCCGGACAATATCGGTATTAGAGGTAGAGTTTGATTCACCTGAAGCTAGTAAGGCTAAGAAAACCGGGGAGATAGAATCCACCCGGGAGACAGAGGTTATTTTTTCGGTAGAGGAGATGGCTGAGGCAGCAGAAGTTATTAGTGAACCGGAGGCAGTTGATATAGAAGAAACCAGGTATTATACAATTCAGAAGAATGATACATTGCAGAAGATCTCTCATAAATTTTATGGAACAACCAAAGAATGGAATTTCCTTTACGAGGCTAATAAGGATGTGTTAAAGAGCCCTGACCGGTTATACCCGGGAGTTGAAATAAAAATTCTGCCCAAGAATTAAGCATCGGGTTAATCAGCTGCAGCCGGCAGGGTTAATATAACTATGCAAAAAATAATTGTCATCAATGACCTTTCAAGTTTGCAGTGTATTTTTGGGGTTGCTGATGAGAATCTAAAGTTTTTGGAGAAAGAGTTGAGTGTAGCGATAGCCATAAAACCAAAGGGAATTCAGCTTAAGGGTAGCAAGGATAAGGTAAATACTGCTTCCTCTTTACTTAACAAGATTGTCGTTTTAGGTAATGAGGGCTTTGTTTTCAGTCAGAAGGAATTGAGCCAATACTTAAACTCTCATTCTTTAAATAGCAAGAGGTATTCTCTTAAGAAAGAAGAGGCGATCTCCGATAGTAAGCTGGGGATAAGAGTTCCTTCAGCGCGGAAAAAGCTGGTGTTTCCTAAAACTGCCGGACAGAAAGAATATCTCGAGGCGATGCGAAAATATGATATTGTTTTTGCTACTGGCCCGGCCGGAACCGGTAAGACTTACTTAGCTATGGCTATGGCCGTAAATTCCCTGATGAAGACCGAGGCCAGCAGAATCGTCTTGACCCGGCCAGCTCTGGAAGCCGGTGAATCTTTAGGGTTTTTACCCGGAGATATGCATGCTAAACTAGGTCCTTACTTGCGCCCCTTATACGATGCTCTCTATGATATGATGGAGTCGGAAGTTATCGAGGGTTATTTAGAGACGGGAATTATTGAAATTGTACCTTTAGCTTATATGCGGGGGCGAACCCTTAATAATGCTTTTGTTGTTTTGGATGAAGCCCAAAATTGCACTTCAGAGCAGTTAAAGATGTTTCTTACTCGTTTGGGCTTTGATTCTAAGGCGGTGATTACCGGCGATATAACCCAGAGCGATCTTCCTGGAGGTCAACCGACAGGCCTTAAGAAAGCAATCCAGATTCTTAAGGCTATTAAAGGTATACACTTTATTAATTTAGGCAAAAAAGATGTAGTGCGTCATCCCTTAATTCAAGAAATAATCCAGGCTTATGAAAATTTCTATAGCAAGACGGGAAATTAATCTTAACAACCTACTTACTGGTTTAGTATTTTTCGGTATCGCAGGTTTTGTCTTCTTTATCTATGCCATAGACTTCTCTCTCTTAATTCTGGCCTTGATTCTTTTTATTTATGTCCGGTTTATAAGGGGGCTGGAGAATTTGCCCTCATATCTGGATTTGTCTATATTGGGAGCGGTAGCAGTTCTGATACCGCTTCTGACCATGGTTACCTTTAAGCTGTCCGGATATGGCATTGCCGCTATTGGTTTTGTGATGCTGATTACCCTGCTCTTTAACAGCTTAGAGCTTTCTTTTCTCTTTGCTCTTTTTATCTCTTTCTTAAGCGCAAGTATGGATGGCGGTAATCTTAATATCGGTCTTAGCCTTTTCATCGCCGCCCTGATTGCCGGTATGTTAACTTATCGGGTTAGGCGCAGGTTTCAGGTAATCCGTGCCGGCTTCTTTGCCGGCCTGATACAATTCGTCGTAGCCTTTCTTATGGAGAGAGAGCAGAGCTTTTTTGGCCTCTCCGGTTTAGACTTTAATCTTTTAAAGACATGTCTTTTTAATGGAGTGTTATCATCCTTTATCGTGTTGGGAGTCTTACCGGTTTTTGAGTATATATTCAAGGTAGTTACCAACATCTCCCTTCTTGAGCTGTCCGATTTTAACCACCCCTTATTGCGTAAATTAATTCTTGAGGCTCCGGGAACATACCAGCATTCATTGGTAGTAGCGAATTTAAGTGAGGCCGCCGCAGAATCTATCGGTGCTAATTCCCTGATAGCTCGGGTAGGTGCTTACTACCATGATGTTGGCAAGATGATTAAGCCCGATTACTTTGTGGAAAACTTGGTAAACTATAAAGATGTGCATAAGAATTTAAAGCCATCAATGAGCAAGTTGATTATCTTCAACCACGTAAAGGATGGAGTAGATCTGGCGATTAAACACCATCTTAACCCCAAAATCATTGATTTTATATCTCAGCACCATGGCAGGACTCTGGTTTATTACTTCTATCAACGGGCTAAAGAATTAGAACCGGAGGGCAAGCATGAGGAGGAATATCGTTATCCCGGTCCTAAGCCTCAGGTTAAGGAAATTGCAATTGTGGCTTTAGCTGACACCATTGAAGCTTTATCGAGGACTCTAGAGGAACCTACCCCGGCAAGAATAGAGGAGCTGGCCAGAGAAGTAGTTAAGAAACGATTTATGGAAGGGGAGTTAGATGAGAGTAATCTCACCTTGAAAGAGTTAGAAAAAATCACCCAAAGTTTTATCCGTATCTTAAATGCTATCTTCCACACCCGCATAAATTATCCCAAGGATGAGAATAGAAGTAATAAATCAACAAAAAATAAAGAGAATAAATCTTAAAGCTTTACATAAATACTTAAAGAGAATACTCGTCTCTCTTTCCGCCGAAGGCGGAAATATTTCCTCTGAAAAGTTATCAATTCTTTTGTGTGATAACACCCTCATAAAGAAACTGAATAAGAAGTATTTTAAAAAGGATTCTTTTACCGACGTAATAGCTTTTCCCTTAAAAGATGCGTTAGAGCCGGATTATTTAGGGGAGATAGTAGTTTCAGTTGAAGCAGCCACCAAAATTGCTAAAAAAATAGGCGCTAGGTGGCAGGATGAGTTAAAGCTTTATCTTATCCATGGCATTTTGCATTTACTAGGATATGATGACCGCACTAGGCTTAAGCGGGCGATTATGGAAAGAAAGCAACGCCAGTTTTTTAATTTAAACCAAAAATATAATGATTGAAAAAGACCTGGGGTTTGTTTTAAAGCGATATAATTTTAGGGAGACAAGCCTAATCGCTACCCTTTACACTTCGCGTTTTGGTAAAATAAGCGGAATATTTAAAGGTTTTTATACCTCCAAGAAAGAATTTTCTTCTTCCTTAGATATATTCAGCCTCAATGAGTTAATTTTTTATCCTAAAAAGAGTGAAATTTGGCTTATCTCGCATACTGATTTAATCTCCGATTACCCTTACTTACGAGAAGATATCGCTAAGGCCAAAGTGGCTGCGCTTTTGTTTAATCTTTTAGATAAGACAACACCTTTCTGGGATAGTAATCAGTATATCTTTAAATTAGTGAACAGTTGTTTAAATTCTTTGAAGGATGAGGATGAATCTAAGATTCTTTATATTTTTTTAATAAAATTCCTTACTTTTTCGGGGTTTAAACCCGAGCTTAACCACTGTCTAAGCTGTAAGAGTCTTTTGGATAGCGAGTTTTCCTTCAGCGTGGCCAGAGGGGGGCTTATCTGTAAGCGCTGTATCGAAAGGATAGGAGATGCTAAACGGATTAGCAAGCAAGCTTCACAATCCTTACTCTACATTCAGAAGACTGATTTTCCTCTTGTTTGCCGGCTTAAGGTTGCTAATTCTTGCCAAGAGGAGATTGCTTATATTCTAGGAAGATTTCTGGCTTATCACTTTGAATTTTATGATTTAGCTAAATCGGATTTCTCTGCCCGGAATTTACAGTTAATTCCTTAACCATTTTTTTAAAAATAGTTTGTCCAAGCAGAGGATGAAACGTATAATAACTATAATTGATATCCGTTTGGGGCTTAACCTTAACAAAATGAAAAGGGGGGATAAGAATGAAAAAACTTAGCCTTATTGGATTTTGGTTTATTTTGATTATCGGTTTAGTTTATTACTTTGTTTCTGCCGAAAATTTCACCCTTACCACCTACTACCCGGCGCCATACGGGGTTTATAAGGAGATTCGGACTAATCAGCTGGCTATTGGCAGCAGTTATCGGAATGTGGCATTAGGTGACGGTGATTTTGTTGTTAACGGTAGTACCGGTATCGGGACAGACGCACCAACACAAAAATTAGATGTTAACGGCCAGGTTCGGATCCGCGAAGGCAGCCCGGGAGCTGATAAAATATTAGTTTCTGATGCTACTGGTGTGGGAAGCTGGGAAGCTGTCGGCGCGGCAGCAAAAAGTACTTTTAACAGGATGTATTCCCGTTCTACCGGCCGCTGTGTTGGTTGTGCCAATAATATTGTGTATTGTAATGCCGGAGATATCCGGGTTTTTTGCGCCTACGGGTCCAATACCAATGACGGTGAAGGTAATGGTTCCTGGGCACCGGCTCTGAGGCAGTCGGGAAATTCTTACGGGTGCCAAGGGGATACTAGTGAATCGGTAGATGCTACCGAGATGGTCGCCTATTGTATTCCCGGCAATTAGTAATCTTTTTAAAACTATTCCGATGATTTACGAAAACCGATCAGCTCCTTTGAGTGAGAAAAAAGCCAGGAAGACTGCCGGTAAAGCTTCCCTGCCGCAAGACTTAGACTCAACGATTTTAAAGACTATCTCCTACGAATATCCCCGGCAAAAAATTACAACCGAGTTAGCTACCGATGAGTTTACTTGTCTTTGCCCCTTTTCCGGCCTTCCCGATTTTGCCAGGCTGACCATAAAATATACCCCCCGGCATAAGCTGATTGAACTTAAGTCTTTAAAGTACTATCTTTATTCCTTTCGCAATGTAAAAATTTACAATGAACATGTGGTAAATAAAATCCTCGGAGATTTAAAAAAAGTATTAAAACCTTATCAGATTGTAGTAATCGGAGAATTTACCTCCCGGGGGGGGATTAAAAATAAAGTCTCTGCTGACTATAAAGCCAGTAAGTAAAATCATTTTTTTATGAGGAGTCAGGAAATTGCCGGCATCTTCAGAGAAATCGCTGTGATTTTAGAGCTAAAAGGCGATAACCCTTTTCGGATTCGGGCCTACAGCCGAGCCGCAGAAGCAGTAGAAAAACTAGGCGATGAGTTAGAAGATAAGGTTAATCAGGAGCAGCTAACTACTGTCCCCGGAATCGGCAGTGATTTAGCCGCTAAAATCAAAGAGATAGTTTCAACTGGCTCACTGAAGTTTTATCAGAAGTTAAAACAAGATATTCCGGCTGGAGTAATTGAGCTGCTTCAGATTCCCGGTTTAGGCCCTAAGACAGTCAGGCTTATTTATGAAAAGAAGGGAATTGATAGTATTGATAAGCTAATCAAAGCTGCCCAAGCAGGGACATTAGCTCAATTGGCGGGGATAAGAGAGAAAACCGTAGAAAACATCTTAAGAGGGGTGGCAATCTTAAAAAAAGGCCGCGAAAGAACTCCCTTTTATCTTGCCCAATGTTCTGCCGATAGTTTTATTAAAGAGCTAAAAAAGATCAAAGAAGTTAGAAAGATTGAAGTAGCCGGCTCGCTTAGAAGGAAGAAAGCAGCAATCAGAGATATTGATATTTTAGTTATCTCATCAAATCCTAAAAAGGTTATGGATAAATTCGCCTCACTTCCTTTAGTGGCGCAAGTTCTGCTTAAGGGCCAGACTAAGTCTTCAGTTTTAGCCCGGGACAACAATATCCAGGTTGATTTAAGGGTGGTGGATAAAAAGAGTTTTGGTTCAGCCTTACTTTATTTTACCGGTTCCAAAGAGTTTAATCTAAAACTCAGACAGCTGGCCATGAAGAATAATTACAAGATCAACGAGTACGGATTATTTTCTCAAGGCAAGAAGTTAGGTGAGAAGTTTATCGCCGGTGCCAGTGAAGAAGGTATCTTCACAGTTTTGGGAATGGACTATATTCGGCCGGAGTTACGCGAAGACTTGGGAGAAATAGAGGCCGCCTTAAAGAAAAATCTGCCTAAATTGGTTAATCTGAAAGATATCAGGGGCGATCTTCATGTTCATTGCAACTATAGTGACGGAAGAAACAGTATTGAAGAAATCGCCAGGGCAGCAAAGAAACGGGGCTATGAGTATTTGGGAGTAGCTGATCATTCTCAAGGGTTAAGAATAGCCAAAGGAGTATCGATAGAGCAGCTTTATGAGAAGATTGAGGAAATTAAGAGGGTAAATAAAAAGTTAAAGAATATAAAGGTACTAGCCGGAGCAGAAGTTGATATATTAGGCGACGGCAGCCTTGATTATCCGGATAAGGTCTTAAGCCGGTTAGATTTTGTTATTGCCGCAATTCATAGTGGTTTTAAACAATCCCGGGAGCAGTTGACTCAAAGGATTGTTACTGCTTGTAAGAATAAGTACGTAAATATTATTGCCCATCCTACCGGCGTATTGTGGGGTTCCCGGGATCCTTATGAGATTGACTTAGGCCGGATTATCCAAGTTTGCCGCGACTACAAAGTAGCTTTAGAGGTTAATTCTCACCCCTATCGTTTGGATTTAAGAGACTCCAGCGCAATGCGGGCAAAAAAAGGAGGGGTGAAGTTGGCCATCAACACAGACTCTCATGCAATTGAACAATTAGAATTCATGGAGCTGGGTTTAAACCTGGCCAGCCGGGGGTGGTTAGAAAAAGCAGATATTGTGAATTGTATGGGTTGGGAGGAACTTGTTAAGTGGTTAAAAAAATAGCAGTTTTAATCATTTTGTTGATTTTTGCTTCTTGCCAAAAGCCTTTATATCGAAAGAAGTTTCTAATCCTGGGAACATACCTGGAAGTAACCTCGGCTGATCCAGCAGCTGCCGGTATTGTTTATCAGGAGTTTAAGCGTTTGGATAAAATCTTTAATTTATACGATCCAAACTCGGAGATTTCCCGGTTGAATAAGACTTATAACCAGCCTTTTAAAGCTTCGGCCGAATTAATCGAAATTTTAGGCCTTAGCCGGCAAGTTTATGATTTAAGTAAAGGTGCCTTTGACGTAACTCATGGCGCACTCTATCAATTTTGGAAAGAGTTAATTAGTAAAGGAGCAGTAAAGAGTTTTCCTGCTCCCGAGGCAGTGGCCAGGATAAGAGAATTGGGAGGAGTAGAGGCTATAGAAGTTGATTCCCAAACCGGAACAGTAATAGTAAAAAAGAAGGGTTTAATTATTGATTTAAGTGCCATTGCCAAGGGCTATATCGTAGATAAGGCAATAGCTAAATTAAAGCAAACAGGCATAGAGAGTGCTTTGATTAATGCCGGCGGAGACATCTATTGTTTGGGAAAGCAACTTGGGCAACCCTGGGAAATCGGCATAAAAGATCCCGGCCAGCTAAGGGATATTTTAAGGACCCAATCATTAATTGATGAAGCTATAGCTACCTCAGGGGGCTATGAACAGTTTTTTTCTTATCAAGGTAAAGATTACCCCCATCTGATTGATCCCCGTAAGGGATACCCGGTAGATAATGATCTGAGAAGTGTGACTGTGATAACCAAGAATTGTTTTACTGCCGACAGCCTGGCTACTGCTTTTTTTATTCTTGGCTTAGATGGTATAAGGGAGTTTCTGGCTAGAGTCCCTTCAACCATGAGGATATTTTTAGTTCTCTCTAAAGGTAACCAGGAAGAAGTGCATATTCTTAGATAATTTATTAAAAGGAAAAGGTTGCATTTATGCCTAAGGTAACCATCAATGATATCCGCAAAAAGAAAGGTAAAACTAAGATAACCATGCTTACCTGTTATGATTACTCTTTTGCCGGGATTTTAGATTCTACTGGTATTGATATAGTTTTAATCGGAGATTCGCTTTCTAACGTAGTCTTGGGAATGAAGGAGACCCGTTACCTCCAGTTAGCTGAAATGTTCAATCATACCCGGGCTGTAGCTAAAGGAGTTAGCAGGGCTTTAGTGGTAGCAGATATGCCTTATGCTGCTTACCAAAGGAGTCCTGAAAAGTGTTTGGACTACGCGGCTAAGTTCATTAGCCTCGGTGCTGAAGCGGTAAAAGTAGAGTGGTTTTCGGCTAAAAACAAGAAGGATTGTGGTTATGTAGTAAAGAAGTTGATTAAAAACAAAATACCGGTTATGGGCCATATTGGCCTTACTCCCCAGACTGTTCATCTCTTGGGCGGATACAAAGTCCAGGGCCGAGACCCTAAAAGTGCTTTAAATTTAATCAAGCAGGCCAAAATGCTTGAGGATCTAGGGGTATTTAGCCTGGTTTTAGAGTGCGTTCCTTATTTACTGGCCCGGAGGATTACTAAGGAGTTGAAAATTCCTACTATTGGTATCGGGGCTGGAAAATACTGCGACGGCCAGGTTCTGGTTAGTTACGATTTTCTTGGTCTTTATAAAGAGAAACGGCCTAAATTTGTAAGGGTTTATAAGGATCTGGCTTCAGAGATAAAAGAAGCCGCTGCTCTTTTTATTAAAGATGTTAAGCAAGGTAAATTTCCGTCGAGAGCTGAGAGTTTTTCAGCAAAGCAGTGAAAGTAACCTATTTTTTCCCAAAAATAATTTGTATAACCAGAAAATAAAATATATAATAATCCTGATTAGCGATCAGCTATGTTTCAGCTAAAGCTTAAAGAAAAGAGGAGGAGGCAGGAATGAGAAGATTAAAGCTTGTCCAATTTTGGTTTGCTTTATTTATTAGTCTGTTTTACTGTTTTGCTTTTGCCGAAGACATTACCCTGACTACTTACTATCCGGCACCCTATGGGGTATATAATGAAGTACGTTCGCTGAGATTGGCTATCGGAACCAATTATTATGACTCCGGAGAGTATTGCTGGAGCGGTGCTTGTACCAATATCATCGATTCTGATGATATTTTACTGGTTGAAGGGAACGTCGGCATTAATACCTGGAATCCTGATGTTGCTTTGGATATAGTGGGGAATCTGGATGTAATCGGTAATATTAATTACACTGGTACATTAACCGATGTTTCTGATCGGCGGCTCAAGGAAAATATTGTGGTTATCGGTAATCCCATCTCAAAGCTAGAAGCCATCAATGGTGTCTACTTCAACATGATTGGTTCAGATAAGCGAGAATTGGGCCTTATTGCTCAAAATGTTCAGGAAACATTGCCGGAAGCTGTAACTGTGGTTGATGATCAGGAGGGATACTTAGGCGTTGACTATACCAGTATTATACCGGTATTGATTGAGGCAATAAAACAGCAGCAGGAGAAAATCTCGGCACTGGAACAGGCAGTAGATAAGCTTAAGCAAAAATTGTAATTTTTCCCTTCCCAACAAGGTTTGGAAAGAGTGCTATTTCTCTTGGCATTTCTAAAAAGCCGCCTATTCTCATTGACTCTGGCGTGATGTTTTGATAGGATATGAGGTATGATTAAGCGCTATACACCGGCTGAAATTGGTAAGGTTTGGAGCGAGGACGGAAAGTTTGAACGCTTTTTAAAGATTGAAGTTTTACTCTGCGAGGCTTTAGAAAAAGCCAAGAGAATACCTCAAGGTACCAGCAAAGCCTTTAGGCGAGTGAAAATTTCTCCTCAGAAAATAAGAAAAATTGAAGAGAAAACCCACCACGATATTGTTGCCTTTCTAAAACATATCTCCGGCCAGCTAAAAAATAAAGCCCAGTATCTGCACATCGGGTTAACTTCATCGGACCTTCTGGATACGACTTTAGCTTGGCAGATAAAGGATGCAACCAAAATTATTTTAAAAGATCTTGATTTAGTTTTAGCTGAGGTTAAGCAGAAGGCTCTTAAATATAAAGTTACTCTCTGCATGGCCCGGACCCACGGTGTTCATGCTGAAATCTATAGTTTCGGCTTAAAATTCTTATACCTTTACAATGATTTAATCGAAGAGCGCCGGATTTTAGCTGAAAGTTTAAGTTATGTTGCCCAGGGTAAAATTTCCGGAGCCGTGGGAACCTTTGCTTATTTTCAGCCTAAGATCGAAGATTATATCTGCAAGAAAATCGGCATAAACCGAGCCAATGTTTCTACTCAGATAGTTTCCCGGGAGAGAATTGCTTATTATCTGTTCGTTCTTTCTTTAGTTGGTTCGACACTGGAGCGTTTTGCTACTGAGATTAGGCACTTACACCGCAACGAAGTTGATGAGGTAAAAGAACCTTTTTACAAGGGCCAGAAAGGTTCAAGCGCTATGCCCCATAAACAGAACCCGATAATTTGTGAGCGGATTTGCGGCTTAGCCCGGATTTTACGGGCTAATACTATAGCCGGCTCTGAGAATATAAATCTTTGGCATGAGCGGGATATATCCCACTCATCAGCTGAACGGGTGATTCTGCCTGATTCAACAATTATTCTGGATTATGTTTTGAAGAAGTTTAAAGAAGTGATTAAAAACCTGAATGTTAAACCCAAGAATATGCTCAAGAACATCGAAATCAACCGGGGTATTATTTACTCCCAGAAGCTGCTTATTAAGCTTATGGACAAGGGTTTAACCCGAATGAAAGCTTATGATATCGTCCAAAGAGTAGCTTTGAAAGTTATCAATAAAAACTCAAATTTCAGAACCGAAACTTTAGCTGATAAACAAATAAAAAAATTCTTGAAAAAAGAAGAGTTAGAAGCTATTTTTAATCCCTATACCTATTTGGCTAATATTGATAAGATTTACAAGAGATTTAAGTTAGGATAAGACTTATTCAATCCCCTATGCTTAACCAGCTTGACCGGCATACCGCAAAAGTTATTTTTTAATAAAAAGTTTTCTTGACAAAATAATTTAGATTGATATATTGAGGAAGGACAGAGGCGTCCTTTCTTAATGCGACGAAGCGAAGGCAGGACGCTTTTTTTATGCGTATTTTATTAAAGTATGAGGCAAATTTAAGCTAAAGCGAGGTGTAATATGGAGGGTTTAAAAGTAGCACAGGAATTGGGTTTAAGTAATTCAGAGTACGAGAAGATAAAAGAATTATTAAAGCGTGAACTAAATTATACAGAATTAGGATTATTTAGTGCTATGTGGTCTGAGCACTGTTCTTATAAAAATTCCAAAAGGCTCCTAAAGCTTTTACCCAAAGAGGGGGAAAAGGTCTTTATCGGGACAGGAGAGAATTCGGGAGCAGTTTCTGTAACTGACGATTACGCAATAGTTTTTAAGGTCGAGTCCCATAACCATCCTTCAGCTGTTGAGCCATACGAGGCAAGTGCTACCGGCGGCGGCGGGTGTATTAGAGATATTTTTTCTGTGGGGGCTGCGACTAAATTTCTTTTAAGCTCTTTAAGATTTGGGTCAATGGATAATGAAAGAACGGTTTTTCTTTTTAAAGAAATAGCTCGAGGGTTTACTGATTATGCTAATGAAATTGGTTTTCCGGCCTTAGCCGGAGAAGTTTATTGTGATGACTTCTATCAAGGAAACCCCTTAGTTAATGCTATGGTGGTAGGCATTTTGAAGAAAAGCAATCAGGTGAAAGCTAAAGCGGAAGGTGTAGGAAATTTAGTGTTGATTGTTGGGGGCCCTACCGGTAGAGACGGTGTGGAAGGGGCAAGTTTTGCTTCGGCTGGTTTAGATGAGAGCTCTGTGAGCAATACCGGTGCTGTAGCTATAGGCGATCCTAAAATAGGCAGGGTGTTAGAGAAGGCCTGCTTAGAGCTTGTTGAGAAGAAATTAATTGTTGGGATGCAAGATATGGGTGCAGCAGGACTGGTATGTTCAACTTCTGAGACAGCATATAAGGCCGGCACCGGTATTGAAATAGATATTTCTTTTGTTCCGCGCAAAGAAGAGGGAATGACCCCTTACGAGGTGATGCTTTCTGAATCCCAGGAAAGAATGCTTTTAATCATTAAACCTGAGGATTTGCCTAAAGTCGAAGAAATATTTAACAAATGGGAAGTTGATTCTAAAGTTATCGGTAAAGTTATTGCCGATAAAGTTTTAAGAGTAAAAGATAATGACAATGTGGTAGCAGAAATTCCGCCTCAATTTTTAGCAGAAGGGCCTGAATATACGAGGGAAACAAAAGAACCGGAATACTTAAAGCAAACAAGGGATTTAAATTTAGAGAAAATAGAAGAACCTCAAGATTATAACCAGACTTTGCTTACTCTTCTTGGCCATCCCACCCTTGCTTCCAAAGAATGGATTGCCAAAAAGGTTGATAACAATCTGCTTAAAGATTCCTGTATTCCCGCTGGCGGGGATACCGCGGTTTATTATGTTTCCGAAATCAATAGGCCAATTGCTGCTACAGTAGACGGTAACGGGCTTTATTGCTATCTTGACCCTCTTACCGGAGGAAAGATTTCTGTAGCTCAAGCTGCAAGAAATCTCATCTGTTGTGGGGCAGAGCCTTTGGGGGTTACTGATGGTTTGAATTTCGGCAGCCCATACAACCCGGAAGTTTATTGGCAGTTCGAGAAGGTTATCTCGGGTATTGCCGAAGCTTGTAAAGCTTTGGATGTTCCGGTAGTAAGCGGAAACGTTAGTTTCAATAACGAAAGCCCTAAAGGCGCAATTTATCCTACACCGGTAATCGGGATGGTAGGTTCAATTGATGATGCTAAACAGGTAACCAGCCAGGATTTTAAGGATGAAAATGATTTAATATTTTTGCTTGGAGAAAATGAAGAAGAATTAGGCGGCTCTCAGTATCTAAGAATAGTACATAATTTGGTAAAAGGCCTTTCTCCTCAATTAGATTTAGTAAAGGAGAAGGGTGTGCAAGCCGCAGCCTTAGAGATGATAAAGTCAGGCATAACAAAAAGTGCTAAGGGTTGTTCTGAAGGCGGATTAGCTGTTGCCTTGGCAGAAAGTTGTATTGCCGGTCAAAAGGGAACCAGTGTAAACCTAGGTGATAATATTCGTAAAGATGCCTTGCTTTTTGGCGAGACTCAATCAAGAATTATCATTAGTGCTTCTTCAGATAATAAAGATAAGATTATGGAGATAGCCAAGAAGTCTAGCGTTAATTGTAATCTGATTGGAGAAGTAAAAGGAGATAGTTTAAAGATTAACGATTTTATTAACCTAAGCGTTAGTGATCTGGAGAAAACTTATAAGCAAGCTATACCTAAGATAGTGGAAGACTAAGAATGGGAATTACTTACAAGAAAGCTGGTGTAGATATTAAAAAAGCAGAAGATTTTGCTAAAGGAATTAAGGTTGACAATGTCAGCAAGGTAGAAGCTTTTGGTTCTCTTTTTCGCCTGCAACCCCTGTTTAAAAAGTACAAAAATCCCCTATTAGCATCTTCAACCGATGGTGTGGGAACAAAGTTAAAGATTGCCCAATATGTAAATATTCATAATACGGTGGGTATTGACTTAGTGGCTATGAATGTCAATGATATCGTCTGTATTGGAGCAAAACCCTTATTTTTCCTAGATTACATTGCTTGCGGGAAGGTTAATATTAAGACACTGACAGATGTCGTATCTGGGATAAAAAAAGGCTTAAAAGATGCTGAATGCTTACTTTTGGGTGGAGAGACTGCTGAGATGCCGGGAATGTATGAAAAAGGTGAATATGATTTAGCAGGTTTTTGTGTCGGTATTGTTGATAAGAATAAGATAATCGACGGCAGAAGGATTAAAAAAGGGGATTTGGTAATTGGTTTGGAGTCAAACGGAATTCATTCCAATGGCTTTACTTTAGTTCGGAAAGTTCTTGGTTTAAAAGGACTTAAAAAATACAAGAAAGAAGTATTAAAACCGACCCGGATTTATGTAAAACCAGTACTTTCCTTGCTCTCGGTTTTTGGGAATAACTATTCAGCCCTGAAAGGGATTGCTCATGTCACCGGAGGAGCATTTTACAATAAGGTAACAAAGATTCTACCTAAAGGTTACGGGATGGTTATTGATAAAAAAAGCTGGAAAGTTCCCAAGATTTTTAATATTATTCAGAAAAAAGCTCACCTGGGCCAGAAAGAGATGTATTCAGTATTTAATATGGGCATAGGCATGGTTTTAGTTGTAGATAAGAAATTTTCAAAGAAAGCCTTAACCACTTTAAATAAGAGCTGCAAAACTCACCTTATCGGCAAAATCGTTAAGTCAAACAAAAAAATGGCCTTAGCATGAAGGTACTTATTGTCGGTTCCGGCGGCAGAGAACACTGCTTGAGCTGGAAAATAGCTCAGTCTCCCCTAGTCGGTAAACTCTATTGTGCTCCTGGCAATGGCGGCACTTCTCTAGTTGCTGAGAATGTAGATATAGCAGCTATTGATATTGAGGGGCTTTTAAAGTTTGCAATAGAGCAAAAAATAGATTTAACTATTGTCGGCCCAGAGGCTTCTTTGGTTGAGGGAATTGTTGATAAGTTTGAAGACAGCGGTTTAAAAATCTTTGGCCCGAGAAAAGAGTTGGCGCTTTTAGAAGGCAGTAAGATATTTGCCAAAGAAACAATGCGAAAATACAATATCCCTACAGCTGATTTTATGATTTTTGATGCCCCGGCCCCGGCAAAAACCTATTTAAGAAAAAAAAGTCTTCCGCTGGTAATAAAGGCCGACGGTTTAGCTGCTGGTAAGGGGGTGGTTATAGCCAGGACTCTTAAAGAAGCAGAAGCTGCAATTGATCTGATGATGATCGAGAAGAAGTTTGGTCCGGCCGGAGAAAAAATTGTGATTGAGGAATGCTTAGAGGGAGAGGAGGCTTCTATTTTGGTTATTACTGACGGAGATACGGTTATTCCTTTAGTTTCTTCTCAGGATCACAAAACGGTTTATGACGGTGATAAAGGGCCTAATACCGGTGGAATGGGTGCTTATGCCCCGGCTCCGGTAGTGGATGATGAAATTTTAGCCCAGATTAAGAAGCGGATAACCACTCCGCTTATTGCCGGTTTTCAGAAAGAAGGCCGGCCTTATAGAGGAATACTTTACATTGGTTTAATGATCAAGGATAATTCGCCTTGGGTTCTTGAGTTTAACGTAAGGTTTGGTGATCCCGAGACTCAGGTTATCTTACCCAAGCTTAAGAGCGACTTAGTCGAGGTTATATTAAAAAGTTTGGATAATCAGCTCACTGAGCTAGAGCTTGTCTGGGATAAAAGATCTTGTCTTTGTGTGGTATTAGCTTCCGGAGGTTACCCAGCCGCTTACCAGCAGGGAAAAGAAATACGGGGCCTTGAGGCTTTAGAAGGTTTAGATGATGTTTTTGTTTTTCACGCCGGGACCAAGTCCTTAGGTGCTTCTTCTGGTTTTAGATTTGCCACCAACGGAGGAAGAGTCCTTAATATTACCGCTTTGGGGCAGGATTTAGGAGAGGCTCAGGATAAAGCCTATAAAGCTATAGAGTCTATTAGTTTTGATCAGATGCATTACCGCCGGGATATCGGAAGTAAAGCCCTAAACCGCTAATTTCCTTCAGAACTTGCCTTAGTATAGTCTACTGGAATAAAAGATTGAATTTTTTTATTTAAGCGATAAAATAAGTTACTGCAAAAAAAAGGGGGGGGAAATGGGTGAGAAAATTGCTGTTGTTTTAGGGAGTAAGAGCGATCTTGAGCAACTAAAAGAAGGAATCAGGATTTTTAAAGAACTGGATATTGGTTATAGACTGGAGATTATCTCGGCTCATAGAAATCCGGAGAAACTGAGAGGATTTTGCCAGGGCATAGAAGGCCAAGGCATTGAAGTAATCATTGGCTGCGCCGGAATGGCCGCAGCTCTGCCGGGATTTATTGCCTCTTACGTAAACATCCCGGTCTTAGGGGTAGCTTTAAAGGGTGGGCTTCTTGAGGGAGTAGACGCCCTTTTTTCTATGGTCAGTACACCCCAAGGATTAGGTATAGCCTCAACCGGTGTAGGTAAGAGTGCCTTTATCAATGCCATCATCCTGGCTTTAGAGATTCTTTCCTTGAAATATAGGGAATATTTACCTAAATTAGAAGCCTTGAAGAAAAAATTTAAATAATGCAAAAAATCTTCATCAATCCCCAAGATATTGATTATTCTTTAATTAAGAAAGTAGTGAAGATTATTCAAAAGGGAGGTATAGTGGCCTTACCTACAGAGACAGTGTATGGCTTGGGTGTTTGTGCCGAGAAAAAGGATAAGGTTAACAAACTCTATGCTTTAAAGAAGAGGCCTAAAGATAAACCATTTTCTTTTGCTTTGGGAAGTGTGGATAAGGTGATCAGAGATTATTTTGATACCCTGCCCCCTTATGGTTACCGCCTGATAGAAAAGTTTTGGCCTGGGCCGTTGACAATAATTTACTATACGCTTAAGAACGAGAAGATCGGCGTGCGGATTCCTTCACATATCATCACTAGTGAAATTTTAAACCAATTGGATGCAGCTATTTACCTTCCTTCGGCAAACATAAGCGGCCAGAAGGAAGCGCTATCAGCCGAGGAGGTAGAAGATATTTTTGGTAAGGAGTTAGATCTAATCGTCGACGGAGGTAAATGCCTTCAGTCACAACCTTCGACAGTAATAGATATAACCAGTAAACCTTTTAAAGTCTTAAGAGAAGGGATTATCTCCGAACGTGATATAGTTAGAGAATTTGTGAGAAAAAGGATTCTTTTTGTCTGTACCGGCAATAGTTGTCGTTCCCCGATGGCTCAGTTTCTTCTCAGTAAGTACCTAAAAGAGATAAGACCTTACTATGAGGAGGGGTATGAGGTAATTTCCCGGGGAATATCCGCACCCCCCGGTTTAAAAGTGTCTCCTTTGGTGGTAAGTATTTTAAGAGAGAATGAAGGTTTAGATGCCAGTAGATTCTGTGCTCAGAAGCTAGATCAATTTACGGTTCTCACAGCTGACTTGATTTTTACCATGGAGGATGTTCAGAGCCAATATATTTTGAAACTTGAACCTAAAGTTGAAGGAAAGGTGTTTAACCTAAAGAAATTTCTTCCTTCTGAGACAGAGCAAGATATCCCCGATCCCGTAGGTAGAAATATAGCGACGTATCGAGAAGTGTACTCACTTATAAAAGAGGCTATTTTAGAGCTAAAGGAGTGGCTTTGAGTGAGGCTTTAGCCGAACTCAATCCGCAGACGGTATTGACATAAAAGATGCCAAGACCTATGATTTACGTTGGCTATGCTACGTAGATCATCTGTTCATTAGGAGGAATCAGTGAAGATAGGAATTGCTTCTGATCATCGAGGGTTTAAATTAAAAAATAGTTTGCTAAAATACCTCATTGAGCGGGAGCATGAGGTTATTGACTTCGGGACTTACTCTCAAGACCCTTGTGATTACCCCGATTATACTTACCCGGCTAGTGAAGCTGTAAAAAACAAGAGGATTGAACGGGCGATTATTATTTGCTATACCGGGATTGGCAGTTGTATTGTTGCGAATAAGGTAACAGGGGTAAGAGCAGCTTTAGTTTACAGCTTAAAGAGCGCTTATATGTCACGCAGACATAATAATAGTAATGTTTTAATTATCCCTGCACATTTATTTAAAGTTGATTCGGCCAAGAAGATAGTTTCCCGTTGGTTAAGTGAGGAGTTTGAAGCTGGAAGGCATGCTCGGAGATTACGAAAGATAAGGGAGATAGAGGAGAGAGAGAATGTTTGAAGAATTAAAACAACAAGATGCTCAAGTTTATAAGAGCATAATGCAGGAGTTTAAGCGCCAAAGGGAACATTTGGAGTTAATTGCCAGTGAAAATTTTGCTCCCCTAGCAGTATTAGAAGCTCAAGGTTCAGTTTTAACCAATAAGTATGCTGAAGGATATCCCCAAGCCCGCTGGTATGGAGGCTGTGAATTCGTAGATCAGGCTGAAGATTTAGCCCGAGACCGGGCTAAGCAATTGTTTGGTGCTGAATATGCCAATGTTCAACCCCACTCCGGGACTCAGGCTAATATGGCAGTAATGATGGCAGTCTTAAAACCTCAAGATACAATTCTGGCTATGGATTTAGCTTGTGGGGGGCATCTTTCCCATGGGCATCCTCTAAACTTTAGCGGGAAGTTTTACAATGTAGCGGCTTATGGGGTTGATAAAGATAGCGAATGCCTCGATTACCGCCAAATAGAGGAACTGGCTTTAAAGCATAAGCCAAAAATGATTATTGCCGGAGCTTCAGCCTACCCCCGGATAATTGATTTTAAGCGTTTTCGGGAAATTGCCGATAAAGTAGGGGCTTATCTTTTAGTAGACATGGCTCATTTTGCCGGTTTGGTTGCAGCTAAGATATACCCTAATCCTTGTAGGTATGCCGAATTTATAACTTCTACTACCCATAAAACTCTCCGAGGCCCCAGAGGCGGCTTTATCTTAGCTCGCCAAGAGTTTGCTAAGAAAATTGATTTAGCAGTTTTTCCCGGAGTTCAAGGCGGCCCTCTAATGCATGTTATCGCGGCCAAGGCTGTTGCTTTTGGCTTGGCTTTGAAGAGTGAATTCGTTCGATACCAGAAGCAGGTGGTTATTAATGCTCAATGTTTTGCTAAGGCAATGGTAGAGAAAGGATATCGGGTAGTCAGCGGAGGTACTGATAGCCATCTTTTTCTCCTCGATTTACGTTCAAAGAATATTAGCGGAAAAGAGGCATCAGCGATATTAGGTCAAGTTAATATTACCGTAAACAAGAATCTTATTCCCTTTGATCCTAAGCCGCCAGCAGTAACTAGTGGAATTCGTATTGGCACTCCGGCTATTACTACTCGCGGGGTGACCGAAACAGCTATCGAAAAAATCGCTCAATTTATTGATCAGGGTTTAACCAATAAAAACAACTCAGGAAAACTTAAGCAGATAAAGCAAGAGGTACTTCAATTTACCAAAGAATTTCCACTTTATCCCGGCTAGAGAATTTTTTCTATCCGGTCTTATACTAAAAAAGAAAGCAATGCCGTTTAAGGGAAAAAATAACAAAATTGAGGCCACAAGAGGCAGCCAAAGGCCCAGTTGGGATGAGTATTTTATGAGAGTTGCGCTCCTGGTTTCGGAGCGTTCAACCTGCCTACGGCGAAGAGTAGGAGCGGTATTAGTTAAGGATAGGCAGATTTTAGCTACTGGTTATAATGGAGCGCCTAAAGGAGTCTATCACTGTGAGAATACCGGTTGTCTACGGGAAAACTTAGGAGTAACTTCGGGCCAACGACATGAAATCTGTCGCGGCCTTCATGCTGAACAAAACGTTATCCTTCAGGCTGCCTCTTTTGGCGTTTCAACTAAAAAAAGTGTTATTTATATAACCAATACACCTTGCAGTATTTGCGCCAAAATGATTATCAATGCCGGTATCAAAGAGGTAATTACACAGAATGAATATCCAGATAAGATGGCAATTGATTTTTTAAAAGAAGCAGGAATAGTTTTAAGAAAGATTGTCATTAAGGCGGTTTGATGAAGTGCCCTTTTTGTAATCACAGCCACAATAAAGTTACCGATTCCCGGGATACCTCCGAAGGTTCAGCCATACGGCGCAGAAGGGAGTGCGCGGGTTGCGGCAAACGGTTTACTACTTATGAGTATGTAGAACAGACTCCTTTGATGGTCGTAAAAAAAGATGGCCGGCGTGAACCGTTTAGCCACCAAAAAATCTTAACCGGCCTTATTAAGGCCTGTGAGAAGAGGCCGATAAGTGTTGAAGTTTTAGAGAATGTCGCCGCTGAGATTGAGACTGACTTACAGAAGAAGTTTGATCAGGAGCTGGCTTCAAACTATATCGGAGAACTGGTTATGGAGAAGCTGGCTAAATTAGATGATGTGGCTTATGTAAGATTTGCTTCGGTTTACCGGCAATTTAAGGATATTAACCAATTCATGCGTGAGCTAAGAGGCGTTTTTAATAAGAGAGTAAAATGATCGAAGTAGAACTTTCAAAGATTATAATTGACGAGCATAAGAAAGAGCAGGTTATTATTTTAAAGGAAAAAGAAGGGACCCGGCTTCTGCCGATTATTATTGGAGTTAATGAAGCTGTAGCTATCAAAATGGAGTTGGGAGGTTTTAGCCCTCCGCGGCCATTAACTCATGATTTGATGCTGTCAATTATGGGTCATTTAGGGGTGAATTTAGATAAAGTAGTAATTGATGACTTAATCGACGGAACCTTTCATGCCAAGCTGCACTTAAAAGACCATAGCCAGGCGCTTAAGGTGGTTGATGCTCGTCCATCAGACAGCATTGCTTTAGCCCTAAGGAGTAAATCTCCTATCTTTGTAGAAGAAGGAGTCTTAGAAAAAACATACTAGAACTTTCCAATGCTCTCGGCTTCTTTAAAAAAAATCCCCTATTTTTCACTAATTTCTTGGATTGGCCAGAAGCAAAATATTGGCCTTTGGCTGGTTGGCGGATATCTTCGTGATATCTATCTTAGACCCAAAAAAGAGCTGGTAGACTTTGATTTTTGCGTTGAGAAAAATACTGCTTCAATTGCCAGAGAGTTTGCCAGAAGAATTTCTGCTAAATTTATTATTCTCGATAAAACTGAAAAATCCTTCCGGGTGGTCTTAAAACGAGGAGAGAAGATTTATAGCTATGATTTTACGCGCATGCGCGGTAAGGATCTTAAAGAGGACCTAGCGTTAAGAGATTTTTCGATCAATACCCTGGCTTTTTCTCTTCTGGCCAAGCCGGCAAAACTTATTGATTATTTCCAGGGCCGGTTAGACCTAAGAAGAAAACTAGTTAAGGTGGTAAGGGATGAGGTTATAGTACAGGACCCTTTACGGATTTTACGGGGTTTTTCTTTTGTAGCTAACTATGATTTCCGGATTGCGGCTGGGACTTTAAACTTATTTTCAAAACATAAGGGTTTAATTAAAAGTGTCTCTAAAGAACGAGTAAATGAGGAGCTGTTTAAAATACTCAACGCTTCCAATTCGTATAAAACCATTATAGCCATGGATAAACTAAAAATAATCGATGAGTTTATTCCGGAAATTAAAAGGATGCGTGGCCTGCATCAAGGGGCCTACCATCATCTTGGCGTCTGGAAACACTCCTTAGAGACTTTGCGGCAATTTGAATTGCTGTGCCGCCGGCGATTATTAAACAATAAAGATATTACTGCCTATTTTAATGATCAGTTAGCTGAAGGTAGAAAGAGGGTTCAGATTATAAAACTAGCCTGCCTTTTACATGATATTGGTAAACCTCAGGCCAAGAAGAGGCTGAAGAAGAGGACTATTTTCCATACTCACGAGAAAATTGGCCGGGATTTATCGGGGCAGATAGCCGATAAACTACGCTTGTCTTTGCGGGAAAAGGATATATTGAAGAAGTTAATCTTTTGGCACTTGCGTCCGGGATATTTAGCCGATCAGATTAATCCTACCCGGCGGGCAATCTATCGTTTTTTTCGCGATACCGGCCCGGAAGGAGTAGCAGTTGTGCTTCTTTCGCTTTCCGATTGGCGGGCAACCCGGGGACCGCTTACTAATGCTAAGAAGCGGACAAAACATGAGAAGATTATGATGAAGTTGGTAGGAGAATATTTTAAGGATAAGAAGAAAAGACCTTTGATAGGGATAGTAGACGGCCATGCGATAATGAAAAAGTTTAAAATCCCAGCCTCTCCTTTAGTAGGAAAGATTTTGAAAAAAATTAAGGAAGAGCAGGCTCTGGGTAAGATTTCAACCAAACTTGAGGCTTACAAGCTTGCCCGGAAAATCATCGGTAAAACGGCATTTAACCCTACTTCACACCCCGGGGGTGTGAATAAATGTTAGTAAAATAGAAAATGCCAAAGAGAAAATATCCTTTAGTTAGCGGAGAAATTTATCATATCTTTTCTAAGAGTATCGCTGGCTTTGATATATTTCGAAATGTCTCAGAATACGAGAGGATGAGAGATATTTTTCGATATTACAAAATAGATAATATGCCTTTACGATTTTCTTTTTTTCTTAGAATGAAGGATAGAGAAAAATTCTATAAAGAATGCTCTAGTAAGGGGAAAAATCTAGTGGAAATTATTGCTTATTGTCTTATGTCTACTCATATACATCTGATTTTGAAACAATTAAGACTTAAGGGTATTTCTGTTTTTATGAGTAATGTTTGCAATAGTTATACACGCTACTTTAATATTAAAACAAAAAGAAAAGGACCTTTGTGGGAGTCTCGGTTTAAGAATGTTTTAGTAAAAACAGATAATCAACTGCTTCATTTTACTAGGTATGTTCACTTAAACCCAGTGACTGCTCATTTAGTTGAGAAACCAGAGGATTGGGAATTTTCTTCGTATAAAGAATTCTTAAACAAGATACGCAAAGAAGAAGAAGTATGTAACTATTCTGATTTATTAAGAATAACACCGAATAATTACAAAAGGTTTGTGGATTCTCGAATAAAGTATCAGCGAGAACTAGCCGAAATTAAAAGATTATTAGAGGAGTAGTTGTATTAACCGCTTTCACACCCCGGGGGTGTGAAATAAGGTAAAAGGGGTATTTGTGAGGGTGAATGATGTAGTAATTAGTGTAGTTAAGGGTGATATTACTAAGGTTGATACTGAAGCCATAGTCAATGCTGCCAATAATGAATTTTCTATGGGCGGGGGAGTAGCCGGAACTATCAAGAAAGCCGGGGGCAGGGGGATTGAAGAAGAAGCCATAAGTAAAGGCCCGGTAGAGGTTGGTGAGGCAATTTTAACCGGCGGCGGTAAGTTAAAAGCAAAATATGTTATCCATGCCGCAACCATGAAGATGGACTTTAAGACTAACCAAGAGATTATCAGGAGGGCTACCTGCTCTTCCCTGCTGCTGGCAGAGATGAGTAAAATTACTTCGTTAGCTTTCTGTGCCTTAGGCTGCGGTGTGGGCGGCTTCAGCCTTGAGGCTGCTTCCAAGATAATGGCTCAGGAGGTATTCCGCTATATCCGGCAAACCAAAGAACCGGCTTTGAAAAAAATAGTTTTTGTTTTGTATTCTGATCAAGCCTTCCAAGTTTTCCAGAAAAATGTAATCAGCTATCTTGAGTATATAAGTAAAAAGATAAGTGCCGGGCCCTTTCTTACTGTCGATGGGATAATCAAATATCAGCAGGGAATCGTAATGATTGAGCGAAGTAACCCGCCTTTGGGTTGGGCTTTACCGGGAGGGTTTGTTGATTACGGAGAGTCGGTGGAGGAGGCAATAGCCAGAGAAGTTAAGGAAGAGACTTCCCTTGATTTTATAGATTTTAAGCAGTTTAAGGTTTATTCTAAAGGAAACCGGGATCCCCGCTTTCATACTGCCGCGGTTGTATTTATTGGTCAGGGGAAAGGAGAATTAAAAGCTAATTCTGATGCTAAAGCTGCCCGAGTTTTTAAGTTAGACTGCCTGCCGGAGAAAATAGCCTTTGATCACCGAAATATAATAGAAGATTATCTGCGATTTAAAGCAAGATGAATGAACAAGGTTCCTTTACGTTATCTTAAGGGAGTTGGGCCGCAGCGGGCAGCTCTGTTTAGTAATTTAGAGATAAACTCTATCAAAGACCTGCTTTATTACTTTCCTTTTCGCTATCAAGACCGAAGAAAGATTAAAAAGATAAAAGACCTTAAACTTGATGAACTTTCAGTGGTTAAAGCTAAGGTCCAGGCAGTAAAATTAAAGGAGTTTCCTTACTTTATGCGGTTTAAAAAGGTAAGGAGTGTATTTGAGGCGATTATTGAGGATGAGACCGGGAGTATCCGCTGCACTTGGTTTAACCAGGCTTACCTTGCCCAGACAATAAAGAAGGGCATTAGTTTAGTTATCTATGGAAAACTTAGGTTAGTTTCCGGGTCCCGGCAGATTGTTGCCCCGGAGTATGCGATTGAGAAAAGAGATGATTCTCTGGGAGTGGGGAAAATAGTCGGTATTTACCGGCTGCCTTCTGGATTTACCCAGAAGTTTATGCGAAAAATTATTGCTTCGACTTTAGATAAATATTCCCGTAACTACACCGACTGTTTACCTTACTACCTAAGAAAGGAGAAGAATATTCCTAATATAGCCAAGAGCTTAAAAGAAATTCATTTTCCCAGTTCCTGGGAAGAAGCCAGAAGAGCCAGGGAGCGGTTTATTTTTGAAGAGTTGTTCCTCTCGCAAGTTTTAGTCTATCTACGCAAAGCAAAACGGATTTTTCAGGTCGGGGTAAGATTAAAAGTTTTTCAGGAAACAATAACCAGAATAAGAAAAAACTTAGGCTTTAAGCTAACCTCTTCTCAAGAAGCGGCCGTGGCCAGCATTTTGGCTGATTTAGACAAAACTTATCCGATGCATCGAATCTTGCAGGGAGATGTCGGCTGCGGGAAAACTGCTGTGGCTACTTTTGCTATCGGTATCTGTGCCGAGTCTGGCCTGCAGGCGGCACTAATGGTTCCTACTGAAGTGTTAGCTTATCAGCACAAAGAGACTTTAACTAAGAGTTTAAATGGTTTAAAATTTCTGGCTGGTAAGCCTGATCAGGAGGCAATTGTTGTTATTTCTTCCTCACTGAGCATTACCCAGACTGAAAATATCTACCAGGGTTTGAGCAGGGGTAAGATTAAGGTAATTGTCGGCACCCATTCGCTTATCCAGGAAAGGGTAAAGTTTCGGAATCTGGGGTTAGTTGTAATTGATGAACAGCACCGGTTTGGAGTTGCCCAGCGAGCTCTGCTTCCGATGAAGGGAAAACCTGCTCCTCATTGTTTAGTAATGAGCGCTACTCCCATACCGCGAAGTCTAGCTCTTTCTTTATACGGAGACCTTGATTCTTCAGTGATCGATAAGATGCCTGATGGCCGGATTAAGCCGGTGACTCAATGGGTAAAAGAGAGCCAGAGACCTAAGGTCTATGAATTTTTGCGTCAGCATTTAAGCCAGGGCCGGCAAGCTTATATTGTTTATCCAGTGATTGAGGAGAATCAGGATGAGGATTTAAAATCGCTGAAGGCGATGTATAAAGAAATAGTTAAGGAATTTTCTCCCTTCGCGGCAGCAATGTTTCATGGCCGGATGAAGTCAGGAGAAAAGATAAAGGTGATAAATGATTTTAAGGAAAAAAAAGCAGATATTTTAGTCTCAACTACAGTGGTTGAGGTGGGTTTGGATATAAAGAACGCTACCCTGATGCTGGTTGAGAATCCTGAGCGATTTGGCCTGGCCCAGCTCCACCAGCTTCGGGGGAGGATACAGCGCTCCCAGCATCAGCCTTACTTTATTCTGATCAGTAAAAGCAATCTCACCCCGGAAGCTGTCAGCCGGTTAAAGATAATTTCGCAGGAGACCTCGGGATTTAAGATTGCCGAAGAGGATCTTAAATTAAGAGGGCCGGGAGATTTCTTCGGTAATCTGCAGCACGGCCTCCCGAGTTTAAAGATCGCTAACCCCCTAGAGGATTTAGAGATACTTAAAGAGGCCCGGCTTTCAGCTTATAAGGTGATTAAACAAGATCCGTATCTAGAAGAGGCTCCTCATCATTGTATCAGGGCCCAAGTTGACTCTGGTGGGAGTTAAAATATGCGAATTTTAGAAGGAAAATTTAAAGGACGAAACTTAGCTGTTCCCTCAAGCATCCGGCCGGTCTCATCACGGGTAAAAAAGTCCTGTTTTGATATTTTAAGAGGAGAGGTTCCCGGAAGACGAGTGCTGGACCTTTTTGCCGGTTCCGGCTCTTTAGGCCTGGAGGCTTTATCTCAAGGGGCTGGGGAGGCTCTATTTTTAGATTCAAACTCGCGGTCAGTGGCTGCGATAAGGAAAAATCTTTCTTGTTTGGGGATTAACTCTCAAGAGAAGGTTTTCTTAAAGGACTCAGTTTCAGGGATTAAGGATTTTTTTACTTATGGTGAAAAATTTGATCTTATCTTTTTGGATCCGCCTTATTATCAGGGGTTTTTGACAAAGATCTTGCAACTACTGGAGGAATATGATATAGTAACTGTTTCGGGCTATCTGGTAGTTTTTTGCTCCCTGAAGGATGATTTTATCCAGGCCAGAAGGGGATTTTCGCTTATTGTAAGCAAAAAATACGGACAGACCAGTTTCTTGATATACAGGAAAGATGTATCCAATTTCACGAAGTGAGCCTGTTTAGGCGAATCCTAAACAGCATATTGGATCCATCAGAAGCAATGGTTTGAAAATCAAAGATTTGTTAAAAGCAGTAAGTAATAAAACAGGATAAACCATTGTAGATAAAAGATGAATAGAGCTATCTACCCCGGTACATTTGACCCGATTACTAACGGTCATATTGATATTATCCAAAGAGCTGCCTCAATCTTTAGCGAGGTGCTGGTTTCAGTAGCCAGAGCACCCTCAAAGGATGTTTTTTTCTCTTATCAAGACAGGGTTAAGCTGGTCAAAGAAGCTACCAAGGAGATAAAAGGGGTTAAAGTAGAGGGTTTTAGGGGACTGGTAATAGATTTTGCCCGTAAGAGAAAAGCCAAGGTTATCGTAAGGGGCTTGCGGATGATCTCCGACTTTGAATATGAGTTTCAAATGGCCTTGACTAATCGCAGCCTTGCTTCAGAGGTAGAAACAATTTTCCTGATGCCTCATCCCGAGTACTCTTATATTTCTTCTCGTTTGATCAAGGAAGCAGCCTGTTTGGGCGCTGATTTGAAGAAGTTTCTGCCGCAGGTTGTAACCAGGGCTTTAAAGAATAAGTTAGATGCGAATAAAGATAGAAAAAATAAAGGATAAGGCAATAGAAGTAGAAGAAGAAATCCCGGCTTCTTCTTGGGAGATAGATTCTTCAGACATTGCTTTCATAAATTCTATTTGTCTTAAGAGTAAATTCTTGCGAGTCGGTGAGGAAATCATCGTCGATTCTTCAGTGACTACCCAGAGAGAGATTATTTGTTCACGTTGTTTGTTAACGGCCCAACAGACTATTGATTATAATTTTAAAAGAGCTTACAAGGTTAGCGAGCTGGGAGAATATCTTGAGATTAATGATGATATCCGCGAGGATATTCTGCTTAATTTTCCGATGAAAGTTTTATGTAAGGAAGACTGCAGCGGAATCTGTCCTGTTTGCGGGGTGAATTTAAATCAGCAACAATGCAATTGCCAGTAAGTAGAAATATTATCGGCCGAGTTAAAGTCACGGCTTCTTAAGGAGGTAAATAAATGGCGCATCCTAAAAGAAAACATTCGCGTTCTCGCAGCCGCAAAAGGCGGACACACCAGGGAATATCTGCTCCGTCGTTAGTAGAGTGCAAGCAGTGCCGCCAGCCCAAACCCACCCACATGGTTTGTCCTTTTTGTGGATATTATGCCAATAGGGAAGTAGTTGCGGTTAAACAAAAAGAAAAGAAGAAAAAGAAGGGAAGATGAGCTATAGAATCGGGATAGATATATCCGGCGGCGATTCAGCTCCGGCTGAAATTATCAAAGGTGCACTATTGGCCCGGGAAGAGTTATCTGAAGATATTGTCTTAATCGGGGCTGAGAGTGAGATCAGGAATCAACTGGTTTTGTATAAAGCTTCTTTAGCGGATTTTACAATTATTGATGCTCCTGAGAAGATTGAAATGGCAGAGTCACCGGTTCACTCAGTGCGTAAGAAGAAGAACTCTTCGATTGTAATCGGGGCAACCCTGCTTAAAGAGAAAAAAATCGATGCTTTTGTTTCTTGCGGGAATACCGGCGCAGTAGTTTGTGCTTCTACTTTGATATTAGGTTTAATTGAAGGAGTAGAGCGCCCCGGGATTGCTTTAATGATTCCCACAAAAGAAGACACATCTTTAATCCTTGATGTCGGTGCCAATATTGGCTGCAAGCCGCTACATCTACTTCAGTACGGAATAATGGCATCAGTCTACTATAGTTTAGTATTAGGTAAGGATAATCCCAGCGTGGGCTTACTTAATATCGGTGAGGAAGCCTCAAAAGGCCTGGGTATTTTAAAGCAGGTGCATAAACTTTTTACACTCTCGCCGCTAAATTTTACCGGCAACCTGGAAGCCAGGGATATTTTTTCTGGTAAGTGCGATTGTATAGTTTGCGATGGGTTTGTGGGAAATATTGCTTTAAAAGTTGCTGAGGGCAGCGTCGAAACTATGGCCCGGCTTTTGATTAAAGCTATGAAAAAAGGCCTTTTAGGTAAAATCAGTCTTTTACTGGCCAAGGGAAACCTTAAAAGATTTAAAAGTTCTATTGATTATGCTGAACATGGAGGAGCACCTCTTTTAGGGGTAGACGGGATTGTGATTATCGGCCACGGCCGTTCTAACAGCTTAGCGGTTAAAAACGCAATTAAGGTAGCTGTTCGTGAACTGTCCCGGGATTTAACCGGAGCAATTAATAGGAGAATTAATGAAATCTGCCAAGATAGTGGGATTAGGCAAATACTTGCCGCCTAAACGACTGCTTAATTCTGACTTAGAGAGAATGGTTGATACCTCCGATGAGTGGATCGCTGCTCGTACCGGTATAAAAGAGCGAAGAATTGTGGAAAAAGGGGTGGCAGCTTCTGATTTAGCGCATAAAGCCTCAGAGATTGCCTTAGAGCGGGCCGGGATAAGTCCCAAGGATTTAGATTTAATTATCGTTGCCACCATTACTCCCGATACACAATTTCCCTCAACTGCTTGTTATCTCCAAGATTACTTAAAGGCCCAGAAGGCTGCCTGTTTTGATATTTCAGCTGCTTGTGCCGGGTTTGTCTATGGGTTAGTTACGGCCTGGCAGTTTATAAAGGGCGGTTTATACCAGAATGCTTTAGTGGTAGGCAGCGAAGTTCTTTCCTCAGTCACTGATTGGAGTGACCGCTCTACCTGTGTTTTATTCGGAGACGGGGCCGGAGCAGCAGTTTTAACTGGATGTCAAGAATCAGGTTTCTTAAGCGCTTACTTAGGCGGCGATGGCTCTCAGACCGATATTTTAAATATTCCCGGCGGAGGTTCGCGTAATCCGATTTCTCCCGAAGTTGCAGACCAAAAACTTCACTATATAAAAATGAAGGGAAATGAGCTTTTTCGTATTGCTGTAAGGTTAATGGTTAAGGCTGCAAGCAAAGCTTTAGATAAAGCCGGCCTGAAACAAAACGATATAGATTTAATAATTCCCCATCAAGCTAATGATAGAATAATAACTGCGGTATCAAAGCGTCTTGGCCTTTCCCAAGATAAGATATATAAGAATATTGTCCGCTACGGCAATATGTCTTCTGCTTCCAGTGCAGTAGCCCTTTGTGAAGCTTGGGAAGAAGGTAAGATTAAGGAGAATGACATTGTTTTGCTAGATGCTTTTGGAGCCGGGTTAGTCTGGGGCAGCTGCGTAATTAAGTGGGTTAAATAAAACTATGCCGGCAGTAATTTTTCCTGGCCAGGGAGCACAGTATCTGGGAATGGGCCAGAGTTTATACCAAGATTTTCCTCAGGCCAGGGATATTTTCTCCTCGGTAGACAGTATTTTGGGGTTTTCATTATCGGATAAGTGTTTTCGGGGAGAAAGCTCTGAGCTTAAAGAGACAGCCACCCAGCAATTAGCCATTTTAACCGTTAGTTTAGCCGCCTTTGAAGTATTTAGCCAGAAGAATTTAAAAGTTGACTATTTATCAGGATTAAGTTTAGGTGAATATAGTTGTTTATATGCAGCTGGAGTGTTGAGTTTGAAAAATTTAGTAGTTTTAGTGCGGGCACGAGCCCAGGCTATGCAGGAAGCGGCCAGGGCTAATCCTTCTACTATGTTTGCGGTTATTGGCCTTGAGCCGGATCGTTTGGAAGATATAGCTAAAAGGGAAGGCTTCTATATCGCTAATATAAATTCACCTAAACAAATAGTTATTTCTTTGGATAAGAGCAGGAAGGATGAGATATATAAAGCTTTAGAGGCTCAGGCGGCCAAAGCTATCGAGCTAGAGGTTAGCGGAGGGTTCCACTCTCGGTTTATGAATTCGGCCAAAGAACAACTCAAGAAGGTTATGCAGGGAATGGAATTTTCCTCGGCTAAAATCCCTATTGTTAGTAATTTTACCGCTTCTGCCCATACTAAAGCTGTTGAGATTAAGCAAAACCTCTTAGAACAATTAACTTCGCCGGTTTTATGGAAGGGTTGTGTAGAATTTATGATAAAATCCGGGGTTAGTTCATTTTTTGAGATCGGGCCGTCAAAGGTTTTAAGGGGCTTAATCAGAAAAATAGACCCTGAAGCCAAGGTTATTAATATTGGCGAGAGCCAGGATTTTGCCAGCTTATCTGCGGGGTAGGATTTTTAAGTAAAGCCTGTCCGGCAGGCAGGGAGGGTTGATGAATTTTGAAGGTAAAATAGTGGTTGTTACCGGAGCCGGCCAGGGTATCGGCCGGCAAATAGCCTTAAGTTTTGCTAAGCTTAAGGCCAAAGTAGTGCTTTTAGACCTGGTCGAAGAGAGCTTAAACCAGGCTAAGGAACAGCTATCCAGCCACAGCGAGTGCTCCTATCACCTGGTGGATGTTACTGACAGTAAACAAGTCCAGGAGGCTCTAAACAAAATTATTGACAAGTCTTCAAAGATTGATATATTAATTAACAATGCAGGCATAACCAGGGATAATCTGGCTCTGAGGCTCTCTGAAAACGATTGGGATAAGGTAATTGCCGTAAATTTAAAAGGGGCGTTTTTGTGTTCCAAGTTCGCTGTAAAATACATGGTAAAGCAGCGTCAGGGCAAAATAATTAATATTTCTTCGATTATCGGGATAATTGGCAACGCCGGGCAGGTAAATTATTCAGCATCCAAAGCGGGTTTAATCGGATTGACTAAGTCCTTGGCCAAGGAGTTAGGTTCAAGGGGTATCTGTGTAAATGCTATTGCTCCGGGGTATATCCAGACTAAGATGACCGATGCACTATCCGATAAGGTAAAAGAAGAGATGTTAAAGAGAATACCTTTAAATAGATTTGGTACACCGGAGGATGTAGCCAAGGCAGCCTTGTTTTTAGCCTCAGACGAGGCTAATTACATAACTGGTCAAGTTCTGGTGGTTGATGGCGGAATGATTTAGCAAAGCTAAAGGAGGTTTAGATATGGGTGTTGACGAAAAGGTAAAAAACATTATTTCCGAACAACTGGGAGTGAAAAAAGAAGAAATTAAACCAGAGAGTTCCTTTATCGATGATTTAGGAGCAGATTCTTTGGATACAGTAGAAGTTGTCATGGCTTTGGAAGAAGAGTTTGGAATAGAAATACCTGATGAGGATGCCGAAAAGATTGCTAATGTCGGCGATGCGATTAAATATATCGAAGGGAAAACTAGCAAGAAGTAAAGATAGTTTTTTGAAAAATGAAACGGGTAGTTGTAACCGGATGCGGTGTAATTTCCTCTTTAGGAAAGGATAAGAGTTCTTTTTGGGATTCTTTGATTAAAAGTCAAAGCGGCATAGGGAAGATTACCCAGTTTGATGCCAGCGATTTTTATTCTCGAATTGCTGGTGAAGTAAAAAATTTCCAACCCCCAGATTATTTTTCCCCCAAAGATATAAGAAAAACCCCGCGTTTTGTACAATTTGCTCTTCGGGCGGCTGAAGAAGCCATAGCTGATTGCGGTGTAAACCTGGAGCAAATTGATCCTTACCGGATCGGTGTAATTATTGGTTCGGGAGTAGGGAGTCTGGAGACGATTGAAAAGGAGTATAAGACTCTTTTAGAAAAAGGACCGAGGAGGCTCTCTCCTTTTATGATCCCAATGCTGATTACTAATGAAGCTGCCGGCCATGTAGCCATACGGTTTAATCTAAAAGGGGTTAACTTTTGCGTAGTTACAGCCTGTGCTTCAGGAGCTCACTCTATTGGTGAGGCTTATCGAGCCATAAAGCAGGATAAAGCAACTCTGATGGTCTGTGGAGGTACCGAGGCTTGTATCTGTGCTCTGGGAGTAGGCGGGTTTTGTGCCTTAAAAGCGCTCTCTAAGCGTAATGATCAGCCCCAAAGAGCCAGCCGGCCCTTTGATCAGCAACGAGACGGATTTATTATAGCTGAGGGTGCGGGAATTATCGTTTTAGAGGAGTTAGAACACGCTAAGAAAAGAGGCGCTTTTATTTACGGAGAATTAGCTGGTTATGGAGCAACTTGTGATGCCTTCCATATAACAGCCCCGGATCCTAAAGGAGCCGCTGCCTCAGTTGCCATGTCTTTAGCACTGGATGAAGCGGGAGTTAACAGGGATGAGAAGATTTACCTCAATGCTCACGGGACAAGTACAAAGCTGAATGACGCTACGGAGACTAAGGCTATAAAAAATACCTTTGGTGAGTATGCCAAGGATATTTTTATCAGTTCTACAAAATCAATGACCGGCCATACCTTAGGCGCTGCCGGTGCGATTGAGTTTATTGCTTGCTGTTTGGCTCTTAAAGACAAAGTTATTCCTCCAACAATAAATTATGAAAACCCCGATCCTGAGTGTGATTTGAATTATACAGCTAATGAAGCTAAAGCCGAAGATATAAGAATCGCTATGTCCAATTCCTTAGGGTTTGGGGGCCATAACGCTACCCTCTTGGTAAAAGAACTAAAATAGCTGACAACCGGAAACTAATTGAATATGGGCTTAACCTTAATTGAGAAAATTCTCCTTAAACATTCTTTGTCCGGAAAGCTAGAAGATTTTATCTATGCTAAGATAGACTTCTGTTTCGGCAACGATATAACCGCTCCCTTAGCAGTTAAAGAATTTAAACAAGCTGGTTTTAGGAAAGTATTCAATCCGGCAAAAGTCGGTCTTATCTGCGATCACTTTACCCCGGCCCGTGACCTTAAGGCAGCGAATAATGTAAAGGTTTTAAGAGAGTTTGCCAAGGCTTTTAAGCTAAAACACTTCTATGACATTGATCAGTGCGGTATAGAACACGCTTTCCTGCCTGAAGCCGGTTTGATTAAGCCTTTAGATTTGGTGATTGGCGCAGATTCTCATACTTGCACTTACGGAGCCTTGGGGGCAGCAAGTTTTGGTGTCGGTTCAACTGATTTAGCAGCTGCGATTGCCGGCGGTAAATGCTGGTTTAAGGTCCCTGAGACTATAAAATTTATTTATCAGGGAAAACTTCCGGCCTGGATCGGGGGTAAAGATCTAATATTAAATACTATCGGCAGAATAGGGGTAGATGGTGCCCTGTATAAAGTTATGGAATTTTCCGGCCCGGTAATTAGAAGTTTAGGAATGAATGACCGGTTTACTATCTGTAATATGGCTGTTGAAGCCGGAGCTAAAACCGGAGTTATCGAACCGGATAAGAAAACACTTGCTTATCTTATGAGTGTTAACCCCCGGGTAAAAAACATAAAGATGGAGAGAAGTGATGCTGATGCTAAGTATAGCAGAGTCATTACTATCGAGGTTAGCAAATTAAAGCCTCAGGTTGCTTGTCCTCATTTGCCCAGTAAGGTTAAGAGTGTAGATAGTTGCAGGGGGGTTAGGCTTGATCAGGTTGTGATCGGTTCCTGCACTAACGGAAGATTAAGCGATTTAGAAATTGCGTCTAAGATATTAAAGGGTAAGAAGATAAGTAAAGGGTTAAGGGCAATCGTTATTCCGGCAACCCCCAAGATTTATCAGCAAGCAGAAAAAAAGAAGTACTTAGAAATTTTCCATCAAGCCGGCTTTATCGTTTCCCCGGCTACTTGCGGCCCCTGTTTAGGGGGCCATAGCGGTATTTTAGATAAGGGGGAGGTTGCTTTGGCTACGACTAACAGGAATTTCATCGGTAGAATGGGAGATCCTAAGAGTTTCGTTTATCTTGCTTCTCCGGCTGTGGCAGCAGCCAGCGCAATTACCGGTCGAATTACTCATCCTGATGAGGTAGTATGAGATGATTATTAAGGGCAAAGTCCATAAGTTAGGTAACAATATAAACACCGATGACATTATTGCTGCTAAGTACCTTGATTCCCAGGATCCCTTGTTTTTAGGCTCAAAATGTATGGAGAATATCAATTCAAAGTTTTCCCCAGGGGTGGAAAAAGGTGATATAATAGTTGCCGGTAAAAACTTCGGTTGTGGTTCCAGCCGGGAACACGCTCCTTGGGCGATTAAGGGTTGCGGAATTGCCCTGGTTATTGCTGAAAGTTTTGCCCGTATTTTCTACCGTAATGCTATAAATGTCGGGCTTCCGATTTTGATTTCTCAAGCGGCAAAGACGATTAAGAATAAGGATAAATTAGTGGTTGATTTAGAAAAGGGGACAATAAAAGATCTTGATTTAAATAAGGAATTTAGTTCTCAGGCTTTCCCTCTTTTTATGCAGGAGATTGTAGGAGCTGGCGGGTTAATCAAGTGGTTAAAGGATAAAAGATGAAGACCTATAAAATTGCCGTAATCCCCGGTGACGGCACCGGACCGGAAGTAGTAAAAGAAGGGTTAAAAGTATTGGAGGCTGCAGCTTCTAAGTATGGACTAAAATATGAGAGCGTTAACTATGATTTTGGCGGGGAGCGCTATCTTAAGACCGGCGAAGTCTTACCGCCTGAGGCCATAGGAGAATTAGCTGCTTTTGATGCGATTTATCTGGGGGCAATCGGCCATCCTAGGGTTAAGCCGGGAATCTTAGAGAAGGGGATATTATTAACCTTACGTTTTGCTCTTGAGCAGTATATAAATTTAAGGCCGGTGAAGCTCTATGATAGCCGTTTCTGTCCCTTGAAAGATAAGGAACCAGAGGATGTGGATTTTGTAGTGGTCAGGGAGAATACCGAAGGCCTTTATAAGGGTATAGGTGAATTTAAGGATAAGGGAGGAGCCAATGAGATTGCTACCCAAGTCTCTTACAATACCCGCAAGGGAATAGAGCGCTGCCTGCGTTTTGCTTTTGAATATACCCGTAAGAGAAATAAGAAAAAAACTCTTACTCTTTGCGGTAAGACCAATGTTTTAACTTATGCTTTTGATTTATGGGAGAGAACCTTTTATGAAGTAGCCAAAGACTATCCCGACATAAAAACTGATTATGCTCATGTTGATGCAACTTGTATGTGGATGGTTAAGAACCCTGAGTGGTTTGATGTAATTGTTACTGATAATATGTTCGGAGATATTATTACTGATTTAGGAGCAATGATCCAGGGCGGAATGGGTATTGCTGCCGGAGGCAATATTAACCCCGGCGGAGTTTCCATGTTTGAACCGATTGGAGGAAGCGCGCCTAAATATACCGGCAAAAACGTAATCAATCCACTGGCAGCGATTTGCGCTCTTTCGATGATGCTTGAACAATTAGGCGAAACCAAGGCAGCCGAGGCAGTAGAGGCTTCGGTTATTAAGGTAGTCAGGGAGAAGTTAACTACTCTTTCAGCCGGGAAGATGGGCTATTCTACTACTGAAGTCGGTGACTTAGTGGTTAAGAACTTATAACGACGGACTAAAAAAGATGAAAAAACAGAATGTAGCGGTAATCGGAGTCGGGGCAGTAGGGGCAGCGATCCTTAAGATTTTGAAGCAGAGAAAGTTTCCGATTAATAGCTTAAGAGTGTTTGCCCGTTCGGCCAGGGAAATAGTAGTTGCCGGCCAAAAGTATCAGGTTGAAGCAATAGAAGGGGCTGATTTCTCCGGTATTGATCTGGCTTTATTTGCCGGAACTGAAGGTGAAAAAGGAGCCAGTATCCTTTATGCCGATAAGTTTATCGCCAAAGGGGCGGTAGTAATTGATAATGGTAATGATTTTCGGCTCAAAGACGATATACCTTTGATAGTCCCTGAGGTGAACAAAGATAAAATAGCCACTCATAAGGGGTTAATCGCTAATCCTAATTGTACCACTATCCAGGCGGTTACTGCTTTAGGGGGTATTTTTAAAAGGTTTGGTTTAAGTCAGATTATTCTTACTAGTTTTCAGGCTGTTTCCGGCGCCGGTAAGGGCCCGGCTATTGGTCTCTGGGAAGAGACTAAGAATTTGGTGGAAGAAAATAAGGATAGAGATTTTGACCATATAGATAAGAAGATAAAAGGTGAACCTAAGGGTTTTAACCATCAGATTGCTTTTAATGTTATTCCCCAGATTGGCAATTTCGATCAAAGCGGTTATACTAGCGAAGAGATAAAGGTAGTCAATGAAGCTCGCAAGATCTTCGGGGATAATTCGATAAAGATATCAGCTACTTGTGTAAGGGTCCCGGTTTTTACCTCCCATAGCGAGGCAATTTACTTTAAAACTCAAAATAAAGCTACAATCAAGGAACTAGAAGCAGTATTAAAGAATTCTTCAGGTGTAAAATATCTTTCTGCCGGTTTCTGCTTACCGCTTGATGCTGAGGGAAGGGATGAAGTTTTTGTGGGGCGCCTGCGCCCGGACCCCAATCAGGAGAATTCTTTCTGGCTCTGGTGTGTTGCTGATAACCTGCATAAAGGCGCTGCCCTCAACGCTATCCAAATCGCCGAAAATCTCTAATCAACCTTTTTTGTCCTAACAGTTGAACTTAAGGGTGGAAAAGTGCAGTTTTTTAATCTACCCAGGCAAATCATCTCATAGCGATAAAAAAGTGTCAACATAAACAAATTCAATAAAAACTTGAAATAAGGCTTAATTTACTTATAATATCTTTGGTTTAGGATTCGCCTAAACCGGGCAGCGAGGCTAGATATGGAGAAGAATATATTTTTGGAAATAGAATACCTGGGGACGAATTACTTTGGCTTTCAGGTCCAGGCTAAAAAGGCTAGAGATCAGGTAACTGTCCAGGGGGTTTTGGAGCAGGCGCTGCTGAGGCTGTTTAAGAGAAGAATAAGAGTAGTTGCTTCGGGTAGAACCGATAGAGGAGTACATGCAAAATCTCAGGTAGTGAATTTTAAGGTTGATAGCAAAATTCCCTTAGCCAATATAAAGGCCGCTTTAAATACTTTTTTGCCTCAGGATATAAGAGTTAAAAAGGTAAAACCGGTAGCCAGTAATTTTCATGCCCGTTTTTCAGTTAAGTCCAAGATTTACCGCTATGTAATTATTCAAAGTAAAGAGGATTCGGTATTCTGGCGAGGTTTTGCCTGGCATATTCCCATACCCCTTAATTTAAAAAAAATGGGCAAAGCATCCCGAAAATTGGTAGGCCGGAGAGATTTTTCCCTCTTCGCCAAAGAAGCTAAGAACTATAAGGATTGCCGCAGAAGAGTCAAGGATATTTTAATCAGAAAGAGAACAAACTTGATTTATATTGATATCGAGGCCGAAGGTTTCTTAAGAAGCATGGCCAGGAACATGGTCTCATTCTTAGTCAGGGTAGCCAACGGAGGAATTCCTCTTAAAGACGTACCCCTTATCCTTAAGCAAAAAACCCCTTATATTAACAACCCGGCCCCGGCCCAGGGCTTATATCTTTACAAGGTAAAATATTAGTATATACTGTGTTTTTAAATTCTCAAGACTGAGGTTTTAACCAAATTAGCCGCTAAATATGATATAATAATTGGTGTTAATTAGTGGCCAGAGGAATTCTAGTGATTTTATTTTTATGAGAAAGGGATTAGTTTTTTTGCTTATCGCCATACTTAGCCTAACTTCCGGCTGTCAAAATGTCCGCAAGAAGTTTATCCGTAAAAAGAAGTATAAAAAAGAGGTTCCGGTATACGTAAATTTTAAAGACTATTCCGGCAAACCTTCGCGTAACGCCTATGTCAATTACTATCTTTTTGTCCGGGGTTGGCTTGAAGATTTAACTGAAGCTTTAAAAAAAGGAATTAGCAATAAGAGGCAGAGAAGAGCGGTCAATCAAGCCATAATGAATTTAGAGGAGATAATCACTTTTTACAACCCTGAGGGGAAAGAGAAGATTTATCCTTTATATGAAGAATTGCAAGGTTTAAGGGAAACGATGGAGAAAGAACCTAATATGAGCGAGACTAAAAGAAACGCTCTTGTCCGCAAAATAGAGCGGCTGAAGCGGAGACTTGAGAAAGACTTCAATTACAATGATGCTGAAAAATGGATGAACTAATCATAAAGACCTTTTGTTTAGGTGATATCTTCAACAATTGCTACCTTGTTTTTGGCCCTAAATCCAAGAAAGGGTTCCTGATTGATGCTCCGGCTCCGGTGGATGAGATTTTAGATTTTGTTAAAATCCGGAATTTAATAATTTCTTTTATCGCTTTAACTCATGCTCATTTTGACCACATTGCCGGGTTAGAGAGTTTGCAGTTTCCTTTTTATGTCCACCGGGAAGATTCAGGATTCTTAAACAATTCTCAATTGAACGGTTCAGTTTTATTTGGCCGGCCTTTTGAAATTAATAAAAAACCGCGCCTTTATGCGGAAGGAATGCCTTTTTATTTTGGCCAATACCCGATTGAAATCATTCACACCCCCGGACATACTCCCGGAGGAGTGTCGCTTAAGCTGAATAATTGGCTTTTCAGCGGGGATACCCTGTTTTCAGGTTCCGTGGGCCGGACTGATATACCGGGAGCATCCCAGGAGTTAATCCTTAAGTCGATAAAGGAAAAGTTATTAAGCTTGCCTCCGGAGACTCAAGTTTATCCCGGGCACGGGGATTCTACTACGATAGGCAGAGAAATCGCAACTAATCCTTTTTTAGGTTAATTAACCTATATGGAAATTTACCTGGAAGCATTTATTGATTATTTAAGGGTAGAAAAAGGTTTATCTGCCAACTCCATCTCTGCTTATAGCCAGGATTTAAAGCAATATCTAAAGCATTTAAAAAAGCAAGGATTGGCTGATCCCAGAAGTGTAGTCCGTAAGAATATCACTGATTTCTTATTTCACTTGCGCAAGAGAATATCTCCGATAAGTATTGCCCGGGTTCTCTCATCAATTAAAAGCTTCCATAAATTTTTACTGCGGGAGAAGATAACTTTACAAGATTCTTCGGATCTCATTGAGGCCCCGAAGCTGGAAAAAAAGATTCCCAATTTTTTGACTTTTGATGAGGTAATCAAGCTGTTAAAAGCACCTAATTTAAAGAAGCTGCAAGGAATAAGGGAAAAGGCAATTCTAGAACTTATCTATGCCACTGGCTTGCGAGTTTCCGAGCTGGCCAAACTTAATATTAGCGATGTAAACTTGGATGTGGGGTTCATCAAATGTAAGGGTAAGGGGGCTAAGGAGCGGATAGTCCCTTTAGGTAAGAGTGCCAGTCACTTTTTGCAAAAATATCTTAAAGAGACCCGCGGCAAGCTTTTAGGTAAAAGGGTGAGTTCTTATCTTTTCCTGGTTCAGGGCGGACGGGCTATAAGCCGCCAAAGCGTATGGAAGATGGTCAAGAAGATGGTGCGTAAGGCGGGAATTAAGAAGGTAGTAAGTCCCCATACCTTAAGGCATTCTTTTGCTACCCATCTTCTTGAACGGGGGGCAGATTTACGAAGTGTTCAGGAGATGCTTGGCCATGCCAGCATAACCACCACTCAAGTATATACTCATGTCAACCAGAGAAGGCTAAAACAAATTCATAGCCAATTTCATCCTCGGGCTAAGTAAAAAATAGTAAGTGCGTAAAAGTGTAGATGAGTAAAAGTGTTTTGAAGCTGACAAAGGTTTGTTTAGATACTCGTTGCCTCATTTACCCAGATACTCATTTACATATTAATTATAACTTATGGTAAATAGATTACAAAAATTATCACCGCAGTTTAAAAAAATTCTTAAAACTTCTTCTTTGTCAGCCAAATCTTTAGGAGTTAATATTTATCTTGTGGGGGGGGTGGTCAGGGATTTGATTTTAAAAAAGGAAGTTTTTGATTTAGATATTGTTGTAGAAGGGAACGCCATTGTTTTTGTCAAAAAATTGGCCAGCCGCCTGGGGGCGAAATTTAACCGTCACCATAGCTTTGGTACAGCAACTTTATATTTTGATCAACATAAAATCGATTTTGCTACTGCCCGTACCGAGGAGTACCGCCACTGGGGAGCTTTGCCGAGTGTTTCGCCGGCCCCTTTAGCCAAGGATTTACTTCGCCGCGATTTTTCGATAAATGCTATGGCTATAAGTTTGAATAAACCTGATTATGGCGCCCTGATTGATTTATCTAATGGATTAAGTGATTTAAAAAGAGGTTTAATCCGAGTTTTGCACCCGATGAGTTTTCAAGAGGATCCTACCCGGATATTAAGGGCTATAAGATTTGAGCAGAGACTTTCGTTTAAAATTGAGGCTAATACTTTTAAACTGATGAAAGAGGCTTTGGGGACAGGCGCCTTAAAGCTAGTTAGTCCACACAGGCTTAGGGATGAGATTATTCTCATTTTGAGTGAACCCCGGCCTTACCGCTGTATCAGAAGGATTAAAGAATTAGGGGATTTTTCTTTTTTAGATAAAAGGATAAGAACAGATGGGGAATTTTTTCGCCTTTTTTTAAGAATCGAAAAAGCATACCATTACTATCAAAAGAAGTTTGCACGGCATCGTAAGCTTAAAGTCTGGCTTCTTTATTTAGCGGCGCTCCTGAGTAAACTTACTACTCCCGGATTAAAGAAATTCTTCCATGATTTCGGATTTCGTAAAGGTGAAAGAACTATAGTTAGTTCGATAGTTCAAGGTAAGCACAAGATAAAAAGATTAAGCCGGCAGGCTAAAGCGAGTACTATTTATCGGATTCTTGGGCCCTATAGTTTTGAAAGTATTCTTTTCTTTTATGCTTATTATAAAGAGCCCAGGCTACGAAAGAATATTGAGCATTTTTTAGATAAGTTAGTAGATATCAATCTTAAAGTTAAAGGCCAGGACTTAAAAGAAATGGATTTGAGGCCCCACGATTTATACGGCAAAGTTCTGCGTCAGACTCTTTATTCTAAGATCGACAAGGATTTAAAAGGTAAACATCAGGAGCTTAAAGAATTAAAGCGTATTTTTAAACGCCACAAGAAGTAACAGTTTGGTTTAATCTCGCCGTCCTGCCTGCCCGGCAGACAGGGATTAACGCAGGCCAGAAAGGTGTTGATATTTTAGGGAGGTTAAGCTATAATTTCCCTTCTTTACGAATAGATTTATTAGTTTAGGTTGAGGTTTAAATGATGTCATTACGGATGGAAAAGATCAATCAGGAGCTAAAGAAGCAGATTATGGCAGTAATCCAGAGAGAGATTGATGATCCGGGCCTGGATTTTCTATCGATAGTCAGGGTCGAGACAACTAAAGACTTACAGGAAAGCAAGGTTTACTATACTCTGCTTGATGAGAATAGTTACATCAAGGCTAAAGAAGCACTAGAGCAGATGAAGGGGTTTATCAGAAGCAGCCTGGCTAAGAGAATAAGATTAAAAACTTTGCCTCAGTTAAACTTCATACCCGATGAGTCAATAAAATATAGTGTCGATATTTATCAGAAAATAGAAGAAGTCAAGGAGATGAACGGAAAAAATGAAGAGACGATTACTGAAGAAGATAGCTGAGAAGATAAACAGCAGCAAGAGTTTTCTCATTACCGCCCACATGAATTTAGAAGGAGATGCTTTAGGCTCAGAGCTGGCTGTCTACCAGCTGCTTAAGGAACTTAAAAAAAAGGTGGTTATTTATAATAATGATCCTACCCCTAATATCTATAAGTTTCTTCCCTTTAGCCGGGTTATAAAAAATAGCCTAGCTGGGGATAAGTTTGATGTAGCCTTGGTCTTAGACTGTTCTGCTGTCTCACGGACCGGTAAGGTTAAAGATGTTTTAAATAAAGCTGGTTGTATTATTAATATCGACCACCACGTTAGCAATACAGGTTTCGGTGATATTAACTGGGTAGAGCCTTCATGTGGTTCGACAGCCCAGATACTTTATCAGCTTTGTGAGAATTTTAAAATCATGGATAAGAATATCGCCCTTTGTTTATACACCGGTATTTTTACCGACACTGGCAACTTTACCTATGCTAATACCGGCTACCAAACTCATAGAGTTGTTTCCAGTTTAATGAAATATAATCTGCATCCTCATGAGATTTACGACAATATCCATAGTTTGTGTATGCCGGTTGATTTAAACTTTATCGGTAAGATTATTTCCTCTTTGAAACTCGATCCGCGGCGAAAAATATCTTGGGCTACAATAACCGATTGGAGGGATAAAAACTACGACCTTACGGAAGTAATTTTTTCGATAATGCGATTATTAAAGGACCCGGAAGTCTTTCTTCTTTTCAAGAAAGTAGACAGACACAGGACCCGGGTGAATTTTCGTTCTCGGGACCGGGTTGATGTAAATAGAATCGCAAAATTCTTTGGCGGCGGCGGACACAAGAATGCAAGTGGCACTACTGTTGAGGAGCCCCTTAAGCGGGCTGAGGAAAAAGTAATTTCTTTTGTAAAAAGGTGCATTAATAGAAGAAAAGGGAAGAAGTAAAGGGCCAGCCTCAAGCCATCCGAAAGTTATGTTTAAAAATAATAGCATTCAAGGAATCATTCTGATAAATAAACCCAAAGGTATTACTTCTCACGATGTAGTAGATATTGTAAGGAGGCGTCTTAAGATTAAAAGGGTTGGACATGCTGGGACTTTGGATCCGTTAGCTGAAGGACTATTAGTTGTTTTAGTCGGCAGGAGTACGAAGTTATTTTCTAAATTTGCTAGTTTCGATAAGGAATACATCGGGGTGCTAAAGTTGGGAGAGGCTACAACTACCGGAGATTCTCAAGGGGAAATTAGAGAAAAACACGATTGGACCCAGATTGATGCTCAGAACATAAGGGAAGTTTTTTCTTTATTTGCCGGTGCGACAGAGCAAATTCCTCCCATGGTTAGTGCTTTGAGAGTGAAGGGTAAAAGACTTTATAATTTAGCTCGTCGGGGCATTGTAGTGGAGAGGTCTCCGCGAAAGATACGGATACACTCTTTAGAGGTATTAAAAATAGGTCTTCCTTTTGTTGAGTTTCGCATTCACTGCTCTAAAGGAACATATGTGCGAAAGTTAGCTGAGGATATCGGCGAAAAATTAGGTTGCGGAGCTCATATGGTGAAAATATTACGCTTGAAAATCGGCACTTTTGAGTTAGCCAAAGCAGTAGCCCCGGAAGAGATTAATGAAAGTCATCTTCAACAGTTTACCTCTTAAGAGAGTAAAATGCATAGCAACCGTCGGTGTTTTTGACGGAATTCATCTGGGACACCAGTATATCTTAAAAAAAGTAAGAAAAGCCGCCGAAAAGGAAGGCTTAGCTTCCTTAGTGATCACCTTTGATATCCCGCCCCAGCAATTCTTAACTAAAAGGGAACTTAAACTTCATTGCCGTCCGGAAAAAGCCTTTATTGGTTGCTTGACTGAGAAGGATCAGAAGACTGCCTTGATAAGTTCATTAGGCCTGGATTATCTTTGGTTTTTAAAGACCAGAGAATCTCTCCTAAGGCTATCAGCTCAAGATTTCATCAACTATATCCAGAAATATTTTAAGATCGAAAGGCTTATCGTCGGTGAAGATTTTCGTTTTGGACATCAGGGCGGAGGGGATTTAAAAGATTTAAGGAAATTAGGGAGCAAACATAAATTCCAGTTATCAACTATAAAGAAGAAGAGTAAGAATGAAAAGATAATAAGCAGTTCGTTAATCCGGAAGGTTATCCAACAGGGCCAATTAAAAGAAGCTAAAGAACTCTTGGGCCGCAATTTTTCCCTAACCGGAAGGGTATTTAAAGGGAAAGGCTTAGGGAGAAAACTCGGTTTTCCTACCGCAAATATTCGAGCAGGAGAATATGTTACTCCAGCACCGGCGGTATATGCGGCTTGGGTAATTTTCAGGAAAAAAGTCTATCCGGCTGCTGTTAATGTCGGCTTTCGGCCTACTCTTGTTAAGGCTTCTCAGCCGGTTATCGAAGCTCACATTTTAAATTTTGGGAAAAATATTCTGGGGAAAACCATCAAAATCGTTTTTCTAGTCAAGATAAGAAACGAGCAAGAATTTTCTTCTTTAACGGCTTTAGGCGCTGCTATTAGCAAAGATATTGCCACCCTGACCACAAAATATAGTGCTTTAGGGCACTAACATCCACAACCTCTTGTGGTGTAAGCATTTATTCATCAAAAACCCTTGACAACCCAAAGGTTTTGTTTTATATTCATATTGTGGAACAAAATGGAGTAAAGTGGAATGTGGTATGGTGAGTATACACACAGCTTAGACAATAAAGATCGATTTATTCTGCCGGCCAAGTTTCGTGAAAAGATAAAAACCCTAAAAAAAAAGAAATTTTTTATTACCCGGGGACTCGATGGTTGTCTCTTCCTGGTTTCCCAAGAAGCCTGGGAGAATCTGGAGGATAGACTAAAATCTTTACCATTTACAAAGCAGCAGTCAAGATTCTTTAACCGCTTATATTTTAGCGGGGCATCGGAAATTGATATTGATGCTCAAGGTCGGATAACACTTCCTGAGTACTTGAAAGAATTTGCCCAGATTAGAAGAGAAATCGTGATAATCGGAGTAGCCGACAGGATTGAAGTTTGGAGTAGTGACCGTTGGAATAAATTCTATCAAGGCAATAAAAAGAAGTTTGAAGGGATGGCCGAGAATCTCTTTGAAATATAGAAGCGGGCATTTTTTACAAAGGTAGCCAGGAAAATAGGGGAGGACTAATGGTTAAAACTCGAAAAGCTCCGTTAGTGGAGAATAAAGGACGTCTTTTAGGTTTGTCAATAGTTAGCCTGTCCGGTTTTGGTGTTTGTCAAATGGCCGATAAAAAGACCTCAGCAACTGTTCTGGCTAAGCGAAAAACATCCAAGAGATGATTTGTTTTAAGGAAATGAAATGATTGTTTCTCAAATTCCCCATAAGGTTATGAGAAAAGCTGATCATTATCCGGTTATGTATCGGGAAGTTTTAAAGTTCCTCGATTTAAAGCCTAAGCGGGTTGTTGTTGATTGCACCGTAGGTATCGGCTCTCATGTTTTTAAGTTGCTGGAATCTATGGGCCAGGAAGCCTTTATTATAGGCATTGACCGGGATCAAAACTCCTTAAAAGTTGCCCAGGCCAATCTAGAACCTTTTTTTAAAGGAAGGTTTTGCCTGATCAGAGACAATTTTGCCAATTTAGGTCAGATATTGAAGAAATTAAATATAAATGAGGTAGATGCTTTCTTATTCGATTTAGGAATTTCCAGCTATCAGTTAAGTGACCCGGAGCGGGGGTTTAGTTTTTCTAAAAAAGGGCCTTTAGATATGCGTATGGACAGGAATGCTTTTCTTTCGGCCTGCGATTTGGTAAATAATTTGAGCGAGGGGGAGCTGGAGAACATTTTCAGGAAGTTTGGCGAAGAGCCTTATTCCCGGAGGGTAGCCCGTGCTATAGTTGAGGCTCGAAAGAATCAGCCAATCTCTACCACGATTCAACTTTCAGAAATAATCAGAGATTGTAATCCCAGCAAAGCTCGATTTGCTAGAATTCATCCGGCAACCAGGGTATTCCAGGCTTTACGGATTGCTGTTAATGGCGAACTGGAGATTTTAGAGGCAGCTTTTATCCAAGCCATATCCTACCTCAAGACCGGAGGAAGAATAGGGGTTATATCTTTTCACTCTTTGGAAGATCGAATTGTTAAGCGTACCTATAAGAATTATTTTGCAAAAGGTGTATTAAAGATTATTACTAAGAAACCCTTGACTCCTACAGAAGAAGAGAGAAGTGAAAATTTGCCTTCCCGTTCGGCTAAATTGCGGGTGGCTGAAAAAATTTAATATTTATCTTATGAAGAAGATTCTACCTTTAGTTCTACCAGTGATTATATTCCTTCCGGTCCTTATCTACCTGCATCATAAAGTTCAACTTTATGTCGAGGCCTATCGTTTAAGCAACTCCTTTGGTTATCATAAGGAACTTATTGATAAGCGGGATTACTTGATGTATAATTTTGCTAACCAAGCAACTCTGGCTAAAGTTAATCAGTGGGCAAGTCTCAAAGATTTTACCCCTGTAGACAAGGACAGAAAAATGGCTTTGAATATAAAAAGGCAAGCAGAGATCGTCAGCGATAACAAAATATCTTTATTGCTTGATCGAATCTTAAGAGCCTCATCACCTACTTCAACAGCCTTGGCAAAAGAGAAAAGATAATCAGTTTCTATAGTGCGAATTTACATTAGAGGTCTTCGCCCTCACCGGGTGAAGTTTTTCTAAAGTCCTTAAAATAGAAAATCAGAAGTGAGCAAAAAGCATAACCAAAGGACAACCGCTATATATTTTTCTTTTCTTATTTTGTTCCTTGTTATTGCTTCCAGGATTTTTTATCTTCAAGTATTCAGAAGTAATTTTTTCCAGAGCCTGGCTCAGGATCAACGCTATCATCTGGTAAGCTTAAAGGGCGGAAGAGGTGATATCCTCGACCGCCAAAAGAGAGTTTTGGCTACTGGTATGAGTTGTTATTCTGTCTTTGCTGATCCGGCCCTGATTAGGGAACCTGAATTGGCTGCAAAAATCCTTTCCGCTGATTTAAGTTTAGACAAAGAAGATTTGCTGGCTAACCTAAAGAAAAAAAAGAGATTTATCTGGATAAAGCGGAAGATTTCTTGGGGGGATAAGGAAAAGATAAAATCGCACAAACTCGAGGGAGTAGGTTTTATAAGGGAAGAGAAACGGTTTTATCCCCAGGGTGATTTAGCAGCTGCAGTTATTGGTATTGCTAATATTGACAATGAAGGTTTAGAAGGTCTTGAGGTTACCTACGATAATCGTCTCCGCGGTAAAGACGGTTTGGTAAGAGTTCTTAAAGATTCTGCTTCCCGCAAGGTTATTCTTTCTCCCCAAATAATAACCCCTCAGGAAGGTGCCGATATTATTTTGAGCTTAGACGCGCAAATACAATATTGGTCTGAAGAATGTTTGGAGGAGACGGTTAAGAGGTTTAAAGCTGTTGGAGGAGGCGTTGTGGTTATGGATGCATCCAACGGAGGAATCCTGGCTTTAGCTAATTACCCTAGTTTTAACCCTAATGAGTTAGGCAGCATCTTACCGGAACAGATGCGTAATCGTACAGTGTCGGATATATTTGAGCCGGGTTCTGTATTTAAGGTGGTTGCCCTCTTGGCTGCGACTAATGAAAATAAATTTTCCGATCAAGATGAGTTTTTTTGTGAAAATGGTACATTCAAAATACCCGGATCTATCCTTCATGACTGGAAGCCCTATGGCCAGTTGTCTTTTAGAGAGGTTTTTATGAAGTCAAGCAATATCGGGGTGGCCAAAATTGTTCAAGCTTTAAAACCGGCTACTTTCTATAGTTATTTGAAGCGATTGGAATTTGGTTGTTTAAGCGGTATTGATTTGCCGGGAGAAACAAATGGTTTGCTTAAGCCTCTCAGTGAGTGGTCAAAGACCTCAGCCTATATTATTCCTATCGGCCAGGAGATTGGAGTGAGTCTTTTACAGTTGGTGCGTACTTTTGCTACCATTGTTAATGGAGGCTATCTGGTCAAACCGCATTTAGTAACCAGCATTTGTTCCCAAGGTTTTTGCGAAGATGTTTTTCCTAAGAGCAAGAAACAGGTATTTCCCCCAGCCAGCGTTGAGCGGGCAAAGGATATTCTTATTACTGTAGTTGGAGAAGGGACTGGCCGGATGGCCCAGATAGAGGGAAGAAGAATTGGCGGCAAAACTGGCACTGCTCAGAAGTTTGACCCTAAAATTAAGAGATATTCGCCTTCCCAATATCGGGCGACATTCGTCGGCTTTATCGCTGATTTGGATCCGCCTTTGATAATCGGAGTTACTATAGATGAACCTAAACAGTCGCATTTTGGAGGAGTTGTAGCAGCACCGGTTTTTAGGAACATTGCCCGGAAGGTTATTAGCTATATCGAGGGAGCAGGAAATTGAAGAATCTAAAAATTATTGGTATTACCGGCACTAATGGCAAGACTACTACTGCTTTTCTTATTTACCATCTGCTGAAGAAGATGGGCCAGAAAACTTCGTTGATAGGCACAATAAAATACATCATTGGTTCAAAGGTATATAAAGCAAAGCTTACTACTCCCAGCTTTATTGATCTTCGCAAGATTTTAAAAAAAATCAAAGACACCAACAGTAATTTTGTAGTTATGGAGGTTTCATCTCACGGCCTTGTCCAGGGAAGAGTTAAAGATTTAAAATTTTCTCGCTGCCTATTTACTAACTTAAGTCGGGATCACCTTGATTATCATAAGACGATAAGCAATTATTTTAAGGCTAAGGAAAAGTTGTTTTTTACCGAAGGAAATCCCTTGGCGATAGTAAATATTGACGATCAATACGGAAAAAAAATATTTAAAGGTGTAAAACAAGGCTTAAGTTTTGGAATTAAGACCCCGGCTGATTTTAATGCTAAAGATATAGTTCTTAGTAAGCGAGGCTCTTGTTTTAAACTAGTTTCATCAGGAAGGTCTTATTTAATAAAAACGCGGCTCACTGGACGGCACAATATTTTAAATATTTTAGGGGCAGCAGGCCTGGTTTTTTCTTTAGGATTTTCTCTTTCTAAGATAGTTAAGGCCGCAAGCAGTTTCCGGCCAGTAACCGGTAGACTTGAGCCGGTAGCCAGAGATATATTCGTTGATTATGCCCATACCCCCGATGCTTTGGATAGGGTATTAAGAAGCCTGCGCCAGGTCGGTTATGAAAAGATTATTTGCCTTTTTGGTTGCGGAGGAGATAGAGACAGGGGCAAACGCCGAATTATGGGCCAAATTGCTTCTTTGAAAGCAGATTTTACTTTTATCACTTCAGATAACCCGCGGAGTGAATCTCCTTTACAAATTTGTGCTCAAATAAAGAGGGGGTTCAGCAAGGATAATTACCTAGTTATTAGTGACAGGCATAGAGCAATTAAGGAAGCGATAAGGTTTTTTCTCAGTGGCAAGTTGAGTGAAGCTGCCGGTAAGAGAATTCATTCTGCTGGGTTTTGGCCCAGCAGAACTTCGGAGGGTAAGGCTTGTCTTTTAATAGCTGGAAAAGGCCACGAGGATTATCAAATTATTAAGGATAAAAAAATACCCTTCAATGATAAGCAGATTGTAAAAAAAATTTTAAGAAGCCAAAGATGATAATTTCTGATTTTAAAATTTTAGAGCGGATTTTAAAACCCAATAAAATTTATAATCTTTATTATTTTAAGCCGGTAAGAAGGTTTTCACTTGATTCCCGTTCAATAGCCAAGGGTGAAGCTTTTGTGGCTATCCAAGGGAAACACTATGATGGGCACTCTTTTATTCAAGAAGCGATCGGTAAAGGAGCTTCATTTATCGTGGCCGAAAAATATATACCGCTTAAGCCCAAAGTTCCTTTTTTCATCGTCAATGATACCTACACAGCTTTAAAGTCACTTGTTACTTATATCTGTAAGAAAAAAAACCCTTTTATCTATTGTGTGACCGGTTCACTTGGTAAGACGACCACTAAGGAGATGCTTAGTTTTCTTCTATCTTCACGGTTTAAAGTTTTAAAGAACAAAGGGACAGAGAATAATCTTCTGGGAGTGGCAAAGACTTGTTTTTCGCTCCAAGATGAAGAAATAATGATTTTAGAATTGGGGACCAATATGCCAGGGGAGATAGAGTCTTTAGCCAAGCTTGTTGTTCCTGATGTAGGCATAATTACTTCGATAAACCCGGTTCACTTAAAAGGGCTGGGGAATATAAAGGGGGTGTTTGAGGAGAAAACTTCTTTGTTTAAAGCTAATCCCAGGATGATGGCTATTCTCAACCGTGACGACCCTTATTTAGCTAAATTTAGCCGTCCCGGTAAAATTTATTGGTTTGGTAAAGGGCGCAGTAATTATCTTTTTGCCCGTCTGCTGAAGCGAAGAAGAGAGAATGTTACTTTTCTTATTCAAGACAAGTATAAGTTAACCATTTCTTCCTACTCTCAAGGGTTTATTACCAATATCTTAGCGGCTATATCCGGAGCGATGATTAAGGGTATAGCTTTAGAGGAATTAGTTAACCAAACCGGCCGGTGGGAGAACTTTTTACCTTTACGGATGCAGATGTTGCAATACAAAGGGTTCTCTATTCTCAATGATGCCTATAATGCTAATCCCCATTCTTTTCAAGTAGCACTTACGAATTTAAAAAGATACCCTTTAAAGAAGGTGGCGGTAGTCGGTGATATGCGGGAATTAGGTAAAAAGAGCCGCTATTATCATCAGCTCTTAGCCGGACAGATTATGAGGGGCGGGTTTAATTACTGCCTTACTTTGGGTGAAGATACTGTATATTTAAATAAAAAGTTGCGCGATTCAGGATACCGGGGAGCTTTTCATTTTGCTTCCCATAAAGCTATTGCCCAATTTATCAACAAAAGAATAGGGCCGAGTTTACAACGCAAGAAAAGATATTTGATTTTCCTTAAGGGTTCGCGTAAGATGGAATTAGAGAAAGTAACTAAATATTTAAGATGATTTATCATATTCTTTACCCCCTAACTAAGTATTTTTTCATCTTTAATCTCACCAAATATATTACTTTTCGCAGTGGTTGCGCTTTCGTTACCTCATTTATTATTGTAATGCTATTCTGGAAGTTCACCTTAAAAAGATTGAAACGGTTAAAGATAGCGGAGAAGGTAGATATGTATGGGCATGTTCGTCTGGAATCTCTCCATGAGGATAAAAAGGGAACTCCTACCATGGGCGGAGTCTTAATTATTTTTGCAATTCTTACTGCCACACTTCTCTGGGCCAGGTGGGATAATTGTTTTATTTGGCTAGTTACTCTGGTGATTGTTTCCTTAGGTAGTTTGGGGCTGCGTGATGATTTTCTGAAAATCAAACGCGGAAAAGGTTTAAGCCGAAGCAAGAAACTATTTTGGCAGAGCTTAATCGGAATATTACTGGGAGCTCTAATTGTGGTTAATAAAAATTTTCCGGCTACCTGGAGTTTTCCTTTCTTTAAGAAAGTAGTAGTTGACCTGGGGTATTTTTATATCTTCTGGGCCGCCCTGATGATTGTAGCTACCTCTAATGCAGTTAATTTTACCGATGGTCTTGATGGTTTAGCTATCGGAGCTTTAATTGGAAATACTTTTATTTTCGGTCTTTTAAGCTATATCGTCGGGCACATGCAATTTGCCAACTACCTTTTTATCCCTTACATTGAGAGTGCGGGAGAGTTAACTGTTTTTTGTTTTTCGTTAATCGGTGCCGGCCTAGCTTTCTTATGGTTTAATTCTTATCCGGCAGAGGTCTTTATGGGAGACGTAGGGGCTTTAGCTTTAGGCGGAGCTATCGGTGCAATAGCTCTGTTAATAAAACAAGAATTCCTGCTTTTTATCAGTGGAGGTTTATTTGTAATTGAAGCTTTAAGTGTTATTTTACAGATGTTTTCGGTGAAGTTCAGAGGCAGGCGACTATTTAAAGCTGCCCCTCTACACCATCATTTTCAAGTTGCCGGCTGGGGAGAGCCTAAGATAATCATTCGTTTCTGGATTATCTCAATTATCTGTGCCTGCTTAGCTTTACTTACCCTCAAACTGCGATAGAACAATCGAAGATGCGTATTGACGATTTCAAGAGGATTTGTGTTGTTGGCTGGGGCCAGAGCGGAATTTCACTTTGTAATCTACTTTTAAGCTTAAAAAAGAAGGTTTGGGTTAGTGAGTTGGGGCAGCCGGGTAATTTCCCCCAACAACTAATCAACGATTTTGTTAAAAAAGGGGTGAAGTTTGAATTTGGCGGCCATAGCGAGAAATTTATAAAAGCGGCCCAGTTATTAATTTTAAGCCCGGGGGTGGACATAGCTAATTCTTCGATTTTGGGAATTATCCGAACTCATAATATACCCTATGTGGGAGAGATAGAATTTTCTTCTTGGTTAACTCCGGCAAAATTGATAGCTATTACTGGCACCAACGGCAAGACTACCACCGCAGAGTTAACCTATCAGGTGCTTAAGCAAAAGCGAAAGGGTGTTTTCTTGGGGGGTAATATCGGAACTCCCTTTTCTTCCTTTGTTCTTGGTACCAAAAAAGGAGACCTTATCATTTTGGAGCTAAGCTCTTTTCAACTTGAAACTATAGTTGAATTCAAGCCTTATCTGGCTGTTTTTTTAAATATTGAGCCAGATCACCTCGACCGCTATCGAGACTTTAAGGATTATTTTCAGGCAAAGTTAAATATATTTAAAAACCAAACCCAAGAGGATTGGGCTCTCTTAAATCAAAATATTGACTTTCGTTCTCAGATTGCCAGGGTGATAAAATCTCGAATTGTTTATTTTGCAGAAGAATTTCCTAACCAGAACTTCTCCTGTGTCTTTAAAATTGCAACTATCTTGGGATTAGGAAAAGTTGATTGTCTGAACATTTTTTCGCAATTTAAAGGCCTGCGTCATCGCTTGCAGCTGGTTAGACAGGTCAATAAGGTAACTTTTATCAATGATTCTAAAGCTACCAACCCCGCTGCTACTATTTGGGCTTTAAAAAATACTAAAGCCCCGATAATCCTTCTTGCCGGCGGGAAAGATAAAGGTTTAGATTATTCCGCAATTTTAGCCCACTCAAGAAAAATACGAAAGATAGGTCTTTTTGGAGAAGCCGCAGATAAAATAAAAAATGTTCTGAACTCTAAGCTAGAAATTAAGATTTTTTCATCCTTTGAGCAAGCCGTCTTGTCCTCCTACCGGGAAGCTATGCCAGGGGATACGGTTCTTCTCTCCCCGATGTGCTCTAGCTTCGATATGTTTTCTGATTACCAGGCCCGGGGCGATAAATTTATCGAAATTGTAAATAGTCTCAAGCCTTGACCTTATGCGAACCGATGCCAAAATAGTAGTTTCAAGAAATTTAAACCGCGAGAGGAAGTTCTTATTTATAATTTTTTTGACTCTAACCCTTTTTGGCATCCTGATGATTTATGAAGCATCGAGTATGTATGCTTTTAAGTCCAATACCGATGCTGCTTATTTTTTTAAACGGCAATTTCTTTTTTTTCTTGTAGCTATCTTCTTTTTCTTCCTCACGCTCCTTGCCGACTTAGAGTTTTTGCAACGATATAGTAAAGAATTTATGCTTGTTACCATCTTTTGTTTAATAGCAGTTATTTTTTTTGGTAAGAAAGCCGGCGGAGCAAAACGCTGGTTACAATTAGGGCCGCTTAGCTTTCAGCCATCGGAAATTTTAAAAATTTCGTTTTTACTTTATTGTGCTGATTATTGTCAGCGAAAGCGCAGCCTCTTAAAAAGTATTCGTTCCGGGCTTATCCCTTTAGGACTTATCTTATTACTAGTATCTGTTTTGCTTATTTCACAGCCTGATTTCGGAACCGCTGTTTTTTGGGTTATCTGGATGATCCTTTTTCTCTTTCTATTTGGCGCCCGGCAGAAGCATTTAATATTTATTATTTTAGGGGGAACAATTAGCGTCCTCTTCCTGATAAATTTATATCCTTATCGCTTAAGCCGGATCATTGCCTACCTTAATCCTTTTGGCGACCCTCAAGGAGCAGGGTTTCAATTAATTCAATCCCAAATTGCTTATGGAGTTGGTGGCATTTGGGGGGTAGGTTTAGGCGAAGGTTTACAAAAGTTATTTTTTCTTCCAGCCGCCCACACTGATTTTATTTTTTCGATTATTGCTGAGGAATTCGGCCTTTGGGGTGCCTTAGGGTTAATCTTTATCCTTTTTCTGACCTTTCACAAGATGTTTAGAATTGCTAAATTCACCCGGCCGGGTTTTCGCAGAGGTCTGCTTTGGGGCATAGTGCTTATCTTTTTTCTGGAAATTGCGATAAATATCGGGGTTAGCTGTGGCCTCTTTCCTACCAAGGGTTTGCCTCTGCCGTTTATGAGTTATGGAGGAAGCAATTTAGTTGCCCACTATATTCTTTTGGGCCTATTTTTCAACGCTTCCCGGCCTGAAAAATCCAAGCCAGTCGACTAAGGCAATACCTTGGGGATTAAAATAACCCTTGAAGGAGAGCTGTAATTTCTTTATAATATTAAGTGCAAGATCAATTTACCCCCATAAAATAAGATTTATTTTGTAAGATAAATGAGAGTGTTATTAGCTTGCGAGAGGAGCGCTGGGCATATTTTTCCGGCTTTAGGCTTTGCCAAGAAGCTGAGTGAAGAATTCCAGGTTTATTTCTTTGTTAGCTCACCCTTTCTTAAGAAATATATTGAAAAACAAGGTTTTTCTTGTTTGGGCCGGAGTTTTAAATTTCGAAATTTCATGGTTGAGGGAGTTTGGCGTCTAATTGAGGCTCTCTATCTTATTCTAAAGATAAAGCCGAAGAAAGTTATTGGATTCGGAGGCCGCGATTCATTTTTCCTAGTTTTGTTTAGCTCTTTTTTAAAGCTAAAGACTGCTATCTATGAGCCTAATTTAAAGCTGGGCAGAGCCAATAGGCTGTTAGTACCTTTTGTCGGCGAGGTATTGCGTGGTTTTGAAGTTACCGGCAGAAAAGGCCGGACCATTGGTATTCCCCTAAGAGAAAACATAAAAATAATTGATAAGCGCAAGGCCCGGAGAATTTTGGATTTTAATGACCAACCAGTTGTATTTTGTCTGGGCGGCAGCCAAGGTTCTTCTTTTATCAATCAAACATTTATAAAGTTTATCCGGAATTATCAAGGAAATTATCAGGTGATTCATCTTACCGGTAAAGCTGAATACTCAAAAATTCTCTCTTTATATAAGAAAATAAAAAATCGGAGTTTTGTTAAGGATTTTTACTACGATATAGAAATTTTGTATAGTGCCGCCGACCTGGTAGTTTCTCGGGCCGGCGCAGTTACTTTGGCAGAAATTTCATTTTACGGCTTACCAGCCATTCTCCTGCCCCATCCAGGAGGCGGAGGGCATCAGGAGGAAAATGCCCTTTTTTTAGAAAGAATTGATGCCGCTATGGTTCATTTACAAAGTGGGTTTTCTTTCGATGATTTTAGCTGCTCACTTAATAAACTCATTGAGGATGCAAGCCTGCGCCAGAAGTTGAAGGATAATCTCAATAAGATAAAATTAGGAGTTAGTTATGAGAATTTTGACAGCAGCGCTTATTCTTAGCATCTTCAGCAGCAGTTTAGGCACTTTGGCCGGGCAAAACTTTTTGGTTTACGCAAAGGAGAAGGAATTTTACCAGTTACGCTCCGAGCATTTTATAATTAACTACAAAAAAGGTGTTGATAAAGCCTATATTACCAAGCTAAAGAATATAGCCGAGAAGTATTATCGGATTATAACTCAAGATTTTAATTTCTACCGGGATAAATTCTGGATCTGGGAAAACCGGGCTAAAATCTTTATAGCCAACGATAGAGACGATTACTTAAATAGTTTTAATTGTTCTGGATGGTCTGCTGCTTGCGTTAACCATCGGGCTAAGATAATTTATACCTACCCGGATCAGGAAAAGTTCTATACTATACTAGTCCATGAGCTGACGCATATAATTTTTAGTGAGTATATCGGGGAGAACAAGCTCGCTCTCTGGTTAGATGAGGGAGTTGCTACTTACATGGAGAGTAAATACGGCAGCAACAATTATGCAAGCAGCCTTTATTTGCTAAGGGAAAAGATAAAAGATAATACTTATATAAAGTTACCCCAATTGCATAAAGTAACAATTGGTAGTTTGAATAAAGCGCCGAGTGACTATGTTGACCTCTTTTACCTAGAGTCTTTCTCGATAGTCAACTTTATCATCAGTAAGTATGGTAAGTATAAATTTTCACAGATGCTCCGCTGGCTTAGAAAGGGAGATGAGATTGAGGAGGCTCTGGCCAAGGTTTTCTACAATTTTAATAATTTCGATAAATTGGAGATGAAGTGGAAGGAATATTATCAAAAGTAAAGAGTATTTACCTGGTAGGTATTGGGGGAGTGGGTATGAGCGGCCTGGCTCTTCTGCTTAAAGATAGGGGATTTACAGTTAAAGGTTCGGATAGCAAGATTTCGGATAATGTAAAGATGTTAAAAGCCCAAGGCATTGAAGTCTTTATCGGTCATAAACAAGAACAGCTCAGCGGGGATATTGATATCTTAGCTTATTCCTCGGCAGTAGACGAGAAGAACCCGGAGATACTTAAGGCAAAAGCCAGAGGAGTAGATATTTTTAAAAGGGCCGAACTCTTGGCCCAGCTTTGTAGAGGGAAAAAAACAATTGCGATCTCAGGAAGCCACGGTAAGACCACTACTACTTCTTTGTTAGGATATCTTCTTACCTCTTTAGGATATAAACCAGCGGTGTTTGTAGGAGGCTTGCCCCTTAACTATTCCCAGGGAGCTTGGTGGGGGGATGATTATTTTGTTATTGAGGCTGATGAAAGCGACGGAAGTTTTCTGGCCTTTGATCCCTGGGTATCGATAATCACTAATATTGACCGAGAACACCTTGATTATTACGGGAGTCTAGAGGAGTTAAGGAGGCGTTTTCTAAATTTTGCTAAAGCAACTCGAGGGAAAGTTATAGCTTTAGGTGATGAACCTTATCTAGCCGAAATTATTAGCAAGATAGGCGGTGTTAGTTTTGGTTGGGGGGAACATAACTGGCTAAGGGGGGTAAATTTTAGATTTGACGGTGAGTTTAGTTTCTTTGATTTATACCTCGAGGGCGATTTCATTACTGCAGTTAAAACACCCCTTGTCGGTAGACATAATTGTCTTAATACTCTGGCCACTTTTGCTTTTTTCCGTTATTTAGGCGAAGATTTAGAGAAGGTTAAGCAAACACTTTTAGATTTTAAAGGAACTAAGCGGCGTTTTGAAGCTAAGGGAAAAATCAAAGGAGTAGCCTTCATTGATGATTATGCCCATCATCCTACAGAGATAAAGGCAGTTTTAAGTGCCGGAAAGCTCTTAAAGCCTAAGCGGTTATTTGTAATTTTTCAGCCTCACCGTTTTTCCCGTCTCAGCTCTTTAAAACTTGAATTTAGCCAATGTTTTTCCGGGGTAGATCACTTAGCGATAAGCGACATTTACGCTGCCAACGAAAAAAATATTTCCGGAGTTAGCGCTAAAGAGTTGGCTAGAGAGGTGAGCAAAAATCTTGCGACTAGAGTCGAATATGTTCCTAAAAATCAACTTATTGCTACCATCCCTTCTCAGCTTAAACCCGGCGATCTTGTATTGGCTTTAGGCGCTGGAGATATAAATATTATTATGGAGGATATCCGTAGGTGTTTTCGGGAAAAGCAGATCTGAAGCAAGACCTTGATTTAAAAAGCCGTACTTCGATAAGAATAGGGGGGAAGGCAAAACATTTTTACACTGTTTATAATCCCGATAGTTTAGGTAAGCTGATCAAGGACTTTAATTCAGACTTTTATCTATTAGGTAAAGGCTCTAATCTGCTCATAAAAGATTGCTTGATTAAGAGGCCGATAATACACTTGGGGAATAGTTTCAGCTTTATCAAAAGGGCGGGGAGCTATTTGGAGGTAGGCGCCTCAACCCCCCTGGCTTATTTAATTGGTTATTGTCTTAAAAATTATCTTTCGGGATTAGAAAGTCTAGCAGGTATTCCAGCTAGCCTAGGCGGTCTGTTAGCTATGAATGCCAGTTCTTTTGGCCGAAGCATCTCTACTTTGGTTAGCGAGGTTAAGGTTATGGGTTATAAAGGAGAGATTAAAACCTTAAAAAAATCAGAGATTATTTTTGGTTATAGGTCTTCTTCACTGCAAAACTACGTTATTTTAGGAGCTAAATTTAAACTATCTTCAGAAGTAAGAATAAAGGATAAGGTGAATGAACTATTGGGGCAAAGGCTCTGCCAGCAGGATTTTAGCTTTCCTAGTTGCGGCTGTATCTTTAAGAACACTCAGGAGTCCAGTGCCGGATTCCTGATTGATTCTTGTGGCTTTAAGGGGCGAAAGAGAGGTCAGGCTCAAGTTTCTTTACGACATGCTAACTTTATTGTTAATTTAGGCTCCGCAAAATATAAAGATGTTGATTATCTAATTCGAAAAATTAAAGACCAGATTTATAAAAAGTATAGTATAATTTTACAAGAAGAAATTAAACGTTGGGTTTAGTAAAGTTAAGCGGTAAAGAAAAAAGAAGAGAAACGGTGAGAGTAGGTGTCTTAGGCGGAGGAGTATCAGCAGAGCGCGAAATTTCACTAATTTCGGCAAGAGAAGCTCATAAGGCTTTAGTAGCTAAGGGCCTAGAGGTAGTTTTTATTGATATCTGTACTAACCAAGAAGCTAAAGTCAAAGAGCTTATTGTCAGCTCCGGTATCGATTTAGCTTTTATTGCTCTTCACGGAGAATTCGGCGAGGATGGCCGGATTCAGACCATCTTGGAAGAATTGGATATTACTTATACTGGCTCAGGACCAGAGGCGAGTGCTCTGGCTATGGATAAAGCTGCTTCCAAGCGGATTTTTAAAACCCAGGGAATCACTACCCCTGATTTTACTGTTCTTACTCCAGGCCAAAGAACTCCCTCAGCAATTAACTATCCGGTGGTAGTCAAACCCTGTTCTTCTGGTTCCAGTATCGGAGTTTCTATCTTAAGGGGGAAGAATAATCTTGCAGCCGCGCTGAAACTGGCTTTTTTTTATTCGGCTGAGGTAATCTTGGAGGACTACATTGAAGGTAGAGAGGTGACGGTGGGAATTTTAGATAACCAGCCCTTAGCCGTAGTAGAGATTATTCCTAAAAAAGAACATTTTGACTTTGATGCTAAATATAGTGAAGGTGGGAGCGAATTTATTGCCCCGGCTTCCTTAGATCAAGCGGTTACAAAATTAGTGCAGGTTGTAGGATTAGCAGCTCACAAGGCTCTAGGGTGTCGGCATTTCTCCCGCGTAGACATCCGTCTGGACCAAGATAATGTTCCTTTTGTTTTAGAGGTTAACTCAATCCCCGGACTAACTCTTCACAGCCTCCTTCCGTTTGCCGCCGGGGTATATGGAATTAATTTTAATGACTTAATACTTCAAATGGTAGAATTAGCTTTACCCGGTTATAAATTAGGAGTGGTGACGGGGTAAAGATGATATTTATAAGGGAGTTTGTATGGGAAGAAAAAGACGCAAAAGATTTAGACAATTTAATTTTCGCTTAGATTCCAAAGCCATTTGGTGGATGAGTATAGTAGTTTGCGGCCTGATCCTGCTTATCGGTCTAGGGTATGCCATTTATACTTCCGGTGTTTTTAAAATAAAAGCTGAAGGCATAAAAGATCCCCAGCAACTTTTGAGTAAAAGTTTAAAAGAAAGAATAACCGATAAATCTTTATTCAGCTTAGACATTAAATCAATTTATTCCTCTCTCATAAGGGCACATCCCGAATATAAAGAAATCCAGGTTTATCGTGTGTTTCCTTCTTCGTTAACGATTGAAGCAACAAAGAGAAATCCCTTTGCCCAGATAAAAGATAAAAATTTTTATCCGGTGGACAAAGAAGCGGTTATATTAAGCGAGGGCAACCGTAAGCCATTAGATGACCTTATTCTTATAGAGATGGATAGCAGCGGCAGGGATTTCAGGAAGGGGGCCAGTATTAAAAGCAAGAAGTTGGAATATGCTTTTGGTTTAATCGAAGCCTTAGCTGCTGAAGGGCTTCTTGATCAAGGAGAAATAAAGCTGATAAATGTCAGTCGCATAGAAGCCATTGATTTTATCTTTATCCAGAAAAACCGCGCAGCTGAAGAGCAAGCTCCGGATGGTGGGATAAGGGTAATCGTGGGCAAAGATGATTTTAGGCGAAAATTAAAACTTTTTAAAAATCTTAGAGCTGAGGAACTGAAAGAGAAAATGTCTTCAGTTAACTATATCGACCTACGATTTAAAAAGGTTTATATGGAATTTAAACGATGAGGGGAGTTTGTGCTATTACCCTGGACAGAGATAAAATATTTATTTCCTTCGGGCGCCTAAAAGGAACCCGCCTCATCTTTCTCAAAGAATCGGAAGTTCCGATTGTGAATAATAGTAATGATATTATTGTTTTTTTAAAAGAAAATTTAGAAATTCTGGATCAGAAGATAAAGGAGAACGAAGAAAAATTTTCTTGTCGATGTGAGAAGGTTTTCTTAGAATTACCTTGGGAAACAGCGCAACAAAAAGTTGTTGAGGATACAGTTACCTTAAAGACAAGAAAAAAGATTACTTCCCGTGACATCACCCGGGCTAAACGCGAGATTGAAGAAAAATTCCTTAATTGGGACGATTTTTGTATTCATAACATCGTCATAAAATATGAAGTAGAAGGAACTAGCTACTATAAGTTTCCTTTAGGAGTCTGGGCAAAAAAGATAAAATTACAGTCATTCTTGGTTTGGATTAAAGACAAGGTGCAGAAGGGGGTTGAAGATATTTTTGATAATTTAGATCGAAACCTTGGCGGCATGATTGCTCCCCAGATAAGCCGATTTTCTTCTGTCTTTACCGCCATAGATCTATCCGAATTAAAGGAAAAAGGTCCAAGACTTCTCGGCGGGCTTACCGGTAGGGATAGGGGGCAGGTTGTGGTGAGTATTGATTATGATAAGAGCCGTTTTATTGCCAGGAGTAGCAATAATTTTGTTTTTGACAAAGAATTCAATTTTTCTTTTCGCAAAATAATTGAGGAATTGGCAAAGCGATTTATCCTTAAAGTTTCTTTAGCCGAGGAGATATTCCAACGTTACATCTCTTTCAAAGAGATACCTTATTTTAAAGAAATAACGGTTAAAAGAGATTCAGGGTATGTAAAATTAAGTACCCAGACCATAAATTCATTTGTTAAAGATTACATTAAGAGTGAAATTTGTTATATCTTGCAAGAAATAAAAGAAGGTATCCCTGAGGATGATTTTACGGTTTCATTTATCGGCAGGTTAAACCTTAAAGAGGGTTTTTACGGTTTTTTGAAGGATTACGTTCCCTATAATTTAAAAACCCCGCTGCAAAAATTAACCGTATCTTCTTCCTATGGATGCTTGCATTATGGAGTATCGCGTTTCTTAGAGCTTAATCATAAAAGGAACGAACCAATACTTCGGCGTGTTTTAGATATGTATCGGGAGTATTTTTAGGAGAAAGATTAAGCAGGTTCCATGGCTAATGAGGATAAAGTTTACGATGGTTTCCTAAAGAGTTTCCGGGTAGTCCTAACCAATGCCTCTGTTTACTTCAAAGGACATCCGCTTTTGGTAAAATCTGTAGACAATTTAATAAGGGCGATCAGGGAGGTTTTAATTGCAGTAGATCCTTTAAGAATGGGCATTACACCGGATTCCTTGGTGTTTAACAATAAGCACTTGAAGGGTGAAAAATTGTATCAGGAGATTGCTCATTTTTTCCATCGCCGCAAGGTAAAGGCGATAAGTTTTAAGGCCGGGGTGTCTAATGAAGAGTTAATTACATTTTTTGGCCAGACCAAATTGTCGCCGAAAGACATTTTGCTAAAGGGAGGCCTAAATACCCTTTTTAGCAAAGACCGCCTGGAACATATTATGATTGAAGAGCTAGATTATTCACAGCTCCTTAAGGGTGAAGGTGAAGAGTATGTCGATATTTGGACATATTTATTAAAGAGGAGCTTTAATCAAGGTGATACTAAAAGAATCGATGAGTTAACCGATGATTTTCAGAAAGTCTTAGAAAGAATTCGGATTGAGGATATAGTAGACAATAAAGACATAATGGAAAGTATCAGTGAACTTTTCAATTATCTTAAAGATAAAAATAAGAACAAATTTCTCCAATGCTCAAAGGCTTTAGCGAAATCAATTTTAAAGAGCGGAAGCAAATTCAACAAAGAACAGATTGACGGACTCAAGACATTTTTGCAAGGATTGAATGCGGAAGATATCTCCAACGCCTTATTAGAGCAGCTGCAAAGCGATACTGTGCTTGATCCAGTAAGCCTTAAATTGTTTTCTAAACTCGTGGATCGAGAGAAACACCAAGAAGTTGCTGCTTTTTTTGCTAAAAAATTCGAAGAAGATAAAGCGTTACGGAATAACATCAAGGCAATCGCCGGGATCAAGGAACTGATTTCTTTACCGGATTTTTCTTCGCAGGGGCGAAATACTTATCATGATAACTTGGCTGCGATTTTGGAGAACATTTCTTTGGGGGAAGGTTTATGTTTTAACCGCGAGCAGCTCATCGAAAACTATCGTTTCGTTCTCCTGGACCTTTTTATCTTGGAATTGAGCGCAAAAAGGCTGGGTTTAGTCGTAAGCCGTATCTTGCCCGAACTTGAACAGGCTTTAAGCGAGGATGACCTAAAATATATCGAAAGCTTTATAAAAGCTTTCGACGAAAAAAAGAAGCAAACCATTGAATTTAAATCGCTTTTTCCGGAGGTGAATAAAAATATAGCGGCTTTTGTAGAAAAAGTTATTTTTAGCAGCGATGACTCTTTGGACTTAGAAGCCTTGATAGATATTGTAGATGCCAGTAGCTTGGATACAAAGTTTTATCTGGATAAAATATTTAAGGAAGGTAGAGTAAATCCTTGCATTTTAAAATTATTTTTCAAACTTTTTAGCCACACCCTGCCTCTTTTTTACCAAAAGCTCGATCAGAAAATTTTTGATTTTCGATTTGTTGAAAGAATTATGGAAAGTTTAAATATGGTAGAGCCGGTTTTAAGTCTTGATATTCTTAAGCATATTTTTTCTTTATCCAATAACTTCATAAAACTAAAGCTGTTGAAGAAAATGGAAGAATTCAATTTAGTGGATGAAGAATTTTTGTTTTCGCTTCTTAATAAAGGAGATTTTTCCCAATCCAAACAAGTTTTACTAGTTCTAGCTAAGAGCCCGGCTTTACTTTCCAAAGCCGCTAAGATGCTCTTAGCTATTTCGAATCCTTTCGGGTTAAGAAGCAAGATTATTGAAAAGAATTTGAATCTTATTGCTGAAGCCTTTTTCCCCCAGGCCCGGGGATATTTATTTGATTTAAGCAAGTATCGGTTTTTCTGGAATAGGAAGATAAGACGAAAAGCTGAGGAAATTTTGGAGAGAGATGGAGTTTGATCGGATCGAATTGTTCTTAAAAAATCTAATGTCGTCTTGGCAGGCAGCCCGGGTGTATGGAACTGAACACAAGCTGTTCCTTGAGGCTCTCCAGAAGGCTTATGGTAGCTTAGCTGTAATCCTAAGCGATCGGGATGAATTGGTTGTGGGCATATTGGATCGGGAACTAGCCAGCGGCGAGGATATATTTTTTGAATTAAGTAAACGAGCAGTCCAGGCTATCGATTATTTAAAGAAAATTAATGTTGAGAGGATAGCCTTCCGTAGAGGAGTAAGCCGCGAAGAATTGGTTAAATTTATTGTTTTCCTGATTACCCCGGTGGAAAATATGCAACTTCTGCCTCAGGAATACCTGTCTGCTGCCGGGGTAAACGGTATTACGGTGGCTAAAATTAAATCTCCCACCAAGAGCTCTCCTGAACAGCAGTCAGACGAGAAGATTGAATTTATGCACTACAAAGGATGTCTGGATAGACTTTCGCACTCTTTAGATGCATTGATTAATAGCGATAGGGTTGACCATGTAAATTTAAAATTTATTGCTAACGATATTATGGAAAACTTGAGTGGTAAGTATCAAATTTTTTCCAAACTTAGACAGACCAAGAGTTATGACACCGCAACTTTTATGCACCTTTTGAACGTAAGCATTCTTTCAATCTATCTTTCACACAAGTTAGGATTTTCCCGAAACGATTGCTTGGATATTGGAATAGCTGGTCTATTCCATGATATCGGTAAGCTCTATATTGCTAAAAAAATACTCCAGAAGAAAGATAAACTAGATAAAGAAGAGTTTGATAAAATAAAAAGCCATACTGTTCTCGGCGCAGAAATTCTCTTAAGGCACGTTGATACTCTAACGGTTTTACCAGTAGTGGTTGCTTTTGAGCATCACCTACGATATGATTTGAAAGGTTATCCTAAGCTATTTTTTCCGCGGAAACTTCGTATAGCTTCTTTGATTATTATGATTTGTGATGTCTATGATGCACTCCTGCAAAGAAGATCTTATAAGAGGGATTATCCTCCGGAGAAGGTTTATGAGGCGATGGTAAGCGATAAGGGTAGGAGATTTGACCCCAAGCTTTTAGATAAGTTTTTCAAAACTTTAGGTGTTTTCCCGGCCGGGACAATTGTCCGGCTCAATGACGGCAAGGTAGCTATAGTCAGAGACCAGAATGAAGATGATATATTTTCTCCGGTGGTTGAGGTGGTTGGCGGGGTTAAGGGTGAGTTAATCGACTTAAAGAGTAGAAAAGATATAAAGGTAGAGCAGTCGCTTAACCCATTGAGTGAAGGTAAAGATTATTTTGATTTAATATAGCTATTGGCAAGAATAGACAGTTGTTTACACTAACAGACTATGCATAAGAAGCCAAAGAAAGTTCATATTTTTCATATTTCGGAATCTGGTGGCCATAATAAGGCTGCTCAGAATTTAAAAGAAGCTCTCCATTATAAGAATCCCCAGATTGATGTTTTGAATCTCAATGGTCTTGGTTATTTTTATCCCCGGGGGGAGAAGATAGTTAACTCTATTTATATTACAATTATAAAACACTTTCCGCATATTTGGGGGAAAGCTTATGACCGGCGTAAAGTGGTAAAAGCTCTTACTCCTTATCGTAAAATAATAAATAGATTTACTTTTTCCCGATTGAATAAGTTGATAACTCGCTATCCACCTGATTGTTTTGTAGCTACTCAGGCTTTCCCTTGCGGTTTAATTGCCGACTTTAAAGAAAAAATGGGATTAAAGTGTCCTTTAGTGGCGATAATAACCGACTATCATCCTCATCGTTTCTGGATTCATCCTTTTGTTGATCGATATATTGTTGCTTGCCAGGAAGCAAAAAATGTTTTAATTAGTGAGGGAATAGACGCAGAAAAAGTAAAAATATTGGGAATACCTATTTCAGTGAAATTCTTGACCAGTTACCCTAAGGAACAGATTAGCCGTGAATTGGGTTTTGTAGCTGATTTAGATTCAGTATTAATAATGGGAGGTGGGTTAGGTATCGGTCCGATAAAAAGTATTGCCAGGAAGCTGGATGTTCTTGAGGATAATTTTCAGATTATAGTAGTTTGTGGTAGGAACAAAAAGCTTCATAATTGGTTTCTTAAGAAAAGAGAAAAATTTAAAAAACCGCTTTTTGTCTTTGGTTATACAGAAAATATCCATAAAGTGATGGATTTTTCTGATATTATTATTACCAAAGGCGGCGGCATAACTATTTCCGAGGCTTTAGCCAAGGGTTTATGTATAATTGTCACTTACTCCATTCCCGGCCAGGAAGAAAGAAATGTAAGTTATCTCTCTAAAAAGCAGGCGATAATAAAATCTGATCATGCCAAAGATATAGGTGAAATTATCAACAGCCTGCTGCAAAATAAGAAAAGAATGTATTCCTTAAGAGAAAGGGCGAAAGAAAATTCTTACATTGATTCTTCTTTAAGGATCGTTGATCTAATCTTAGAGTTAATAAGTTAATGTACTATCTTTATTGTCTGGGAAACGTACTAACTTCAATCTTACCCCGAAAAATTTGTTATCTATTGGCTAAATTCTTCGCAGTAATCTGTTACTATATCTCCAAAAGGGATCGTGAGTCCGTAATTTACAATCTTTCTCCAATAGTTGTGGATAAGAGTAAATTAAAACAATACGCTCAAGAAATTTTTATCAACTTTGCTTATTATTTGGTAGATTTTTTTCGTTATTCGAAGCTAAACCTGAAGTTTATAAAAAAATACGTACGGATTAGTGGTCTGGATAATCTCAAGAATGTTTTAGCTAAGGGTAGGGGAGCCATTATCTTTGCTGCTCATCTGGGGAATTATGAACTGGCCGGAGCAATTGTGGCCCTCTTAGGTTACCCCCTTTCGGTAGTTGCCCGTACCCATGAAGATAGGCGAATAAATAATTTCTTTGATCGACAGCGACAAAGAGTGGGGATGAAAGTAATTCCTACCGGAGCAGCCATTCGCGGTTGTTTTTTGGCCCTTAAACAAGGAGATACACTTGCGCTTTTGGGGGACAGAGATTTTTCTGGTCAAGGAGTGAAGCTTGAAATGTTTTCCAGATATGCCCATTTCCCCCGGGGAGTTGCTTTTTTTGCCTTAAAGACTAAAGCGCCGATTATTCCGATTTTTTTAGTTCGCGAAAACAAGAATTATTATCATCTGATTTTTGACAAAGCTATTTCTTACAGTGCGGCTGGCGAAGACCAGGTAGCCATAATTAAGCAATGCAACTTAGTATTAGAAAAATACATAAAAAAATATCCACAGCAGTGGTATGTGTTTCAGAAATACTGGACTGATAATTATGAAGGATAAAGAAGGTATAAAAATTTGGGTTATAATTCCTGCCTACAATGAGCGATTTAGCTTATCGGGAATCTTGGATGAGGTAAAGAGCCGAAATCTTTCTGTGCTTGTAGTCGATGATGGGTCGATAGATAATACTTATGAACTAGCTAAAAAGAAAGCCGATTTTGTTATCAGAAACAATAGGAATTTAGGTAAGGGAATGTCTTTGAAGCGAGGCATTGCCTATCTTCTTAATAAGGCTGACTTTGATTATATAATTACTATGGACGCTGATGGCCAACATTCACCAGTAGAACTGGATAAGTTTTTACAGGAAGCAGCCTCGGGTACATATTTTACTGTTGGTAACCGAATGTTTAACCATTCCGGAATGCCGAAGTTACGAGTTATTACTAATAAGTTTATGTCCTGGCTTATCTCACGAATAGCCCGGCAGCGGATACCTGATACTCAATGTGGGTTTCGCCTGATCAAGAGAGAAACTTTGGAAAGAATAAAAATAGAGACCAATAACTTTGAAATTGAGTCCGAAATTCTCATAAAAGCTGCCCGTTTAGGATTTCCCATAAAAAGCATACCAATAAAGAGTATTTATTTTAAAAGCTTACGCAGCAGGATAAACCCTTTCATCGATACGATAAGGTTCATAAAATTTATTTTACAGTTGGAAAAGTGAATAAAAGCATAAATGAGCCATTGTAATCAAAAGATGAGTGAGGATGCTTTTGTCAGTTTAAGGGAAGAGATGGTTTCTCGACAAATTCTTGGCCGGCGGATTGATGATGCCAGAATCCTTGAGGCTTTTAAAAGCATCCCCCGTCATATTTTTGTCCCGGATGCCCAAAAGAGATTTGCCTACAGTGATTCGCCCCTGCCTATTGGTAGCGAGCAGACCATTTCCCAGCCCTATATGGTAGCCTTAATGACTCAGCATTTAAAGCTTAGACCAAAGATGCGGGTTCTTGAGGTTGGTTGTGGTAGTGGGTATCAGGCAGCAATTCTTGCTTTTTTAGGAGCTCAGGTTTATACTATAGAAAGATTTCCTTCTTTAGCAAAGAAAGCCAAGAAAGTTTTAGATTCTTTGAAGCTAGCGGTTAAGATAAAGGTGGGAGACGGAACTTTGGGCTGGCCGGAGCAAGCTCCTTATGACCGAATAATTGTTACTGCTGCCGTTTCCCAGACGCCGCCGGCACTTATTGAACAGCTTAAAATAGGGGGGAAGATTGTGATTCCTTTAGGTGAGCGGTTTCATCAGGATTTAACGGTCATAGATAGAGTTTCTCAAGATAAAATAAGTGAGCAAGAGGTTTGTGGATGCAGATTTGTTCCTTTGGTAGGTGAATATGGTTGGAGTCGATGAATTTAAAGTAATCGGGACAGCAGCCCTGCCTATTTTTGAGTTACGGGGCGCGATACCTTTAGGTTTTGCCCTAGGAGTGCCTTTGACTCGTCTTTACTTTCTGGTTCTTTTAGGCAATTTGATTCCAGTCTTACCATTGTTATTGTTCTTTAAGTATTCTTTTCATCACCTGGAGAACATAAAATTTCTAGATAAGTTTTTTAAGTGGTGGTTTAGTAAGGTAGAGGAAAGATCAAAGCTTGTGGAACGTTGGAGATTCTGGGGCCTGATTCTTTTTGTGGCTATACCCTTGCCAATAACTGGAGCCTGGACTGGAACAGTAGCTGCAACTTTATTTGAGATACCAGTAAGGAGAGCGTTTTTAGCAATTTTTTTGGGTGTGGCTGTTGCTGGTTTAATAGTAAGTTTAGCAGTTAGCGGAATAGTTCAACTGTGGTTTACCCCGTAAATCGATTAAGAAATCCCTTGACAATTTAATTTGTATTGTTATATTAAGGAAGGACGAAGGCGTCTTTTCTTTATACAAGATGTAAAAGAAAAGGCGCTTTTTTTATTTTATGGCGAGAATCCTTAGGGAATCAGGTTAGTAATTAGAGAGAATAATGGCAAAAATAGTGGAAAAGAATATCTTAGTTGATGCTTTAGGGGTAAGGATTACTCAATTAAAGGTAGTCGCTCCCGATATTGCTGAAAAAGCAAAGCCGGGTCAATTCGTAATTTTGATGGTATCGGAAGTCGGGGAAAGAGTGCCGTTAACCGTAGTTGAGAAAGATACAGAAGACGGCACTATCACCTTAATTGTCCAAGAGGTAGGGTTGACTACTAAGCTCCTAGGCCGCTTAGAGATCGGTGAGTCCCTCTACGCTTTAGTTGGCCCCTTAGGCCACCATACCGAGATAAAAAAATACGGGAAGGTAATTTTAGTAGGAGGAGGGGTCGGTATTGCCGAGATCTATCCGGCAGCTAGAGAGTTAAAGGCTGCCGGGAATCAGGTGACTACTATACTGGGAGCAAGGACAAAAGATCTCTTAATCTTAGAAGGGGAGCTAAAAACAGTTTCTGATGAGCTACTTATCGCTACTGACGACGGCTCTTGCGGTCAGAAGGGATTTACTACCGATATATTAAAAGAACTTATTAGTAAGGAGCAGCATGGTCTTATTTATGCTGTTGGCCCGGTCCCGATGATGAAAAAAGTTTCGTTAGTCACTAAAGATTCGGGGATAAAGACTTTAGTATCATTAAATTCATTGATGATTGATGCTACTGGTATGTGCGGAGGTTGTCGGGTTACCGTGGATGGAGTAGTCAAATTTACTTGTGTAGATGGTCCGGAATTTGATGCTTCTCTAATCGATTGGGATGAGCTAATTAAGAGGAATAAGGTATACGAGGACAAAGAGAAACATATTTGTAATCTTTACAAGTTATGAGGTATACAATCTCCGCCGAAGGCGGAGCCGGTTGAGGCTAAGCCTCAACCGATAGATTGTATCCATGAAATGAAAGAACCGGTAAGAATAAGAGAATTAGAGGCGAAAGTTAGAGCAAGTAACTTTGAAGAAGTTGCTCTTGGCTACAATGAAGAAGAGGCTCTTCTTGAAGCTAAGCGCTGTATTCAATGTAAGAATCCTACTTGTATTGATGGTTGTCCGGTAGAAATAGATATAAAGAAATTCATCGCCCAGATTACAGAGAAAGACTATGAGGGAGCTTATTTTAAGATTAGAGAAAAGAATGATTTTCCTTCTATCTGCGGAAGGGTTTGTCCGGCTGAGTATCAATGCCGGAAGACTTGTGTATTTAGTAAAAAGGGTTTACCTTTTGCTTCCGAGGAAGCAATTAACATTCATTTTCTAGAGAGGTTCGTCGGTGATTACGGGATCAGGAATAATTTAGAAGTTCCTTTGCAAAAAAAAGGAAGGTTTTCTAAATTTAAAGTAGCAATTGTGGGCTCCGGGCCGGCTGGTTTGTCTGTAGCTGGAGAATTAAGCCGCCAGGGTATACAATCAGTTATTTTTGAAGGGTTACATAAAACCGGAGGAGTCTTAAGATATGGCATTCCGCCTTTCAGGTTACCGCGGGATATTTTAGACTTTGAGCTAGACTATCTTAAAAAGTTAGGAGTGGAATTTATACCTAATCTTATTATCGGAAGAACCAAGGTTTTGGATGAACTTTTCAGAGAGAGGTTTTCAGCGGTATTTTTAGGTTTAGGCGCTGGTGTGCCATCTTTTTTAAAGATAAAGGGTGAGAATTTCTGCAATGTTTATTCGGCTAATGAGTTTCTAACTCGGGTAAATCTTATGTCAGCATATAAATTCCCTCAATTCCATACTCCGATTAATGTCGGTGAGAATATGGTTGTTATCGGTGGAGGTAATACCGCTATGGATGCGGCCCGAGTTGCTTTGCGCCTGCAGAAGATAAAGGGAATTAAGCCGAGCGTAACAATCTTTTATCGACGTAGAGAAATTGAGATGCCGGCAAGGCGCTTAGAGATTGAGCATGCTAAGGAAGAAGGAGTTCTTTTTAAATTTTTAGTTCAGCCCCAGGAGTTTAGCAGTGATGGCTCAGGTTTTGTGAAGAAAATAAGATCTTTAGAGTGCCGCTTGGGTGAGCCGGATGAATCGGGGCGAAGGAGGCCTTTACCTATTGAAGGCAGTGATTTTGAAAATCATTGCGATTTAGCTATAGTGGCAGTGGGTTTAGGCGCCAACAGAGTCTTGACTAGTGTTACTCCGGATTTAAAAGTTGATAAATACGGCGATCTGGAAGTAGATTCGGAAAGTATGGAGACTTCTGTAAAGGGTGTATTTGCCGGAGGAGATATTGTCGGAGGAGAAGGAACAGTCATCGAAGCTATGGGTATGGCAAAGAAGGCATGCCAAGGAATAATTAGACATCTTTCTCAAAAGTAATAAAATATTTTAAAAAGGAGGAAGGAACATGTCAGATCTAAAAGTGAAACAGTTTATGGAACAAGTGATTAAGCGAAATCCCGGTGAGCCGGAATTCCATCAGGCAGTAGAGGAAGTAGCTGAATCCTTGATGCCCTATATCGAGAAGCACAAGAAGTACCAGGATGCTAAAATCTTAGAGCGATTTGTTGAGCCGGAGAGGGTAATAATGTTTCGTGTGCCTTGGATGGACGATAAAGGCGAAGTCCAAGTTAACCGAGGTTTTCGTATCGAGATGAACAGCGCCATTGGTCCTTACAAAGGAGGGCTTCGTTTTCACCCCACTGTTTATTTAGGCATCTTAAAGTTTCTTGCTTTTGAGCAGGTAATTAAAAATAGCCTTACCACTCTTCCTATGGGTGGCGGCAAAGGCGGTTCTGATTTCGACCCCAAAGGAAAAACCGATAATGAAGTAATGAAGTTCTGTCAGAGCTTTATGACCGAGCTTTTCCGGCATATCGGTCCTGATACCGACATTCCTGCTGGCGATATCGGTGTTGGCGGCCGGGAGATAGGATTCCTTTACGGTCAATATAAGAGACTACGTAACGAATTTACCGGAGTTTTAACTGGTAAAGGACTTAACTGGGGCGGAAGTTTAATTAGATCTGAGGCCACTGGTTATGGCTGTGTCTATTTTGTCGAGGCAATGTTAAAGGCAAAAGGCCAGCGATTAGAGGGTAAAGTTTGTACAGTATCCGGTTCGGGTAATGTTGCCCAGTATACTGTAGAGAAGGTAAACCAGCTTGGCGGAGTCTGCGTTACTTTGTCTGATTCCAACGGTTATATCTATGATCCAACTGGTATCGATGCCGAAAAGTTAGCATTTGTTATGGAGCTTAAGAATGTAAAACGCGGCCGGATTAAAGAATATGCCAAAAAATACGGCTGTAAATACTTTGAAAAACAGCATCCTTGGGGGGTCAAGTGTGATATAGCTTTTCCTTCTGCTACCCAAAACGAAATCAATGAAGAAGACGCTAAAATCTTAGTTAAGAACGGCTGTCTGGCTATAGGAGAAGGCGCAAATATGCCGACAACCCCAGAAGGAGTGGATGTATTTCAAAAAGCTAAGATTTGCTATGCTCCTGGTAAGGCAGCAAATGCCGGAGGTGTAGCAACTTCTGGCCTTGAGATGTCTCAGAATAGCTTAAGATTGTCTTGGACTCGCGAGGAAGTAGATGAGAAATTAAAAGGGATAATGCGGGCTATTCACGAGCAATGCGTAAAATATGGCCAAGAAGGTGATTACATAGATTATGTGAAGGGTGCAAATATCGCCGGGTTTGTAAAAGTTGCTGATGCTATGCTTGACCAAGGTTTAGTCTAAGTAGAGAATTAAGTTTAATAAAGATAATAAAAGGCGCCTCCGGTTTTGAGGAGGCGCCTTTTTATATCGCAAATTCTCTTCAGTTTAAGCCCTAGAGCAGGGGAAGGTATTTCTTAATTTCATGTTCAGTAATCTGGATCCGGTAATCTTCCCATTCTTTCTTTTTATTGAACAAGAATCTGTTGAAGATGTGGGCTCCCAAAGTTTCCCGCACAAAGGTACTTTTTTCAGTTTCAATAATGGCTTCAAAAAGATTCCCGGGAAGTGAGGTAAGCCCCCTTCGTTCTCTTTCTTCCATAGCCATCCGGTAGATATTAGGTTCAACAGCAGGAGGAAGCTGATATTTCTTTTCTACACCTTCCAACCCGGCTGCTAGCATTACGGCAAAGGCTAAGTAGGGGTTGCAAGCGGGGTCAGGGCAGCGTAATTCTACCCGGGTTGCTTTTTCGTTTCTCGGCCGGTATACCGGAACTCGCAGCAGAGCAGTACGGTTTTTTTGAGCCCAGGAAGCATATACCGGCGCTTCATACCCGGAAACCAGACGTTTATAGGAATTTACCCACTGAGCAGTTAGAGAGGAAATTTCCCGGGCATGCTTTAGTTCACCAGCAATGAATCCTTTGGCCACGGATGAAAGGTGATACTTGTCTTTTTTATCAAAGAAAGAATTTTGGCTGCCCTTAAACAACGATTGGTGAACATGCATTCCTGAACCATTCACTCCAAAGAGGGGTTTGGGCATAAAAGTAGCATAGACGCCATTCTGTTGGGCAATTTCCTTGATCACATATTTACAAGTTATTACGTTGTCAGCCATAGTAAGAGCATCGTTATATTTTAGGTCAATTTCATGTTGTGAAGGGGCAACTTCATGGTGGGTTGCCTCCATCGGTATACCCATCTCTTCTAAGACTTTTACGGTTTTATTTCTTAAGGTATTGGCTAAATCGTTGGGTATTAGCTCAAAGTAAGAACCTTCGTCTATAATTTCTGGTTTTCGAGCAGACTTAAAGTAAAAGTATTCTAACTCTGGTCCGACATAGAAAGTAAAGCCTAACTTCTTTGCCCGGGCCAAGGCTCTTTTAAGAACATAGCGGCTATCACCAGCATAAGGGGTAAAATCAGGGCTGAGTATATCGCAGAGCATTCTGGCAATAGGACCGGTTTCAATCGTCCAAGGCAAGACTTTAAAAGTGGCAGGATCTGGCAAAGCAACAATATCACTTTCTTCAGCTTCGGCAAAACCGGTAACAGAAGAACCGTCAAACCCCTTGCCATGGCCTAAAGCATCTTTTAATTCTCTTTGGGTAATCGAAACGCATTTTAAGGTTCCTAAGATATCCACAAACCAGAGCTGTATGGTCTTTATATTTTCCCGATGCACCTTTTCTAAAACTTTTCTTATCATATCCTTCCGGCTCTTCTTACTCTCCAAGGAAATGTTTGTTTTGGTTTTCCGATCTTTTAAGAGAGCATCTTCGGTGGGAAGTTCACCCCGGGGGATTATATATCGTTTTCCCACCCGCTCAGCGTAAAGGGCTCCATGTTTTATGCGTTCAATAACTGCTTGACGGGATATTTTTAGAATTTTAGCGGCTTGAGTCGGGCTTAAATATTCCTGTTCCATTTTTCCTCCTTTAATGAGCACATCACTTACGGAACGAAGTGAACATAAGTGATAAGTGCGAATTATCCCGAAACATCTAAATACTTTAAAAATTTCTATGAAATTTTTAAAGAATGTTTCGGGTGAATTCAGCTAAAGGTTTACTTTCACTTTGTTCTGTAAACCTAAGCTTCATTCTACATTACAAGTGTAAACTATTACTTTACACTTGTCAAGTAGTTTTTTATTTTTTTTTACACCATGCAAGAATGCCTATAAATATTAGCTTTTTTAAGATTTTTTAGATAAAAAAAAGGTTATTTTTTTTCTTGACTATTAGCCAAATTTATCGGATAATCAATCCCAATGTGGATGATGGCGTCCTTTCTAAACCAATGATGTAGAAGGGGCGCTTTTTCTATTTTTGGAGCAGTAAGTAAAGGAGGATTATTTATGCCGCGATATGAGGATATTAAAAAAGTTTTAATTATTGGTTCCGGGCCGATAATTATCGGGCAAGCCTGTGAATTTGATTATTCTGGTACTCAAGCCTGCAAGGCTTTAAAAGAAGAAGGCTATGAAGTTGTTTTGGTTAATTCCAACCCGGCAACGATTATGACCGACCCCGGTATGGCTGATAAAACTTATATTGAGCCGCTCACTATCGAAAGCTTAGAGGCCATTATTAAGCGGGAACGTCCCGATGCTCTGCTGCCTAATTTAGGCGGGCAAACCGGCCTTAATCTTTCCTCCAGTCTTCATAAAGCAGGAATTTTAGCCAAATACGAGGTTAAAATTATCGGGGTTAAAGTTGATGCTATTGAACGCGGGGAAGATCGTCTGATTTTTAAAGAGACAATGAAGAAATTAGGAATTCCTCTTCCTGAATCGGAAATTAGCCATTCGGTTGAAGCCGCTGAGGCTATAGCCCAGAAGATAGGCTACCCGGTGGTATTAAGGCCGGCTTACACCATGGGCGGAACCGGAGGAGGAATTGCTTACAATGTAGAGGAATTAAGGATTATTGTAACTCGTGGCTTAGCGGCAAGTCTTGTTCATCAAGTTCTAGTTGAAGAAGCAGTTATCGGCTGGGAAGAATTAGAACTGGAAGTGGTACGGGATCATAAAAATCAGAAAATTACCGTATGCTTTATCGAAAATATTGATGCTATGGGTGTTCATACCGGAGATAGCTTTTGTTCTGCCCCGATGCTTACCGTAAAAAAAGAGTTACAGGATAAAATGCAGGAATATTCCTACAAGATAGTTGATGCAATCGGGGTTGTTGGCGGAACAAATATTCAGTTTGCTCACAACCCTAAGGATGATCGAATAGTAGTTATCGAAATTAACCCCAGAACATCGCGTTCTTCAGCTCTTGCTTCCAAAGCAACCGGCTTTCCGATAGCCCGTATTTCAACAAAGTTAGCTGCCGGTCTAACAATGGATGAGATTCCTTACTGGAAAGAAGGGACTTTGGAGAAGTATGAACCTAGCGGTGATTATGTGGTTGTTAAATTTGCCCGCTGGGCCTTTGAGAAGTTTCCTCAAGCCAAGGATATTTTAGGAACCCAGATGAAGGCTGTTGGTGAGGTAATGAGTATCGGTAAGACATTCAAAGAGGCTTTTCAGAAAGCTATTCGTTCTTTGGAAATAGGCCGGTACGGTTTAGGTGTTGAAGAATTCAAAGCTTTTCCTCTGTCCAAGTTAAAAGGCAAGTTAAGCGCTCCCTCCAGTGAGCGAATATTCTTAATTTATGAAGCTTTACGCAGAGGTATTTCTGTTGAGGAGCTTCATAAAGTTACCTATATCCACCCTTGGTTTATTCGGGAGATGAAGGAGCTTGTCGATTTCGAAGAAGCGATAATTAAAAATAAATGGAAAGATTTAGCTGATGGAGAGCTGATTAAGGCAAAAGAGCTGGGATTCTCAGATAAGTATTTAGCTCAGCTTTTTAAGCTGAAGGAGAAAGAAGTAAGAGAAAGGAGAATTAGGCTTAAGAAGAACGGTCGTTACGATGTTGTTCCGGTTAGCGGAGTAGAAAATGCCGCTTACTATTATTCAACCTATATCGGAGAAGATAAGGTGTCGGTATCGCCAAATAAGAAAATATTAATTTTAGGCGGAGGACCTAACCGGATCGGTCAGGGAATAGAGTTTGATTATACCTGTGTTCATGCTGCTTTTGCCCTGCGGGATGAAGGCTATGAATCAATTATGATAAATTGTAACCCTGAGACAGTATCTACTGATTATGATACTTCTAACAAACTCTATTTTGAACCTTTGACCGTAGAAGATGTGTTAACTATCTATGAAAAAGAAAAGCCCGAAGGAGTTATTGTCCAGTTTGGCGGCCAAACTCCTTTGAATATAGCTCAGGAGTTGAAAGATAACGGTTTAAAAATTATCGGCACTTCGCCGGAAAGTATTCGTTTAGCCGAAGATCGAGAATATTTTAGGCAAAGCTTGATTGCCCTGGATATTCCCCAGCCCGAGAGCGGTACAGCCCGTTCTTTAGATGAGGCGATAAAAATTGCCAATAAGATCGGATACCCGCTTATGGTACGCCCTTCTTTTGTTTTGGGAGGCAGGGGTATGGAAATTGTTTATAATCAGACGATGCTAGAAAAGTATGCTCAGGAAGCAATCAAAGTGAGCCCCGATTTTCCTATGCTTATTGACAGATTCCTGGAACATGCTGTTGAGGCAGAAGTCGATGCTCTTTCTGACGGAGAGGATGTATATGTTGCAGCGGTGATGGAACATATAGAACTTGCCGGTGTCCACTCCGGCGATTCTGCTTGTGCGATTCCCACCAGAACCATAAAAGAGGAGCATCTAAAGCTTATTAAGAAGTACACAGTTCAAATAGCAAAGGAACTTAAGGTTGTTGGATTGATGAATATCCAGTACGCTATCTGTGATGATAAAGTATATGTTCTGGAAGCTAATCCTCGGGCATCTCGGACGGTACCGTTAGTTTCAAAAGTCATGGGACTCTCCATAGCACGGATAGCAACTCAATTAATGGTGGGCAAAAAGATAAAAGATTTTCCCGAGCTTCAGAAGCCCCGTAAGATTTCTCACGTAGGAGTTAAAGAGGCAGTTTTCCCCTTTAATATGTTTCCGGAAGTAGACCCTTTACTTGGCCCTGAGATGAGGGCTACCGGAGAGGTGATGGGAATCGGCGATACCTTTGGGATTGCTTTTTATAAAGCTCAAGCAGCAGCTAACTTAAAGCTTCCTATAGAGGGAAATGCTTTGCTTACCGTAACCGACAAAGACAAACCGGAGTTACTTAACATAGCCAAAGAGTTTAGCAAACTCGGGTTTAATATCTATGCTACAATAGGAACTAGCCGCTTTCTTAAGGAAAACGGAATAAATAATACAGAGGTGAAGAAGCTTCATGAAGGAAGACCTAACCTTGCTGATGCAATTAAAAACGGAGACATTCACATTATCATAAATACACCGGTGGGAAGGGATAGCAAGACTGATGATAGTTATATCCGTATTATGGCCATACAACAGAAGGTTCCTTATATTACCTCTATGGCTGCGGCTTCCGCCAGTCTTGAAGGAATAGAAGCTCTTAAGAACAAGAAAATCTCACTAAAATCTCTTCAGGAGTATCATAGAGAAATAGTGTAAAGAAAACTTGAAATGACTCGCATAAGTTTTACCAGTAAATAAAAGACGATAATATTAAAAGGGGTAGCGATGCTAAAGCGGTCAGGTTTTGATAATGAACAATACCTTAAAGAGCAGACAGGCGCTATATTAGAACGGGTTGAGCGGTTTAATAATAAACTTTATCTAGAGTTTGGCGGCAAGATTGTTTTTGATTACCATGCTTCAAGGGTTTTACCGGGATTTGGCCCTAACGTAAAAATGAGACTTTTGCAGAAGCTTAAAGGTAAAGCAGACATTATCCTCTGTATCTATGCCGGTGACATTGAAAGAAGGAAGGTCCGGGCAGATTTTGGCATTACCTACGATGTCGATGCCTTAAAACTTATCGATGATTTAAGAAGCTGGGATATTAATATAGCAGCAGTGGTGATAACCCGTTTTGATAATCAGGCCTCAGCTATAATTTTCAAAAATAAATTAGAACGCAGAAACATTAGAGTTTATACTCACTTTTTTACCAAGGGTTACCCTACAGATGTCGATTTAATTGTAAGCGATGAAGGCTACGGTGCGAATACTTATATTGAGACCGAGAAGCCCTTAGTAGTAGTTACCGGCCCAGGCCCAGGAAGCGGGAAACTTGCTACTTGCCTTAGTCAGCTTTATCATGAATATAAAAGAGGAGTAAAGGCAGGTTACGCAAAGTTCGAGACCTTTCCCATTTGGAATCTTCCTCTTAAGCACGAGGTTAACATAGCTTATGAAGCAGCTACAGCTGATCTAAGAGACTTTAACCTTGTTGATCCTTTTCACTTGGAAACTTACCAGAAGACAGCAATTAATTACAATCGGGATGTTGATGCTTTCCCTCTTCTTGAGCGGATATTGGAGAAAATCACCGGAGATGAAGCAATATATAAATCTCCTACCGACATGGGGGTGAATAGAGCTGGTTTCGGAATTATCGATGATGCGGTAGTCAGAGATGCTGCCAAACAGGAGATTATACGCCGGTTTTTTAGGTATAGATGCGAATATGCCATAGGTTTTAGCGACAAAGGAACAGTTCAGAGAGTCGAACAACTTATGGAGGAGCTTAATCTTCGCCCCGAAGATCGCCGGGTAGTTAAACCCGCGAACGATGCGCTTAAAGAGGCTGAAGAGAAAAAGAAGGGACACGAAGGTGTCTTTTGTGGTGCGGCCATAGAACTTAGAGATGGTTCTATTGTTACCGGTAAGAACTCAGATCTCATGCATGCAACAGCTAGTCTTGTATTTAATGCTATAAAGAAGCTAGGTGAGATACCGGATAAGATCCACCTTTTATCACCGACTATAATCGAATCAATAGGAAGGTTGAAAAAGAATCTTTCCGGTACAAAGACAATAAGTTTAGATTTGGAAGAGGCTTTAATTGCTTTGAGTATCAGTAGCGCTACAAATCCTACAGCTCAATTGGCTATGGAGAAACTTAAAGAGCTCGGAGGTTGTGAGGTACATACGACTCATATGCCTACCCCGGGAGATGAGGCAGGGTTACGTAAACTGGGAGTTAATCTTACTAGTGCACCGAACTTTTCTTCCAAGAGTCTTTTTGTGACATAAACTGTAAGCTATTAAGTAGCGCGATGGGAGTATTTAAAATAATAATGGGAATAATAATGGAGGAGCTGAAATGAGCGGAATTTGTGGCGTAGTTTCACAAAAGGATTGCATGGATCTTTTATTTTATTGTACCGATTATCACTCCCATCTAGGAACCGAATATGGGGGTATGGCAGTTTTGGGAAAAGAGCTTATACGGCAAATACATAAAATATCTCAGAGCCAATTCAAGTCAAAATTCCATGATGACTACAAGCAGATGAAAGGTAATAAAGGTATTGGGGTGATTAGCGCTTTTGAAGAGCAGCCGATGTATTTAAACTCTAAATTTGGCCCCTTTTGTTTAGTTACCAACGGATTTATCGAAAATACCGAAGAATTAACAGCCAGTCTTTTTAATCAGGGAGTATCTTTTACTGAAGTAAGCAAGGGCGGGGTTAATACTACCGAGCTGATAGCAAAACTGATCAGCCAGGGGAATGATTTGGTCGACGGTATAGAGAAGATGTTTGACAAGATAAAGGGTTCCTGTTCGCTGCTATTGCTGCATAAGGATGGAATATATGCAGCCAGAGATCGATTCGGTTATACACCCCTTGTGGTTGGTGAACGGGATGATGCTTTGGCTGTTACTTCTGAGACTTGCGCTTTCCCTAATAGTGACTTTAAGATAATCAGGCACTTAAGGCCGGGTGAAATAATCCTGATAACTGAGCAAGGAATGAAGGAGAAAAAACCTGGCAGGGAAGCAAATCAAATCTGTGCATTTTTATGGATTTATACTGGATTTCCGGCCTCAGATTATGAGGGAATCAATACCGAAGTAGTAAGAGAAAGATGCGGACGTATTCTGGCCCGGCGCGATAAAAATCTAAAGGTAGATGTAGTTTCGGGAGTCCCCGATTCCGGGACTGCCCATGCAATAGGCTATGCCATGGAGAGCGGTAGTCCTTACCGCAGACCCTTGATAAAATATACACCGGGATATGGCCGAAGCTATACTCCACCTTCTCAAGAAACACGTGATTTAGTTGCTAAGATGAAGCTTATTCCCATAAAGGAGATAATTGAAGGTAACAAGATTGTTGTTTGTGATGATTCTATAGTAAGAGGAACCCAGCTCAAGAATTTCACCATAAAGAAATTCTGGGATTCGGGAGCCAAAGAGGTTCACGTAAGGCCGGCTTGCCCCCCTTTAATGTTCCCTTGCCGGTTTAACTTATCCACGCGTAGTATCCATGAGCTTGCTGCTCGAAAAGCTATACGAGCTATTGAAGGTAATGATTTAGAAGATGTTTGTGAATATACTGATTGCACTTCTGAGAAATATAAGCAGATGGTAGACTGGATTGCCAGAGATTTAGGGGTTACTACTTTAAGGTATCAAACCGTAGACGATATGGTTGAAGCGATCGGTCTGCCCAAGGAAAAACTTTGTCTTTATTGTTGGACTGGTAAGTGTCCAGCTCAAACAGAAGGTAAAGGCACGAGTTGCCCGGCCCATCAGCAATCAAAATAAAATCGTCTGGATTTTATATAATTAAAGCAGAAAATGGTGTTTTTATCTTTAGGATCAGAACACCATTTTTATTTAAAGAAACCCTCCCCCCAAAAAGGGAGAGGGTCCGTGGCATTTAATCCCCCGAAGGGAATCCTTATTAAAGGATAACATTGTTTTCGTTTGCCATTCAAGGAGTTAGGGAGTCCTTGATGAAACCGTTTTCAATTCTTCAATCTGGCTGGTTTAATATTTTCCTTTACAACTCCATATAGGCATTGTATAATTTACTTCTTTAAGGAGTAAAAATGAAGCTGTTAAGGTTAGGAATACCCAAAGGGAGCCTGCAGGAAAAGACCTTAGAACTCTTTCGCATGGCCGGGTTCAATATTTACCTGAGTTCACGGTCATATTTCCCTTCTATTGATGATGACGAGATTAAAGTTGTGCTGATCCGGGCTCAGGAGATGTCGCGTTATGTCGAAGAAGGCATTTTAGATTGTGGAATTACCGGTGAGGATTGGATATTAGAGAATGGTTCAAATGTTTTAAAGCTATCTCAACTACCTTATGCTAAGAGAACCCTTAACCCGGTAAGATGGGTAGTGGCAGTAAGGGATGATTCCCGAATAAAAAAACTAAAAGATTTACAGGGAAAACGGGTGGCTACTGAATTACTGAAGTATACCAAGAGGTTTTTTAAGGCTAAAAAAATCGATCTGGAAGTCGAGTTTAGCTGGGGAGCTACCGAAGTTAAGGTAAAAAGCGGTCTTGTCGATGCCATAGTAGAACTTACCGAAACCGGTGAGAGCCTCCGGGCTAATGGTTTAAAGATTATTGATACAGTCTGCTCTTCCACAACTCAATTTATTGCCAACAAGTCTTCTTATAAAAATAAGTGGAAGAAAAAGAAGCTACAGCAAATTTTACTGCTGCTTAAGGGGGCGCTTGAAGCCAGAGCTCAAGTCGGCCTTAAGCTTAATGTAAGAGAAAATAACTTAGAAAAGGTTTTAGCGATTCTCCCGGCTTTAAAGAAACCAACAATTTCTCACCTAACCCTAAAAAATTGGGTTGCCTGTGAAGTTATTGTGGAGGAGAGCCAGGTACGTAAAATCCTGCCCTTGTTAAAAGAAAACGGTGCTCAAGGAATAATTGAATATCCATTAAATAAGGTTATATACTAAAGTATATTAGCTAAATTAGCAGTCAAACTTTTGGAGATAATATGCCTTGTGGAAAGAAAAGGAAATTGAAGAAGGTAAAAAGACACTGGTTTAAGAAAAGACGAAAACAACAGAGGCATAAGTCGAAATAATCATCAATGAGATTTTTCCTGATATTAGTTATTTCTTCTCTTATCGTACCTTTATCTTTTGCTCAAAGTCAAAGGTCGCTTACTAATCTTTACAGCAATTACCTAAAAGGCCTTCTTTATGCTCAGGAGGGAGAGTATCTTCAGGGATTAGAGGAATTGGAGAGAGCCAAAGCCGCAGACCCTCAATCTATCCATATCCGTTTAAAAATCGCCTCAGTCTTAATTCTTATGGGTCGCCTCAATGAAGCTGAAACAGTCTTAAAAGAAGCTAAGCAGATTGACCCCGACAATCTGGATATCCACTTAGCTTTAATTTTTGTTTACTCCTATAGTGAGAAGAACCAAGAGCTGGAAGAAGAGTATGAGAGCTTTTTGAAACAGGCACATAAGGAAAAGCCTAAAGATATAGGTATATCCGCATACCTAGCTCAATTTTATTTTCATAAAAAAAGACCTCAGGAAGCAATTAAAATATATGAAAAAATTTTAGAAACCAATCCTGATTATGTCGAGGCTTTTTTTTGGTTAGGTTTTCTTTACGATGAGCGTGGCCAACGCGAAAAAGCTTTAGAGACCTGGGAGAAAGGGAGAGTTCTTGATTCTTCATTTACCCCAATCTTAAATTGTTTGGGTTATACCTATGCTGAGGAAGGGATAAATCTAGACCTGGCTGAGGAACTGGTAAAAAAGGCCTTAGAGAAGGAGCCGGAAAATGGAGCTTATCTTGATAGTTTGGGGTGGGTTTATTTTAAAAAAGGAGAAATAGAAAAAGCCAAAGAACATATCCTCAAAGCCATAGGTTTGGTTAAGGATCCTGATATCTATGAACATCTAGGAGATATTTATATCGAAATTGGCGATCGGGAAAAGGGAGTTAGCTATTATCGGGAAGGGCTCCAGCAATTCCCCGACGATAAGGATTTAAAGGTAAAAGTTAACGAGAATGAACATGAGGAATAAAATAAGGCTGCTGGAGAATAAAGCCAATACAATTCGAAAACTTATCATTAAGATGTTAACCGAAGCTAAGAGTGGGCACCCCGGAGGTTCTCTCTCGGCAACCGAAGTTGTCACTTGTCTTTACTTCGAAGTTATGAATCATAATCCCCAGGAACCTGGTTGGTTAGATCGAGACCGATTCCATCTTTCTAAGGGGCATTGCTGTCCGGTTGTTTATTCGGCTTTAGCCCTGTGTGGGTATTTTTCTACTGACGAGTTGATGCATTTACGAAAACTTGGCTGTCTTCTTCAGGGTCATCCTGATTGCGGTACTCCCGGTATAGAAGTAGCTAGTGGTTCTTTAGGCCAGGGTCTATCGGTTGCTTGTGGTATGAGCCTGGCAGCAAAGATTGATAAGCGCAATTACCGCGTTTACTGTCTTATGGGCGATGGTGAACTTCAGGAAGGGAATATCTGGGAAGCAGCAATGTCAGCAGCCCATTTTAAATTAGACAACCTCTGTGGGATAGTTGACTATAATCACTTTCAGATTGACGGAAAGATTGAAGAGATAATGGAACTAGCCCCTTTAGCCATGAAATGGGAGTCTTTTGGCTGGCATGTAATTCAATGTGATGGACACAATATCGCCGAGTTGCTGGAAGCATTTGAGGAAGCAAAAATAATTAAGCAAAAACCGACAGTAATTATTGCTAACACGGTTAAGGGTAAAGGAGTATCCTTTATGGAACATGTGGTTGATTTTCACGGAAGGGCTCCTACTGAAGAAGAAAGAGATATCGCTTTAGGCGAACTAGACAAAAACGGTTAATAGTTATTTTAGTTAATATAGTTGATTTAGTTGGTTTAGTTTGTTTTAAACTATATTAACAATATAAATAATAAAAACTAAATAAACTAAAGAATGGAAAAATTATACGCCCGTGACGTATACGGTAAGACACTCCTAGAGCTGGGTAAGAAGGATAAGAATATAGTCGTTTTAGATGCTGACCTTTCCGGTTCAACCCGTACTTCCTTTTTCGCCCAGGAGTTTCCCGAGCGGTTTTTTAATTTTGGTGTTGCCGAACAGAATATGATGGCTGCTGCTGCTGGTTTAGCTAGTTGCAATAAAATCGTTTTTGCTTCTACATTTGCTATGTTTGCTACGGCCCGGGCCCTGGATCAAGTCAGAAACACAATTTGTTACAGCAACTTTAATGTTAAGATTGTGGCTACCCACGGGGGGATAAGCGTAGGTGAAGATGGGGCATCACACCAAGCTTTGGAGGATATTAATTTTTTCCGGGCAATTCCTAACATGAAAATAGTTGTTCCTGCTGATGCCCCTCAGACCAAAGAAGCAGTTATCGCTGCTTATAAAAATCCGGGACCATTTTATATTCGTTTAAGCCGTTCAAAAGTTCCCACCCTTGCTATGAAAGATAAGTTTGTGTTTGGGAGGGGACAGATAATTGAGGAGGGTGAAGATTTAGCAATAATCGCCTGTGGTGTTATGGTTTATGAAGCCTTAATGGTAGCGGAAATCTTAAAAAAGAAGGGCATATCAACAACTGTAGTAAATCTTCACACTATAAAACCGATTGATGAGGATTTACTTGTGTCTGTTGCTAAAAAACATAAGAAGGTTCTTGTTTGTGAGGAGCATCAGGTTACCGGTGGTCTCTTTTCAGCCATAGCTGAAGTGCTGATTCGTAAATACCCGACGCAAGTGGAGCGTGTAGGGGTAGAGGATGAGTTTGGTCAATCCGGTTCACCTCAGGAGTTGATGGATTTTTATGGCCTCTCCGCTAATTTTATCGCTGAGAAAGCAGAAAAGTTGTTGCGGTAGTAAGATTAGAATTTTAAGCCCCGCCAAAATAAACCTTTACCTTAATATAAAGGATAAGTATTCAAATGGGTTCCATCGTATAGAGAGTATTGTTGAACGCATCTCATTAGCGGATCAGATTTCAATCAGAATCCTGCCGGACCCGACAATAAAGATATCTTCAAACAATAAGAGTTTAGAAACCAGTGGGAATCTTGTATTTAAGGCTGCACAACTTCTGCAAAAGAAATTTAAGATTCCTTTTGGCTTTGATATTTTCCTTAAAAAGAATATCCCTATCGGGGCCGGTTTAGGAGGAGGTTCTTCTAATGCTGCCAGTGTCCTTTTAGGGATAAACGAACTGCTTAAATTGGGTTTAAAACCTGATCAGCTTTATCGATTAGGCCCAAAGCTTGGTAGTGATGTCAATTTTTTCCTCTCTGAGAGCCAATTTGCCTTTCTTGAGGGGAGAGGGCAGAGAGTAACCCCTTTTAAAGTAAAGCCTAAATTCCGTTATCTTATTATCTGGCCGGGAATATCCCTATCTACTAAAAGGGTTTATGAAAGACTCGAAAGTAACCTGCCTTGTCCTGTTTACCACAAGACAGGCGGCAGGCAGGAATTGACAAAATTTTTTAATAATGCTAAGATATTGCGGTATGCTCTAAAAAAAGGAGATATTCATTTAATTAAGGCGAATATTTTCAATGCTTTAGAGCCAAGCGCTCTGGCTGTTTGTAAGGAGTTAAGAAGTGCGAAAGCACTCTTAGCTGGAGAAGGTATTTTTACCAAGGTAACCGGTTCCGGGAGCGCACTGTACACAATCTTTGACAATTTTTCTCTGTCTAAAATAAAGAATTTGGCAAAAGATAATTGGCTGATGTTTACAGCTAAGACATTTTAAGGCATCTGATAACTAAAGGAGGTAGGTTCTATGGAGATTACAGAAGTCAGAGTTTCTCTTCGGGAAAGTGAGGGCAGGAGACTTAAGGCTTATGCAACAATTACCTTTGATAATTCTTTTGTGGTAAGAAACATTAAGGTTATTGAAGGTAATAACGGCTTATTTGTTGCAATGCCGGCAAGGAAGTTAAAGCAGTTTTGTCCTCGTTGCGGCAAAAAAATTGATGTTGGCAGCCAATATTGTAATCATTGTGGAGTACAATTACCTCCTTCTCCTCGGGAATCAGATGATAACCGCCACACGACACATCAAGATTTAGCACATCCGATCAACCAGGAATTTCGGGATTACTTGCAGAGTAAGGTTCTAGATGCTTACCATGATGAAAAAGCAGCACCGCGCAGTGAGATAATTAAGGAAAAGGCTACAACCGAAGAAGCAAGCGGAGGAGAGTAGAGAGCAGGCCTAAGGGTAAGCATAAAATAAAAAAAGTACGCTAACCCATAATCTAAAAACACCTGCCCGGTAGTGTAATCGGTAACACATCAGCTTTTGGAGCTGAGTTTCCTGGTTCGAGTCCAGGCCGGGCAACCAACTTGATGCTCAGGCGAACGAAGAAGCAAAAATAACTATGGCAAACTATTTTGGTTTTATTGATGAAACTGGCGTATTGCATAATGATCCCGATCAGCGATTCTTTGCAATAGGTCTATTGAGGTGCGAAGATACTTCAGCTTTATATGAAGAATTGCGCGTATTGAAAAACAGAGCTGAATCGAAGCTTGACCTTAAAAGGCAAACAAAAGGACTACCGGTAAAAAAGGGTTGTTTTGAGTTTAAATTTTCAAGCATTACTCGTGGCTCACACGAATTTTATTATGATCTTATAGGACTATATTTTAAATTTACAAAACTTCAATTTTGTAGTCTTGTGATTGATAAGGCAAATCCCGGAGTTAAAATTGAAGAGGTTTTCCCGGATACTTGGGAAGCATACATAGGTTATTCTAAGATGGTAATCAATAATAACATGAAACCGGATGATAAAATATGCGTTATTGCGGATTTCTTAGGAAAACCGAAAACCAGTAATAAATACTATGAGCCAGAAATTAGAACTTTACCGACTGTCTACAATGCAACTGTGCTTGAGTCGCACGCATCGCTTTTTATTCAATTGGTAGATGTTTTGATAGGATGTATTGTGTTGGATTTCAAAAGAAACCGTCAACCAGACAGGAAGGCGGATATATTTAAAGGAAAAGTTTGTGATTTTCTCAAAGGGAAATTAGGAGTAGAATCTTTAGCGAGGAACTTTACAAAGCATCAACCGAATTACTTTAGCGTGTGGGAGTTTGAACCGAAGCAGAAATAAAAAATGCGAGCCATCGACCCAGTCAACGCCCGCATTTTAAATATACCTTAAGAAAGGCTATTTGTCAAGAGGTTTGTGAACCTTTAACCCAATTTTATAAAACCGTTCCTGTAGTGACGGACAATCATATTGTCAAGAGGTAGGTAATTATGGAAAACTTTAGTGTAGTAATTTTAGCCGCTGGCCAGGGTAAGAGGATGAAGTCAGCTTTACCTAAAGCTGTTTATGATTTAATCGGCTCACCCCTGGTTTTTTACCCTTTAAAGGAAGTATTGAGGTTAAAACGATACCTTAAGGAGATTATCGTCGTCGTGGGGCATAAAGGGAAAATGGTTGAGCAGGAAGTAAAAAAATGTTTTTCTGCCGGGACGAAGATAAAATTTGTCGATCAGCCCAGAAGGTTAGGAACAGCTAATGCTTTGGCTGTGGCCACCCAAAAGATAAAGTATAAGAATGTCTTAGTCCTTTGTGCTGATACGCCTCTAATTAGAGCCGAAACTCTTAAAGCTTTTATTGCTTCTTTTATTAGGAGAAGACTTTCCTGTTCCTTGATTACGGCTAATGAAGCTGATGATAATTCACTGGGAGTCATTACACGAGATAGGAAAGGAAAGCTTAAAGCTATCCAAGAAAAGGCTGAGATTGGTCTGGGCAGCACCCGGAGAAAAAAGTCAACACTTATCAATCAGGAAGTAAGTAGCGGGATATATTGTTTTAAATATCAGCTCCTGAAGCAGAATTTATCCCTAATAACTAAAAATAAGCGAAAAAAAGAGTATTTTCTTACTGACATAGTGGAAATTCTTTATAATCAAGGAGAGAGAATAGATACTTATCTTTTGGATAGTGCTCAAGAAATCTCAGGCATAAATACCCAAAAAGACCTTTGGAAAGCAGCTAAAGTTATACGCCAGAGAGTCTTGGAAGAGCTTTCTTGCAAGGGAGTTAAGATTATTGATCCCGAAACTACCTTTATCGAGAGTGGGGTAGTAATCGGGAAAAATACCTTAATTTACCCCTTTACCTTCATTGAGAAAGGTGTTATAATTGGCAACAATTGTTCCCTGGGGCCATATTTGCGTTTAAGAAAAGGTAGTTCTGTCGGGGATAATACTCAGGTGGGCAATTTCTTGGAAATAAACCGTACCCAAGTAGGAAAGAAGGTAAGAATAAAGCACTTTGGCTATTTGGGCGATACGCAGATAGCCGAAGGGGTTAATATCGGTGCCGGGACTGTAGCAGCTAATTATGACGGTAAATCCAAGCAGAGGACCGATATTGAAAGGTATGCTTTTATTGGGTCAGATACTATCTTGGTGGCTCCGGTTAAAATTGGTAAGGGCGCGATTACTGGTGCCGGAAGTGTAGTGACTAAAAATGTTAAACCTAATACAGTAGTAGTAGGTGTTCCGGCAAGGGAGTTAAAGAAAAAAAAGAGGGTAGTATATGGATAAGTTGATAGTTTTTAGCGGCACAGCCAATGTAAAGTTAGCAGAAAATATTTCTAAGAACCTGAAAATTAAATTGGGGAAGTTGGACGTTTGGCGTTTTAGTGACGGCGAAATCGGAGTAAAAGTTCATGAGAACGTAAGAGGCAAGGATGTTTTTATTATCCAGCCTACTTGTCCGCCAGTGAATGAAAACTTAGTAGAGTTGTTGATTATTCTTGATGCTTTACGCCGAGCCTCTGCTTCCAGAATAACCGTAGTAATTCCTTATTTCGGCTATGCCCGTCAAGATAGAAAAGACCAACCTCGGGTGCCGATTACGGCTAGATTAGTGGCTAATATTCTTGATGGGGCCGGAGCAAACCGAGTCCTAACATTGGATTTACATGCCGGACAGATTCAAGGGTTTTTTGATATCCCTTTGGACCATCTTTACGGGATTAATACTTTTGTAGATTATTTTAAGCGAAGAAAGATTAATAATCTAGTGATTGCTTCTCCTGATGTAGGGGGAATAAAAATGGCCAGGGCTTATGCTAAGAGGTTCCACGCAGGATTAGCAATTGTTGATAAGCGAAGGAACACGCCGGAGGCAACAGAAGTTATGCATATATTAGGAGAGGTTAAGGGCAAGAATGTGATTATAGTCGATGATATAGTTGCTACTGGTTCTTCTTTAGTTGAGGCAGCTAAAGCCTTGAAGAAGGACGGAGCAAAAAAGATTTTTGCTGCTATTACCCATGGTATTCTGTCCAACAATGCAGTGGAGAAGATAAATAAATCCTCGATAGACGCTTTAATAATCACCGATTCTATACCGCTGGATAAGAGTAAAAAATCAAAGAAGATAAAGATTCTTTCTGTGAGTGGTGTTCTTGCTGAGGCAATAAAGAGAATTCATTTTGAGCAGTCAATAAGTGTACTTTTCGATTCAATCGGGAGATGATGCTATGGAGCGAGTGGAGATTAAGGTTGATAAGAGAGATAAAATAGGCAAAGAAGGCGTAAAGAAATTACGTAAACAGGGGTTTGTCCCGGCAGTCGTCTATAGTGAGGATACCAATATAGTTTTAACCATCCCCTTTGCCGGGCTGAAAACTTTACAGGCAATACATTTTTCTGAAAGTACCGTAATTGATATGGAGATAGCAGGGCAGAAAAATAAATCGCTTCCAGTTCTGATCAAAGCTGTTCAATATCACCCTCTTACCGAAGAGATTATTCATATTGATTTTTTAAAGGTTTCCCTAAAAGAGAAAATAAAGGTGCATATTCCGATAGTGCTTAAAGGAGAGCCAAAAGGAGTTAAAGAAGAAGGTGGAGTTCTGGAGCAGATCCTAAGAGAATTAGAGATAGAAGGCCTGCCTTTAAATATTCCTGAGAAAGCAGAGATAGATGTCTCGGAGTTGGTGATTGGACATTCCCTGCATGTTTCTGATCTGACGGTTCCCGGCGATATAACAATTGTTACTGATATGCAGACCTTGATAGTTACAGCTTTGGCTAAACAAGAAGAACCTGAGGAAGAAGTTCCGGTTGAAACGGAGGCTGCGGCTGAGCCGGAAGTCATTAAGGAGAAGAAAGAAGCAGAGGGAGAAGAACCGGCCAAGAAGGAAGAAAAGAAAAAGAGTAAAGATTAATCCTGGTTGGAAAGAGAGTGAAAATAATCTTTGGTCTGGGTAATCCCGGTCAGAAATATAAAAATAATCGCCATAACATCGGTTATCAGGTCATCGAGAACCTGGCGAGTGTACAAAGCCTGGAATTCAAGAGGAGTTTTAGGCTATCAGCTTATATTGCTAAGAAAAAATATCCCCCAGGCTGGTTTTTTTTAATTAAACCGCGCACTTTTATGAATAATTCTGGGTTATGTGTGAAGAAAGTCCTAGAAAAGTATAAAGTTTCAAGATCAGATATTTTGATAGTTTATGATGATGTGGATTTGCCTTTGGGTGTGATCCGGTTTAGAGTTCGAGGGTCTACTGCCGGGCATCGGGGTATGGCCTCGATAAAAAGTGCGCTTGGGAGTGAGGAAATTAACAGATTGCGGGTAGGCATTGGCGGTGTAGAGATAGAGGAGTTATCTGATTATGTTCTTTCTGACTTTTTTTCATCAGAGGCCGAAACCCTAGCCGAGGTTATTCAGGTGGCGGTATCGGCAACTCGGGAGTGGATTGATAAGGGAATAGATTTTACGATGAGAAAATATAATCAACGAGGAGGATAATAGTGCCTACAATCTCCGCCATAGGCGGAGCCGGTCGAGATCTGATCTTAACCGCATATTGTATCCATCAATGTTATTAATAAATGGCATAGGTTTTCATAGGTAAAATGTAGTAATAAAGGGAACAAAGAGTTGCAGGAGGCAATTAATGAACAGGGATTATGAGAGCATGATTATTTTGCGACCAGACTTGGAGGACCAGGTCCGAGAGGAAATTTTTGAAAAAATTACTAAACGGATTAAGGATTCAGGAGGTGAGGTTTTAGCCTCTAAAATATGGGCCAAAGAGAGAAAATTTTATTATTTTTTACGCGGAAGAGAGGCCGAAAAGAAAAAATACCATAAAGGCTGTTATTGGCAGGTTAATTTTACATTCGATAGCGATAAGCTCTCAGAGTTAAAAGAAACCCTAAGATTGGAAGAGAGGATACTGCGGAATCTGATTATAAATCGAGAAAGTAAGATTAAATCCCGGCTGAGCAAGGAGGATTAAAATGGTTGAGCTCAATAAAGTATTATTGATCGGAAACTTAACCCGGGACCCGGAATTAAGATATACACCGCAAGGCACGGCAGTGGCAACTTTGGGAATGGCCTTGAACAGTTCTTTTAAAGACAAAAGCGGCCAAATGCAGAGAGATACTTGTTTTGTCAATGTTGTTGTCTGGGCCCATTTGGCCGAAGTTTGCAATCAGTACTTGCAGAAAGGAAAGCCGATTTTTGTTGAAGGAAGGCTTAAATCAAGAAGTTGGCAGAATAATGAAGGTAAAAACAGAAATGTTTTAGAGGTGGTAGCTAATAGAGTACAGTTTCTGCCTCAAGGCACAAGACAAGAGGTCCCGGAAGTAGATTTAGGTGAAGAGCCACAAGAGCCGATAAATTTAGAGAATGATAACGAAAAAGTAGGAGAGGCGATTTAAAATGCTGCGAGATAAAACAAGAATGGATAAAAGGGATCCCCGAAAGGGGACAGGAATAAAGCTTAAGAAAGATTGTGTTTTTTGTAAAAATGAGTTAGAAATAGACTACAAGAACATAGAGCTCCTTACGCGCTATGTTTCCTCCCGGGGAAAGATTCTTTCTCGACGCATCAGCGGTAATTGCGCGAAACATCAACGGAAAGTAGCCCGGGAAGTTAAACGAGCAAGGTTCCTTAATCTAATTCCTTATACCGGAAGAGTTTTTTCTTAAAAAAAAGGTTGAGTCTCTGTCTGCTGGCAAGCAGAGTTTGACTTAAGTAGACTAGGAGGAGGTTGTAACAAGGTGCGAGTAATTCTGCTTAAAGATTTAAATAAACTAGGTAAAGAAGGGGCTATAGTAGAGGTTAAAGATGGTTACGGCCGTAATTACCTTATTCCTCAAGGGTTAGCTATGGTAGCTGTAGATGGGAATTTTAAGCGGCTTGAAGAGATAAAAAGAGTCAAAGCCAAGGCTGGAGAGAAGAGGAGACAAGATTTCTTAAAGCTAAAAGAGAAAATCGAGAAAGTTTCTTTAACTATCACCGCTGAAGTTAAGAAAGATGAGGAACTTTACGGAACAATTAGCGAAACTCAAATCTTGAAACTTCTCCAGGCTGAAGGAATAGAGTTAGATAAGAGTGCCTTGGTGATAGAGGAGTCGATAAGGAAATTAGGAGTTTACAACTTAAAAGTGAACGTTTATCCTGAAATAGAGGCAACTTTGCGGGTTTGGGTTGTGAAGAAGTAAAACTAAGGAAAATTATAAAATGAGTGTGGATAGTCCTGTCCAGCGATTGAGCAAAATCCCGCCCCAAAATATTGATGCTGAGATGGCTACCTTAGGTGCCATGCTCATTGACGAAAAAATCATTGCTGAAATCCTCGAGGTGATTGATGAGGCCTATTTTTACAAGACAGAACATCAGGCCATTTTCAAAACTATCCTATCTCTTTTTGATGCGCGACAAAAAGTCGATATCCTAACAGTTTCTGAAGCCTTAAATAAAAGGAAGTTATTAGAGATGGCAGGTGGCAGTGTCTACTTAACTACCCTAGCCGATTTTGTCCCCACCTCTGCCAATGCTATCCACTATGCGCGTATTGTTAAGGAGAAAGGTATTTTACGTTCTCTAATTGACAGTGCCAATGAAATTGCTTCTTTGGTCTATAGGGAACAGGAAGAAGTTAGCAGTATTTTAGATAAAGCTGAGAAACTGATTTTTGAAATAAGTGACCGCCGTATAGAGGGCGGTTATGTTCATATAAAGGATATAATTAAAGATGGTATAGAACTTATTGAATCTCTTTATCATAAAAAATCGCGGGTAACCGGGGTTCCTACCGGATTTAAGGATTTTGATTTAAAGACTGCTGGTTTGCAAAAAGCCGATTTAATAATTGTTGCTGGCCGGCCTTCAATGGGTAAGAGTGCCTTTGTTACTTCTATCGCTAGTTATGTTGCTGTAGAGGAAAAAATCCCGGTAGCTATTTTTAGTTTAGAGATGTCCAAGGAACAGCTTATGCAGCGTTTCTTATGTTCTCAGGCAAAGGTCGAGATTAACCGGGTTAGAACCGGTTTTCTTGCTCCTTCGGAGTGGCCAATTTTGACTAATGCTGCCGGAAAATTATCTGAGGCCCCGATTTATATCGACGATACCCCAGCGATGAATATTTTTGAAATAAGGGCAAAAGCAAGGCGTCTAAAAGCGCACTATGGTGTTCAGCTGGTTCTTGTGGATTACCTGCAGTTGATCAGAGGTATACGCCGGGGAGATAATCGTCAGCAGGAAATATCAGATATCTCACAGAGTTTAAAGGCTTTGGCCAAAGAATTAAATGTTCCGGTGATTGCCGTAAGCCAGCTATCAAGAGCTGTTGAATCGCGCGAAGGTCACCGTCCTAAGTTGTCGGATTTAAGAGAATCAGGAGCGATTGAACAAGATGCTGATGTAGTGGTTCTTCTTTTCCGGGAGGAATATTATAAGCCTACTGATGAAAATACAGGTATAGCTGATGTTATTATTGCCAAGCAAAGAAATGGGCCGGTAGGGACTATCAAGTTGACTTTCTTAAAGGAATATACCAAATTTGCCGATATGGCCAGAGAAAAGGAGGATTGACTTTGATAGGTAATACCTTTATAATAGCTAAAATGATGCGAAAAATCCTGTTGTTTTCACTCCTTTCTTGCTTCAGTTTAACTGCTTACTCCCAAAGTTCGATATCTCGTATTGATATTGAAGGTAATGAATTGGTTAGCGATGCCACAATTATCTCTAAAATTAAGATTCGGGCTGGCCAGGCTTATAATGAAAATGTTATTAATGAAGATGTAAAAAATCTTTATGCCACTGGGTTTTTTGAAATTGTCGAGGCAGAGAAAGAAGAACTTCCGGAAGGAGTAATTGTTCTTTTTAAAGTTAGAGAGAAGCCTTTACTGGATAAGATAAGCATTGAAGGCATGCGCTTCATTCGCAAGAAACAGATTCTAGACTCATTAGACATAGAAGAAGGATCTTTTATCGATGAATATAGGGTAAAAGAGGCAATAAGAAAAATAAAAGATCTTTATAGTGCCAAAGGCTTTTCCCAAGCTGAGATTTCCTACCAGATAATTCCCCTTGATGATCAGAATAAAGTTAGCGTAAAGTTAATAATTAATGAGAAAGGAATTTTGAAAGTTAGAGACGTAATGATTAAGGGAAATGCAATTATAAGGGCAGGTAGAATTATAAAATTAATGAAGACCAAGAAAGCATGGTTACTCAATCGAGGAATCTTTAAAAAAGAAGTTCTTGATGATGATATAAGAAGAATAAGTGATTTTTATAAATTAGAGGGATTTAACGATGTAGTTGTAGACGTCGATGTTGAATATCGGCCCAAAGGTGTTTACCTTAGGGTTAATATTGATGAAGGCAGGCGTTATCGGGTAGGGCAGATAAAGATCGAGGGCGCAAAAGAGATTCCGCTTGAGAACCTGACTGCAGCCTTAGAGTTAAAAAGAGGCAGTGTTTTTAGTGAGCAAGCTATCTATATCGACTCTTCACACATAAGAGAGGTTTATGTCGATAGGGGCTATATATTTTCGCAGATCGACCCGCTCAGCCTCTTTAACCCTGATACTGAAGAGGTAGATATTACTTATAAGATTACCGAGAATAAGATTGCCTATATCGAAGATATCAATATTAAAGGAAATATCAAGACTAAAGATAAGGTAATTCGCCGCGAGCTGAGAGTTTATCCCGGAGAGAGATTTAACGGTAAAAAGATAAGGAAAAGTAAGGAAAGAATCGAGAATTTAGGGTTTTTTGAAGAAATAAGATTTGGCACTGACCCGGGGTCACAACCTGATAATGTTAATTTGGTTGTCGACGTAAAAGAGGCTAAGACAGGATATTTTAGCTTTGGCGGAGGGTATAGTTCCATAGATGAGTTTATTGGGTTTGTGGAAATAAGACAGCGTAATTTTGACTATCGGAATTTTTCTACCTTTACCGGCGCCGGTCAAGATTTAAGCTTAATGTTTAGCATGGGAACTTTAACTGAAAAGTTTCAGTTAAGTTTTACCAACCCTTGGATATTTGATAAACCGGTTTCATTCGGGATTGACGGCTATAAGCGGGGGCATCAACAGGATGATAATGTTGGTTATGCCTATGAGGAAGAGGTAAGGGGCGGAGTCTTACGCCTGGGTAGAGAATTTAATGATTACTGGCATGGAGGAGTTGCTTATAGATTTGACAATGTAACTATCGGTGACGTTGTTAGCGGAGCAACTTCAGAGCTTACTGACGAGATAGGAAGTACTGATTTAAGTAGCGGAGAAACTTATCTAAGCTATGATAGCCGGGATAATGTTTTTTCTCCTTCAAAAGGACTGTATATTCGAAACACCTTACAACTCTTTGGAGGGCCTTTTGCTGGTGATAAAGATTTCTTTAAATATTTTGGCCGGGTAAGTTTTTATCTGCCGGTTCCTAAGAAATCAGTAGTTGAATTAAAGCTCCGCGGTGGTTTTGCTGAGGACTTCGGCGACACCTCAAAAATACCCATCTATGAGCGGTTCTTTGCCGGAGGTGCCGATACTGTCCGTGGTTATCAAGAAAGAAAGGTTGGGCCTATCGACAAAAATACCGAAGATCCGGTAGGCGGTGACAAGATGATTATCGGCAATATAGAATATACTTATCCTTTAGCTGACTTCTTCAAAGTTGCTACCTTTGTTGATTCGGGGAAGGTTTGGGGGAATGAGAGCAGTAATGTTGATGAGAGTGGGTTTAAGTCTAGTGTCGGTTTAGGTTTTCGGGTAAAGACTCCTATCGGCCCGGTAAGCGTTGACTACGGTTGGCCTCTGGACACTGAGCCAGGGGAGGAAAGTAAAGAAGGAAGATTCCACTTTAATGTAAGCAGAGCGTTCTAGGGAGGTGTGTTTATGAGGCGTTTTTTTAGTTGTTTGTTAGTCTTAGCAGTAATTATGTCGTTTTCTTCTCCTTGTTTTTCGCAGGAGTTGAAGATTGGCTATGTGAATATATTTGAGGTTTTTAATGAATATCAGAAGACTAAAGATTGTGATAATAAATTAGAAGAAAAAAAGAAGGCAGCTGAGAAGAAGCTGGAGGATAAGAAAGAGACCATTGAGAAGCTGCAGAATAAACTAAGTTTGCTTAAAGAAGCTGAAAAGGCTCAAGAAGAAGAAACTCTCAGTAAAGAAATTAAAGAGTATCGAGATTTAGAAAGAGAAGTATTTACTGATGTGAAAAAAGAAAGAGATGAAAAGATGAAAGCTATAGTTGAAGATATCGATGCGATAATTAAAAAATATGCCCAAGACAATGGTTTTGATTTAATCGTCAATTCAAATGCTGTTCTCTACGGCGCAAAAGCTCTGGAGATAACTTCCGATATTCTTAAGATTTCTAACCAAAAATATAAGCAGAAATGAGATTTACCCTCGGTGAAATTGCCGATTTAGTCGGAGGGGAGTTAGTCGGTGACCCCAAGATTACTATTACCGGCATCTCGGGGATAGAAGAAGCTAAAGATGGTGATATAACTTTTTTGGCTAACCCTAAGTATATCTCTTTAGTGGAGACAACAAAAGCGGCAGCGATAATTACTTCTCGGGAGGATATTGAAACCACTAAGCCTTTAATTAAGACTGATAATCCTTCAATGGCTTTTACCAAGGTGGTTAGTTTAGCTACTCCCAATAAGGTTGAACATCCTCAGGGAATTCATCCCAGCGCAGTAATCTCTGCCGGAGCCAATCTGGCAAAAGGTGTGGTTGTGGGTGCCCATGCAGTTATTGAAGACGGCGTCGAAGTGGGGCAAGGTTCAATTATCTATGCTGGCTGTTATCTTGGCCGTTTGGTTAAAGTCGGGGAAAAGTGTCTTTTTTATCCTCATGTTTCGATAAGAGAGCGTACTGAAATAGGCGACCGGGTAATTATTCACTCCGGAGCGGTGATTGGCAGCGATGGATTTGGTTTTACTATGGTTAAAGGGGTACAAACGAAAATACCTCAAATTGGAACGGTTTCGATAGAAGATGATGCTGAAATTGGTGCAAATGTTACTATTGACCGGGCTAGATTTGATAAGACAATTATTGGTAAAGGAACCAAGATTGACAATCTTGTTCAAATTGCCCATAACGTAGTGACCGGTGAAAATTGTATTATTATTGCTCAGGTCGGCATATCCGGAAGTACTGTTTTAGGTAAAGAAGTGATTTTAGCTGGCCAAGCCGGAATAGTCGGACATATCCGTATTGGCGATAAAGCAATTGTCGCTGCTCAGGCCGGAGTAACAAAATCTGTCCCTGCCGGAACCAAGGTTTCAGGATATCCGGCAAAACCTCACCAGACGGCATGCAGGGTAAATGCTTGTTTACAGCGTTTACCCGATCTTTATAAGAAGGTAAAAGAACTTGAAAAAAAGGTAAACGATTTAGCCAGGAAATTAAACAATGAAGGCGGATAAACAAAGGACCATTAAAAGTAAGATATCATTAGAAGGTATTGGACTTCATACCGGAAAGGAGACTAAGTTGGAACTTCTGCCGGCACCGCTAGATTCGGGAATAACTTTTTTGAGGAAGGATATCGAGGCTTCTTCTTTAGTTAAGGCAAGCTCTTATTCTGTCCTAGATCCTGAGCAATTCCCACGGCGCACTTCTGTAGGTGCAAACGGAGTATATGTTCATACTGTTGAGCATCTGATGGCAGCTTTACATCTTTTGGGTATTGATAATCTGCAGGTAAATATTTGGGGTGACGAAGTTCCTGGTTTAGACGGAAGCGCTAAAGATTTTGTGGAGGCGATAAGAAAAGTTGGCTGGCAGGAGCAGGAATCAATACGAAACCGTTTAATAATAAGAGAACCTTTATGGGTTGAGGAAGATTCGGCCAGCATCGTAGCTTTGCCTTATCATAGCCTGCGTATATCTTATGTTTTAAGTTATGATAATCCCATAGTCGGCGCAGGTTACATTGATATAACCATTAACGACGATTTAAAGACTGACCTTTACGAGGCTCGAACCTTTTGCTTAGATACTGAGGTTAAATCATTGTTAAACATGGGGTTAGGAAAAGGAGCAAACTACAAGAATACTCTGGTTGTGTCGGATAAAAAGATTCTTGATAATGAGTTGAGGCTTGAAGATGAGTTTGTTAAGCATAAAATTTTAGATTTAATCGGCGACTTATATTTGGCCGGTCCGGTTAGAGGGCATGTGATTGCCGTAAGAGGCGGACACTCATTGAATATAAGATTATTGGAGAAATTGCGCAAATACAAAGAAAGGTCTCGTAGCGCTGGAATAGGGTCTCAAACTCTTCATATCCCGCAAAAGCCAGAACTTAATGCCCAAGAAATAATGCAGATATTACCTCATCGATATCCTTTTCTCTTGGTAGATAGAATAGTTTACCTTGAAAAGGGCAAGAAAGCAGTGGGGATAAAGAGTGTCACCATGAATGAGTATTTTTTCCAGGGACATTTTCCCGGTAAACCGATTATGCCTGGTGTTTTAATCGTGGAAGCAATGGCACAGGTTGGCGGAGTGCTGATGCTGGCCTGCGAAGAACATAAGGGCAAACTGGCCTATTTTATGGCTGCCAACAATATTAAATTTAGAAAAACCGTTGTACCGGGCGACCAGCTAGTTATAGAGGTTGTTTCTGGAAAAATAAGACACAAGACCGGATCAGTTATCACCAAGGCTTTTGTTGATGAGAAGGTAGTTGCCGAGGCTGAACTTATGTTTGCCCTGGTGGAAGCTTAAAAATGCCTCCCTGGACTTTATATTGCCTCACCTTTACTTTTTTGATATAATTACCACGAATTAACAGGTGTTTTTAAACAAAACAATTACTTGAGGTGAGTGTGTCTGTTCAGATTGATTCCAGAGCCATAGTTAGCCCCAAGGCCAAGTTAGGCCAGAATGTAAAAATCGGCCCCTATGCGGTAATTGGAGAAAAAGTCAAGATTGGCGCCAATTGCCTTATTGACTCTTTTGCCCAGGTTTTAGGATATACTGAGATGGGCCAAGGTTGTCATATCTTTCCATATGCGGTAGTGGGAAATATACCCCAAGATTTAAAATATAAAGGCGAGAAAAGTTTTCTGATCATTGGCGACAACAACCGAATAAGAGAGTTTGTTACCATTAATCCTGGAACCGATAAAGATACTAAGACAATTATCGGTAATAATAATCTGATCATGGCTTATTCTCATATTGCCCATGATTGCCAGATTGGCGATGATAATGTTTTAGCTAATGTTGCAACCTTGGCCGGTTATGTAAAAATCGGGAATAAAGTCGTTATCGGAGGATTAGTGGCAGTACACCAATTCTGCCGCTTAGGTGATTTTTCGATAGTCGGGGGTTGTTCGAAAGTCGTCCAGGATATTCCGCCTTACTCAATGTGTGACGGCCATCCCGCGGTGATTTGTGGACTTAATTTAGTAGGATTAAGACGAGCAAAGTTCTCATCTTCTCGAATCAGGAATTTAAAGAAAGCATTTAAAATAATCTTTTTTGACAACCATTCCTTGACCCAAAGCAGAAAACTGGTTGGGAAGAACTTATTGCCTTCTAAAGAGTTAGAAAACCTTTTTGACTTCATTGCTTCCTCGAAGCGAGGCTTAAGTAAATGAGATTAGGAATTATTGCTGGTAATCGCCTCCTGCCTTTAGTTCTTGCCCAAAGAATCAAAGAAAAGAATAAGAGTTGTGAAGTTATCGCTTTCTGTTTTAAGGGGCAGACCCTTAAGGCTATTAATCAGTATGTTGATAAGTGTTATTGGTTTTCGGTGGGGGCATTGGCGGATTTGCGCCGAGCCTTAAAGGATGAGAGCCTTAGCCAAGTTATCATGGCCGGCCAGATCAACCCTCTATATATTTTCCGCAAGAGTTATTGGGATCAAGAATTAACTTCCTTGTTGAGTGATACTGATGATTTCCGCCCCCACACTATATTTGAGAAGATGATCAGTTATTTAGAGAATACGGGAGTCAAGTTCCTGGATTCTACGCTTTATCTCAAGGACGATCTAGCTGGAGCCGGGGTGATCAATGGTTTAAGGTTAACCAATGAAACCGTAAAAGATATTGATTTTGGTTTAGATATAGTATCCAAGTTCGTAGAATTAGATGTTGGACAAACTATAGGCGTAAAGGCTAGAGGGGTAGTTGCTTTAGAATCTCTGGAAGGGACTGATAACACCATCAAGCGTGTTTATAACTTAGCTGGTAAGGGATGCCTTATATTGAAATTCGCCAAAGCTAATCAGGATTTACGTTTTGATGTTCCGGTGGTAGGAATTTCCACATTAAAGCTCCTTAAGCGTATCGGGGCAGCAGCCTTAGTATTGGAGGATAGTAAGGTAATCATTTTAGAGAAAGATAAGTTTTTGTCTTTAGCAAAAAGATGGGGAATCCCTATAGTAGGAAAGCAAAAGCTTGCCCACCCGGTTTAAAAACTGTTTTCTTAAAAAGTTATGCGATTCCTGATTTTACTCTTAATCTCCGGGTTATTATTCTTCCCGCCAAATTCATTGGCAAAATCCTTATCGCATCAGAGCAAAGAAACAGCGCTTGAGGATTACTTGGACATTGCCGCTTTGTTTAAAGAATCAGGGGAATACGCTAAAGCTATTGATGTTTTAAATAAGGCCAGGGTTTTTAGCAAGAATCCTCAGCTGCTGCGATACCGGGGAAAATTGGAATTTCTTAACGGAAGAAGCAGGCAAGCCTTGATTAGTTTTAAGAATCTGAAGGATAAAGGTTGGCCGGACTTTCTTTATCTCGGTTTAATCTATGAAGACTTAGGTAAAGAGGCTCTGGCAATAGCTAATTACACAAAATCCTTAAAGTTAGAACCCAATACTATCGCTTACTTTCGTTTAGGAAAGATTTACCGTAGGAATGGCGAGTATAAAAAAGCTGCCCAGTATTTTTCCTCCCTGATTAAGTTTGATTCCAGTATAAGGTTAGCTTATTACTATTTGGGCCAGTGCCTTTATGAGCAAGGTGCAGATCAGGATGCTTATAAGCTGTTCTCGAAGGCAATAAATTTTTATCCCGAGGTTGGAATAATTCAGAAAAAGTTCAAGGCCTTGAAGCAGAGCTTAGGTGAGGATTTCTTTAGGGCTCAAAAGGAAAAGCAGCAAGCCAAGAGGAAAAAAGTTAAACTAGCTGTTTACCTTCAGGAAGAAAACATTCCTTTAGTCAGAGTCGGCCTAGCTAGAGATTTAAATAAGTTTTCTTTTTTTTGCGGAAGTAAATTCTTAATTAGCAGTGCCGATGTTTCTTTCCCGGCCAGGGCCAATAAACTTTATACCCTTATTGTCAGCGGTGAGGAAATAGTCTTAAGTGACTATGAACAGGGAGGCAAATACGCATCTTTTAGCGGCCCGCTCAAAATCGTGGCTCAAGATTCGCAAGAAGGAAAATCATCATTTTACGTCTTAGATCTTATTTTTGGTAAGGGTGACTTTTGGTATACTGAAGCTGATCGGGCCTACCGCGGCGATCTAGAGGTAGTTATAAACAATGGGGCTTTGAACTTAATTAATAGCTTAACAATCGAAGAATACCTCTACGGAGTTTTATCAGCTGAAATTTCGGCTAAGGCCCATCCCCAAGCACTCAGGGCCCAGGCTGTGGCAGCGCGGACTTTTGCCTATCGGAACCTCGGGCGGCATAAAAATGAAGGTTTTGATTTTTGCCCCCAGGTGCATTGCCAGGTTTATCAGGGAATATCAGCCGAAGTTTTAGCTACTGAGGCGGCAATTAAAGATACTAGAGGTGAAATTATTGTTTATCAAGATAATCCCATAGAAGCGCTTTTCCATGCTAATTGCGGCGGATGTTTAGCGGCCGATGTCTTTGGCCGGAGCGACTATTTGGTCAATAAGCGCGATACACTTAATTTAGAGATTCCCGATTCAGCCTATAGCCAGGAGCGTTGGTTTGATAGCCCGGAGATAAGTTTTTGTTTTAAAAATAGCCGCAGTAAATTTCGCTGGCAAAGGGTCTATGATCAAGAAGATTTTTTGATTGCCTTTGGGTATGAAATCAATGCTTTAAAAGCTGTTCTTCCCAAGAAGAGAGGAGATTGTTTTCGTTATAACGAGATCGAAATCATTACCTCCAGTGGCAGTAAAGATTTAAAGGGGAGTTTAACCATAAGAAATTACTTTGACCGCTTAAGGAGCAGTGCTTTTAAGCTGGAAAGGAAATTATCTCCTGATGGCCAGTCTTCAATGCTTTTTTTATGGGGAGCAGGATTTGGCCACGGAGCCGGTATGTGTCAGGATGGGGCAGTGGGCATGGCCGACAATGGTTATAATTATCATCAGATAATTAACCACTACTTTCCCCAGACCAAGATCGAAAAACTCTACTAAAGTTTAGTTCTCTAGGCAATAAGGGAGCCTGCGACATCAGAAGTTGGGACCAATCCCTTCTGGTTAGCCCAGGTTGGTTTGTCTTCCATGCAGAGATAAATCGGGGTCTTCTGATCAAAGTTTCTTATCCCTTTAATTATTTTCCGGTAGATTTCATCCCGGATAAATCCAGGGTAACGCAGTTTTTTATCTTTCCCCAGGAATAACTCTCCGTAAAAGATATTGCTTTGGGGGAAGCGCAACTCGGCAATTGTTTTTAGCTGGCGCCGGCAGCGCAAAGTACCTAAACTTATCCAGGCGAAAGGGCCCAAAAGATAGGCGTATAACTTATTGATCAGTTCCTCATATAGTTTCTCCCATCCTTCTAAATGGATAATCGGGTCAAAGTGAAAGCCGACCCGGAATCCGGCCTGTTGAATCTTTTTGGCGGCTTCCAGTCTCAGATCTAAGCTGGCAGTTCCTTTTTCCTCACCGGCAATAATCGCCTGCGGGCTTAAAGACCAAGAGATGATAATCCTTGGCGAAGAGATTTTTAACTTAAGCAGGTTAGTGATTTTGTTGCTTTTTGTCTTAAGCTCAAAGAGAAGGTTTTTTTGGGCAAAGTAGGGAATTAGAAGTTGTGAGTATTCAGTTATGTCATCAAGAGCCAGCGAGTCAGAGAATTCACCGGTTCCAATTCTGGTCGGTTTTTTTAGATTCCGGTAAAATTTATCAAAACTAACCAAAAAGTCCTCAATATTCGCCGGCAAAATTATTCCCGGAAAGTTACTATATTGCTGGAGAAAACAATAGGAGCAGTCAAAAGGGCAGCCAAAACCGAGATTGAATATCCAGTAGCCGCAGTTTAGGTGGCCTTTAGTACAGGGGCATCTTTTTATAAAGTCACCCCTTTCTTTGATGATAAATACCAGAGGTTTTTTTAACTGAGAAACCCTAAATTTATTCCCGGTTAAATAGCGGCTATAATAATCAATTTCTTCAACCTCAGCATCAGGAAACTTTCGCTGGAAGTTAGCCAAGAGACGGCTTTGTTTGGCTGCCCGCTCCACAATGATCTTCAAAGGCTTAAACTGTTCCGCCACTTGCCAATTGTTGGCTAAAGGTTTTCTCAGTTGGCTTAGGAATATTTTTTTACTATCGATTCGGCCGTATTTGGCTGTTTCAGGAAAACGATAGTTGATCAGGATATTTTTTAAAGCCCGGAATTTATTCTTTCCGGGATACTTCGGGCTGGGAACATTTTTCTTCAGATCAGCAATAATTTCCTGGGGGCTAATTTTTTTTCTTCGGACAATCTCGAAGATAAGCCGGGTTAAATCGCGCAATTGATTTTGACTCAAGCCAAGAGAAAAGGTATCTCCGATTAACTTTTTCAAGCGGTTAGGCAGGGGGTCGTGATTTAAGTTTTTGCAAAGTTCTTCCATTGAGGTATAATTATAGCACAAATGCCGAAATCATTATATATTCATATACCTTTTTGTAGTAAAAAATGCCCTTATTGTGATTTTTATAGCCTGGTCTATGATTCGCGTTTAGCTGCTGCTTACCTAAAAGTTTTGTGCCGGCAAATAGCCGGTTTAGGCAGCGATTTTTCGACTCTTTATATCGGAGGAGGAACCCCGAGCAGCTTAAGTATAACCAGTTTGAAAAAATTATTAGGAAGTTTGCGGTTAATATCAAGGAATTTGCGTGAGTTTACCATTGAAGTTAATCCTGAAAGCATTGACCAGGATAAGCTTAAGTTATTTATTGAAGCGGGAGTTAACCGGATCAGTATAGGTGTTCAGTCGTTCTTTGATCCCAAGTTAAAAAAGTTAGGCCGAGCTCATAATTCGGAAGCAGCAATGCGGGCAATTAAACTGGCGAAAAGAGCCGGGTTTAAGGACCTGGGGGTTGATTTAATTTTCGGCGCAGACGGAGAGGCCTTAGCTGATTGGCTGGCTGAATTAAAGCAGGCAGTTTCATCCGGCATCAATCACATTTCAACCTATTGCCTGACTTATGAGAAAAATACTCCCTTATTTTTGCAGATTAAGCGGAAGTTTATCACGCCTCTCGATGACGGCATTCTGGCTAAAATGTATACCGGTGCTGTTAATTATCTTACCCAGCAGGGATTTGAACACTATGAAATCTCTAACTTTGCCCAGCCAGGGTTTGAATCCCAACATAATATGAATTATTGGCAAGGGAACTCCTATTTAGGCTTAGGGCCGGCAGCAGTATCTTTTATTGGGGGTAAGCGAGAGAGGAATATTTCTGGTGTTATTGAATATATAGAACGTCTAAATAGGGGCCAAAATCCGGTTGTCTTTAGTGAATCTTTGTCGAAACGGCGGCAGGCTCAGGAACTAGCTGCGATCAAGGTGAGAACTAAAGAGGGTATAGATTTTGAGTGGTTTAAGCAGCGTACCGGCTATGACTTTCCCAGTTTAGAAAATAAGGCTTTGGCCCAGCTTTTAGCTAAGGGACTGCTTAAATACCGCCGGAAAAATAAGCAAATAACCGGAGTTTGTTTGACTAAAAAGGGCTTTTGTTTCGCTGATACTGTCTCCAGCTCCTTCCTGTAAATTATCAAGTTTTATTGTAGATTTTTTTTATTACAATGGTATAATTGGTTGGTTATGTTGGGTAGTCTCAAGAGGTAGATTTAGACGCTGAAATCGATGAAAGAGAAGCTCAAGAATATTGTTTCCCGTTTTAGAGGCAAGAATATCCTGGTGATCGGGGATTTAATCCTTGACCACCATATTTTTGGAGCGGTAGAGCGGGTTTCGCCGGAAGCTCCGGTTCCGGTAGTTTGGGCCAACAAGGAGAAGTTTGTCCCCGGCGGGGCAGCCAATGTAGGATTAAACCTTAGTGCTTTAGGTGCTAAGGTAAGCCTTTGCGGAGTCATTGGCAAAGATCATTTTGGTGAAAGTTTGTTTTCGCTTATCAATGATAGCGGCATTTGCACTGATTTAATTGTTAAAGATGACCAGCGGCCAACGACTTTAAAAACAAGAATAATTGCCCATCGTCAGCAAATGTTAAGGGTTGATTGGGAATCATTGGAATTTCTTGCGGCTAGTATAAACCGCTTGATTCTTAGTAAAATCAAGAAGAGCCTAGATAATTTTGATGCGGTAATTGTCGAAGATTACGGTAAAGGGGTAATAAATCCTCTACTGTTAGAAAAGTTAGTAGGTTTGTGCCGCAAGAAAAAGAAAATAATTACCGTTGACCCCAAAGAAGAACACTTTAGTTATTATGAAGACGTAACTGCTCTTACCCCTAACCTGCAAGAAGCTCAGGTGGCAGCAAATATCAAGATAAGAAATAAAAATCAGTTACCTTTCTTGGGCAAAATAATTATGAAGAAATTAAACCCTAAAGCGCTGCTGATAACTTTAGGCGAGGACGGAATGCTGCTATTTTCCGGTAAGGAACACTATCATATACCCACAGCAGCTTTAGAGGTTTTTGACGTAAGCGGAGCCGGCGATACGGTAATTGCTGTTTTTACTTTAGGTTTAGCTTCCGGGGCCACTTATAATGAGGCAGCAATAATTGCTAATTTGGCTGCCGGGATTGTAGTCGGTAAATTGGGAGCAGCCACCGTAAATAAAAAAGAGCTTAATAAAGCAATCAATGGAGAATAATCTTAATATAATCGGAGTGATTCCGGCCAGGCATGAATCGACACGCCTTCCCTATAAGCTTTTACGTTCTATTCGCGGCAAGAGCCTATTGCAGTGGACCTGGGAAAACGCAGCTTTGGCTCATAATTTGGATAAGTTGATTATTGCCTGTGATCATCCTCAGCTAAAAAAAGAAGCCGAAAAGTTTGGGGCTGAGGCCATTTTAACTTCGCCTAAACATTCTTCGGGAACCGATAGAATAGCTGAAGCCGTAAGGGATATCGAAGCTAAGATTGTTGTAAATATTCAAGCCGATGAGCCGTTGATTAATCATTCAATAATCGACCGACTGGTTCAGGAGATGTTGGCTGACCCCGATTTAGTTATGGCGACGGTAAAAAAGCGGATAGACAAAAGGGAGGAAGTAAACAACCCTAACGTAGTTAAGGTTATAACTACCAGAGAAGATTTTGCGGTTTATTTCTCCCGCCACCCGGTCCCCTTTTACCGCCGAACTGAAAGTTCTCCCTATTCGCTTGAGAGCGAAACAGCCTCCGGTGAAGTTTATTATAAGCATTTAGGGATATACGTTTATACCAAGGATTTTCTTTACACCTTTAAAAATCTGCCTGTTTCTGTTTTAGAAAAGGCAGAAAAATTGGAGCAGTTAAGGGCAATAGAAGCTGGATATAAGATAAAAGTTATTGAAACTAAATTTGATTCTTGCGGTGTGGATACTGAAGAGGACCTTCAAGAAGTAGAGCGGATCTTAGCTGGAAGGGAATAGTATGGCGACGGAAAAAAAAGGATTAATTTTTATTGGCGGACCTTGTGCAATTGAAAATAAAAGCGAAACTCTAGACATTGCTTCTTATCTAAAGGATTTATTTTCGATTCTTCCGGTGCGATTTATCTTTAAGGCCAGTTTTGATAAAGCAAATCGTACTTCGATAAGGTCGCCCCGAGGGGCCGGTTTAGCTAAGGGGATGAAAATATTAGAGGCGGTTAAGAGGAAGCTAAATGTCCCGATTCTAAGCGACGTACATTGTATTGAACAGGTAAAGGCGGTTAAAGATGTTTTAGATATAATTCAGATACCGGCTTTTCTCTGCCGTCAGACCGATTTAATCTTAGAGGCGGCAAAGACTAAAAAGACGATAAATATAAAGAAAGGGCAGTTTATCTCACCTGCTGATGTTAAGTATATAATTGAAAAAATAGCCTCAACCGGCAATAAAAACATTTTTATCACTGAACGGGGAAGTTGTTTTGGCTATAATAGTTTGGTGGTTGATTTTCGTTCTTTTTTAATTATGAAGAAATTTGGTTATCCGGTAATTTATGATGTTACTCACTCCTTACAACGTCCTTCAGCAAAAGGGGGAGTTTCTGGAGGCGATCGAGAATTTGCCGAACCTCTGGCTCGGGCTGCAGTAGCTTGCGGCGTTGATGGTTTGTTCATGGAAGTGCATCCTAAACCCTCAATGGCTTTATCCGACCCTCACACTTCTTTTCCTTTAGCTAAACTTAGAGGTTTGATTACGAAGATTCTCAAAATAAGAGAGGTAATAAATGAGGGCAATTGATAAAAGAGAGGTCATAAAATGGGCTAAAGAGGTGCTTGAGACTGAAAAGAAGGGAATTGACAACCTAGCCCGCAATTTGGATGAGAGTTTTTTAAAGGTAATTGAAACGATTTCTAACTGCCGCGGCCGGGTTGTGGTTACCGGTATGGGTAAGGCCGGAATTATCGGCCAGAAATTTTCAGCTACTCTTTCTTCTACTGGTTCTTCATCCTTTTGGCTTCATGCCGCCGAAGCAGTTCACGGTGATTTAGGCAGTGTGCGCGAAGATGATCTGGTAGTGGTTCTTTCCTATAGCGGGGAGACCGATGAGATAAAAAATTTAATCCCGTTCATAAAAAAGCTAGGAGCAAAGATAATTGCTGTTACCGGTAATATTACCTCAAGTTTGGCCCGTTACGCTGATTGCCTAGTTAATGTTAAGGTAGATAAGGAAGCTTGTGCTGTAGGCCTGGCTCCCACTACTTCTACTACCGCTATGCTGGCAATCTGTGATGCAATATCAGTAGTTTTGCAGAAGTTAAAGGGTTTTAAAGAGAAAGACTTCGCTTTCTTACATCCCCGGGGTTCTTTAGGAAGAAAATTGCTCCTTAAGGTCAAAGACATTATGCGTAAGGGTAAGTTTAATCCTGTTGTTGGTGAAAATACTTTGGTTAAAGAGGTTATTCTAAAGATAACTACTGCCCATGCCGGAGCAGCAACTGTTGTCAACCAGAATAGGAAACTAATCGGGATATTTACTGATGGCGACTTGCGGCGGAACCTGGAGAAATACCCGCACCTCTTGAAAAGAAAGGTTAAGACAGTTATGACTAAAAATCCGGTAGTAGTCCGTAACGACGATTTAGCTTCTGAAGTGCTAAAGACTCTGGAGCGGAAAAAGATTGATGAAGTTCCGGTAGTAGATAAAAATTATCGGCCGGTAGGAATGCTTGATATTCAGGATTTGATTGCTGCCGGAATAATTTAATTGGGGAAAGAACCTGTGGCGGGAGTGACAAGAGAGAGAAAAGATCAGTTGTTTAAGCTGGTAAAGCTGCTTATTTTGGATGTGGATGGAGTATTAACCCGCGGTGAGATTATTTATGATAATCAGGGCCGGGAACTTAAAATTTTTAATGTCAAAGATGGATTAGGTGTATTGCTTCTGGGCAAGATGGGGATTAAGACTGTCTTGCTTTCAGCCAAGAATTCCCCGGTGCTTAGGAAGAGAGCCCAGGATATGAGGGTAGCTGAAATAATTGGCGGAATTCTGCCTAAAGAGTCTGTTTTGGGGAAAATCAAGAAGAAGTATAAGGTTAAAGAGGCTGAGATTTGTTTTGTCGGTGATGACTGGATAGACATTGGCGTGATGGAGAAGGTGGGGGTAGCTGTAGCAGTTTCGGATGCACCGGCAGAGGTTAAAAAAGCAGCAAATTATATCACCAAAACCCGAGGCGGAGAGGGAGCAGTTAGAGAAGTAGCGGACTTAATCTTTAAAGCTAAGAATTTAGAGAAAAGAATCCGCAGACTTATTAAAAGCCCTGGTTGGAATGCTGCCGAAGGTTAATTTTAAAGCTTATTTTGGTATATTTAGTATGCTTTTAAAAGGGCTGATTTTAAGTATTATTATTTTTTTGCTGGGGCCGGGAAGTATTCAGGCCTATGAGCAGCAAAAAATCAAGGATTTTTATCTCTCTAACTTTAACGACGACGGCAGCCGAGATTGGGAAGTAGAGGGCAAGGAAGCTGTAATATATGATGAACATATCGACATCAGCGAGATGGAGGCAAATTATTACCTAAAAGAAGATACTATTTTAATTACCTCTGATCAGGCAAGATTGAACAAGAATAATATGGACGTTTATCTCCAGGATAATGTCCACATCGAAAATAAGGAAGGCACAACTTTAGATACTGATTCTTTGAATTGGCAGAGAACCCAGAATGTTGTTGAAACTGATGACCGGGTGAAGACTATTAGAGATTCCATGCAAATAGAAGGCGACGGGTTATTTGCCGATACCCAGCTTAAGAAAGCCAATTTTAAAAAGAATGTGGAGGTGGTTCTTCCGGATAAGAAGAGTGAGGAGATTACTACTGCTACCTGCAGCGGTCCTTTAGAGATTGAATACGATGCCGGTAAAGCGATTTTTAATCAAGATGTAGTGGTTACTAATCCTCAAGGTAAGTTATACTCAGATAAGGCAACCCTGTTTTTTAATACCGAGAGTAAGGAAATAACTAAGATTATCTCTGAGGGTAATGTTAAGATAATCCGCGGTAATAATGTTACCTTTTCTCAGAAGGCCAGCTACTTCAGCAAGGAGCAGAAGATTGTCCTTGAAGGCCGGCCCCGGGTAATTTACTATCCTGATAGTGGCGAAAGCATGAACCTTTTTAAATAATGCGACTTTTAGAAGTTAACAATTTAACCAAATCTTACGGTAATAAAACAGTAGTGAGAGATGTGGCTCTTTCAGTCCGGCGAGGGGAAATAGTAGGTTTGCTTGGTCCTAACGGAGCCGGAAAGACTACTACTTTCTATATGGTAGTGGGAATTATTTCTCCCAATCAGGGGCAGATTATGTTTGATAATCGCGATATTACCTATACTCCGATTCATGTACGGGCCAAGTTTGGGATCGGTTACCTTTCTCAGGAGCCTTCAGTGTTTAGAAAGCTTACCGTGGAAGAAAACATTATGGCAATTTTAGAGGTTTTGCCGCTGCGGCGCCTTGAACGCCTCAAGCGTCTTGATGAACTTCTCGAAGAGTTAAAAATTTCACACTTAAGGAAGAGTAAGGCTTATACTCTTAGTGGAGGAGAAACCCGGCGTCTGGAAATTACCCGGGCTCTGGTGACAAACCCTTCTTTTCTTCTTTTGGATGAGCCGTTTTCAGGAATTGATCCGATAGTAGTCGGAGAGGCAAAAGAGATAATCTCCGAGTTAAGAAATAAAGGGATGGGGATTTTGGTAACTGATCATAATGTACGGGAGACCCTTTCGATAACCGATCGTGCTTATTTAATTTCGGAAGGGCGAATTTTAATTTCCGGAACCTCCAATGATTTAATCAACCATGCTGAGACCAGGGAAGTGTATTTAGGCAAGGATTTTAAGATGTAGGTGTTTTACTAATAAATAATTTAACCAAAGGAGAAGCAGCTGGAATGGATAGGGAAGTAAAGAAAATAGATAAGTTAAAACGCACAATCAAAATCGAGGTTAGCGGAGAAGAATTTTTAAAAGAAAAGAACGAAGTCTATAGTAAGAAAGCAAAGAGCCTTAAAGTCCCCGGATTTCGGCCTGGGAGTGCTCCTCTGGATATACTTGAGCGGCACCACAGCAAATTCTTGAAGGATGAATTACTGAAAGAGGTCCTGCCGCGCCTCTATCGGAAGGCTTTAGAGGATAGTAAAATATTGCCGGCAGGTTTACCTAATGTTTACGATATAAAGCTCACCGCGGATAGGCTGTCATTTTCTGCAGATTTTGAGACCAGGCCTCAGATAGAAGTTAAAGAAAGTTCTTACAAAGGAATAAAGATTAAGGATAAAAATTGCGAAGTAGGCGAGATCGAGATTGAAAAAGTGTTAACTAATTTAAAGGAAGGAATCAAGAAGGTAGTTAATAAGGATTTAGATGACCAAGATTTAGCTAAGTGGGCAGCTTTTCCTGATCTTAAATCTTTGCGGGAGACAATACGAGCACAGCTTTTTTTAGAGAAATCCCGAGAGCGCCGGGCAGACATAGATAAACAGATCCGTACACAGCTGCTTAAGATAGTTAAAGTCGATTTACCTAAGGGTGAAGTTGACCGGCATCATCAAGAGTTGATCGACAGAGAGATATATAAGCTGCAACACCAGGGTACAGCTCAAGAAGATATCGATAAATACAAAAAAGACCTAAGCGACAGGTTAGAGCCGATAGCCAGAGAGGATATAAAATTATTCTATATTTTAGAGGCGATTGCCGGGCAGGAGGGCATAAAGGTGGATAATAATTTGGCTGATGTTATATTGGGATTTATCTTAAGCCAAGCAGAATATCAAAAAAGGGGGTAGGAAGATGAAGAATCAAATGTACGTTCCTATGGTTATTGAGCAAACCGGAAGAGTAGAGCGGGCCTATGATATATATTCTCGGCTGCTCAAAGATAGAATTGTTTTTATCGGTACGCCCGTGGACGATAATATTGCTAATGTAGTTATTGCTCAGATGTTATTTCTGCAGATGGAGGACGTAACTAAAGATATCAGCCTTTATATTAATACACCCGGCGGCGCTATTACTGCTGGTTTAGCTATATATGATACAATACAGTTCATAAAATGCGATGTAGCAACTTATTGTGTGGGGCAAGCTGCGTCTTTAGGGGCTTTACTCCTTTGTGCCGGAACCAGGGGTAAGAGGTTTTCTTTGCCTAATTCTCGGATTATGATTCATCAGCCCTGGGGCGGTGTTCAGGGTTCAGCAGAAGATATTTCTATACAGACCAAAGAGATTTTACGGCTTCGAGCTAAAGTAAATGATATTCTTTCTGCTCATACCGAGAAGTCGTTGGATCAGATAAAATTAGATACTGATAGAGATTTTTTTATGAGCGCTCAGGAAGCGAAAGAGTACGGAATATTAGATGAGGTACTCAGTAATGCTAAGCGTAAAGGTAACAAGAAATAATTATTTAGTTTTAACCAAGCTTTGATCAATAAATAAAAGGAGTAGTAAGATGGAACGTAGATTCTTGATGACCCCGGGGCCTACACCGGTGCCTTCTTTTGTCAGGGAAAGTCTTTCCGAAGAGATTTTGCACCATCGGACAGCTGAATTTAGTAAGATTCTTTCAGAAGTCCATAGCGGATTAAAGAGAATTTTCTGTACCGAAAATCCAGTGCTGATTTTTGCTTCTTCAGGGACCGGTGCGATGGAGGCTGCGGTAAGCAATCTATTTTCTAAGGATGAGAAGGTATTAGCTATTGACGGGGGTAAATTTGGCCAAAGGTGGAGCGAAATAGCTAAAAGTTTTTCTTTAGGTGTAGTAGAGATGAATATAGAGTGGGGTCAAGCGCCTTCGCCGGAGGAGGTGGCTAAGATTTTAGATGAAAATAAAGATATAAAAGGCGTTCTCACCACTCTCTGTGAGACTTCTACGGCAACTGTTTTCGACATTGAAAGAATCGCCAAGATTACCAAGGAAAGAGATATACTTTTGGTAGTCGATGCAATTAGCGGTTTAGGCCAAGATGTTTTGCTTGCTGATCAGTGGGGGGTAGATGTAGTAGTTTGCGGATCTCAGAAAGGTTTCATGCTCCCGCCGGGTTTAGGGTTTTTAAGCTTAAGTAAAAAAGCTCAAAACCGGTTACAAACCTCGGACTTACCTAAATACTATTTTGATTTGGCTAAAGCCTTAAAGAGTCATGCTAAGAACGATACGCCTTATACTCCGGCAGTATCGCTTATTGTTGGGTTAAAGACAGCAATTGATGCTATCAATAAAGAAGGAGCTGAAAATAGATGGAAGAGATTTGCTAAGATGGCTAAAGCTGCGCGAGAAGCAGTTAAGGCATTGGGCCTTGAGGTTTTTTCTTCTGCCCCTTCGGATTCGGTTACGGCTGTTGTCGCACCTCAGGGTATTAAATCTTCAGATATTGTCAAGAATTTAAGAAAGAAGCATGGTTTAAGCATAGCTGGCGGCCAAGGGGATCTTAAAGATAAAATTTTTAGAATTGCCCATATGGGCTGGATAAATGAGAGGGATCTAATTGAGTGCTTCACACTTCTTGAAGGGGAGCTGGAGAGTTTAGGATATAAATTTGAATCAGGGGCTTCAGGGGTACGGTTGAAGGAGGTTCTTTATGGATAAGATTATTGTATCGGATAAATTATCATCAGAAGGAGTAAAAATACTAGAGGAAGCAGGCTTTAAGGTAGATTGTAAATATAAATTAAGCCCCGCTGAACTTAAAAAGATAATTGGTAATTATAAAGGTATTGTTATAAGAAGCGACACGAAACTTACCAGTGATATTATTGAGAAGGCTGATAATTTGAAAGTTATCGGCCGGGCTGGAGTTGGCCTAGACAATGTAGATATAGAAGCAGCAACCAAGAAGGGGGTAATCGTTATGAACGCTCCCGGAGGCAATACTATTTCTACCTGCGAGCAGACTTTTGCTCTTCTATTAGCCGTTGCCCGAAACATTCCTTTTGCCCACATTTCCCTTAAGGGCAAGAAATGGGAAAGATCTAAATTTAAAGGAAGCGAATTATATTCTAAAGTTTTAGGCATCGTAGGATTAGGGCGGATTGGTAAAGAGGTGGCTAAACGGGCGATTGCTTTTGGCATGGAAGTTTTAGTCTTTGATCCTTTTGTCTCTGAAGATGTAGCTCATAAAGCAGGGGTAAAGTTGGCCGAACTCAACGAAATATGGGAGAGGTCAGATTTTATTACCGTTCATACTCCGCTTACTGAGGAAACCAGAGGAATGATTTCTAGTGAAGAGTTTCTTAAGATGAAGCCGAGCGTTTTTATCGTTAATTGCGCCCGAGGAGGGATAATCGATGAGGAAGCTTTATACCAGGTATTGAAAGAAAAGAAAATTGCTGGTGCGGCTTTAGATGTTTATACTCAGGAACCACCTTTTGATTCCAAGCTTTTAGAGTTAGACAATCTCATTGTCACCCCGCATCTGGGCGCTTCTACAGAAGAGGCCCAAGTAAATGTTGCTATCGAAGTTGCTCATTGCATAAAAGATGCTCTTCTGGGTAAAGCTATTAGAAATGCTGTTAATTATGCTCAACTTGACCCGGAAACTTATAAGATTATCGGACCTTATTTTAATTTAGCGGAGAAGATGGGTAAATTCCTCTCCCAGCTTATTAAAGGCGGGGCAAAGGAAATAAAAATATCTTATCTTGGCGAAATATCTTCTTATAAGGTAGATGTTTTAGGTGCGGCTTTTGTCCGAGGATTCTTCTTCCAGCAACTAGAAGATGATGTCAATTATATAAACGCTTTGGAAGTGGCCAAGGATAGAGGTATTAAGATAACTCAGGTAAAAATAAGTGAAGAAGAAGAGTATGTTAATTGTATAAGGATAAGAGTCATTACTGATAAAGAAGAGCGGCTTCTGGAAGGGACTCTCTTTGCTAATAAAGAGCCGCGCTTTGTTAAAGTTGATGATGTTTATCTGGAAGTTGCTCCTTCTGAATCTATGCTGGTTATAAATAATCAGGATAAGCCGGGAGTCATCGGCTTCTTAGGCACTACATTAGGTTCGCATAATATAAATATAGCTGGTATGAGTTTGGGCCGCAGCAACCAGAAATCTTTGGCTTTAACCATTCTTAATCTTGACAATTCGGTGGATCAGAAGGTTATAACTCAGATTAAGGCTAATCCTAATATCGTTTCCTTAAAAGTAGTAAAACTCTAAAAAAAGTTTGCCTATTGACAGGCAAGGGGGAGAATAATGGCTAAGATTTATCTTATTGATGTCACTAACCGTGATGGAGTGCAGACATCACGAATATGTCTATCTAAGTTGCAAAAAACAATGATTAATCTCTACCTTGACCAAATGGGAATATTCCAAAGCGAGTTCGGATTCCCCACTACTGCTCATGAAACTAATTACCTCAACGCTAATTTAGAGCTGGTTGGTAAGGGAGTGATAAAAAGTTTACGGCTTTCCGGTTGGATTCGAGCCATAAAATCAGATGTGGAAAACACTTTTGCCAAAATCCCTGAGATTAAATACCTAAATCTTTCGATTTCAACCTCTGATCAGATGATTCAGCATAAATTTCAGGGTAAACTTGACCATAAAGGAGTTATTAAGAATATGGTCGGAGCGGTAAAGATAGCAAAAAAACTAGGGGCAAAGGTTATAGGAGTTAACGCCGAGGATGCTTCCCGTTCCCGCTTAGAGTATCTTGTTGAGTTTGCGCAAGCAGCATTAGAGGCTGGTGCTGACAGGTTCAGATATTGTGATACTTTGGGCTTTGATACCCCCTTCTCTATTTACGAAAGGTTAGCTGCTATTTTGGGTCAGGTAAAGATAGCGACAGAAATTCATTGTCATAATGATTTAGGATTGGTGGTAGGTAATTCAATTGCGGGAGCCAGGGCAGTAGTAGATAACGGTGTTAATGCGTATATTAATACTTGTGTAAATGGTGTAGGTGAGCGTGCCGGCAATGCTGATTTAGTTAGTGTTATTTTGGCCATTAAGTATGGCAGCGGTATGGAAAAGTACAAGCTTGATTCTAAGGTAAATTTGAAGAAATCCTGGAAGATAAGCCGGTATGCCGCTTATGCTTTCGGCCTAGATGTGCCGATAAATCATCCTGGTGTAGGGGCAAATGCCTTTGCTCATGAATCAGGGATTCATGCCGATGGTGCCCTAAAAGATAGAAGAAATTATGAGTTATACAATTACGAGGAGCTGGGAAGAGGTGAACCGGAAGTTATCGATACTGGCAGAAAAATTACCGTGGGAGAGTATTCGGGAATAAAAGGTTTTCGCAATGTTTACGACCGCCTGGCAATAAAATTTAAGGACGATAAGGAAGCCCGGAAAATACTGGAGCTGGCACGTTACGCCAATATTCATAACCAGAAACCTTTAGTTGAAGATGAATTAAGATTTGTAGCTCAATATCCGGATATTGCTAAGAAGATTTTTACCATGGAAGCCTAAAACATGAATAAGATATTAATAGGATTACAATGGGGGGATGAAGGTAAGGGCAAGGTAATTGATTATCTTTGTGGCGATAGCGATATTGTTGTCCGTTTCCAGGGTGGGAATAACGCCGGACATACTGTGGTGCTAAAGGATAAGAAATTTATCTTTCATCTTATCCCTTCCGGTCTTCTGCGTAAGGGTAAGATTTGCGCAATTGGCAGCGGTGTAGTGGTTGACCCTAAGGTTTTAATTCAGGAGATCGATTCGCTTAAAGCCAAAGCGATAGATATATCTCCAGAGAACCTGAAGATTTCTCCGTTTTGCCATATAATTATGCCTTATCATCGGATAATGGATGCCTTGCGGGAGAAGGGGCGGATTCAAAAAATTGGTACCACCAAACGGGGCATTGGTCCTTGTTATATGGATAAAGTTTCACGCTGCGGGATAAGGATGGTTGACTTTATCGACCAGAAAGTTTTTTCTTTAAAACTTAAAGATAATTTGCGGGAGAAAAATGCTGTCTTTAAGAAGGTCTACAAAAATAAGGGTTTTTCATTTGAGGCTATCTATGAGGAGTATAAAACTTTCGCGGAAATTTTAAAGCCCTATGTTTGTGATTTAGTAGATTATTTTTATAAACAAAGAAAAAAACGATTTCTATTTGAAGGCGCACAGGGTACTTTTTTAGATTTAGATTTTGGTACCTATCCTTTTGTAACTTCATCTTCGGTAGTTTCTTCTAACGCCCTGCTGGGTTCAGGTTTTTCTTTTATCTCTGCTGATAAGATTATCGGAGTAGCCAAAGCTTACACTACCAGAGTCGGCGAAGGCCCATTTCCTACAGAACTAACTGGTAAATTTTTAAATTACTTCCGCAATAAAGGGGTGGAGTTTGGTGCAACGACCGGCCGTCCTCGCAGATGCGGCTGGCTGGATTTAGTACTATTACGGAGAGCAGTGATCGTAAATAGCGTAAGCGATTTGGTTATTACCAAACTTGATGTTCTTGGGGGGTTGGAAAAAATAAAAGTTTGTGTGGCTTATAAGCATAAAGGAAGAGTCTTAAAAGATTTTCCTTATAGTTTAGAGGGTCTCACTCCGGTTTATCGGGAATTCAAAGGATGGAAGGATTGTATCAATAGGGTGCACAAGTTTTCAAAATTACCTCCTGCCGCCAAAAATTATATAAAATTTATCGAGAATTTTTTAGGGGTAAAAGCGAAGTTTATCTCCGTAGGCGAGAGTAGAACCGCAATGCTTAAAAAGTAGAAAGGAGTAGTTTAATGGATCCAGTTATATTTGTTTTTGCCGGTTCGTTACTGGCTTTAAGTTTTTGCGGATATTTAATCGGTTGGATATTCAGGCAGCCTCAAGGTACGGATAAGATGCAGGTAATATCCCGTTATATTTTTGAAGGAGCAAGGGGATATCTCAGGCAGCAGTATAAAGTTGTTTCAATCTTCTTTTTAATTGTTTTTTGCATTCTTTTAACCATGGCTGCAAAGGGATTTTTGGTTATATTTGTTCCTTTTGCTTTTCTTACCGGGGGCCTTTTTTCCGGCTTTTGCGGCTGGCTGGGTATGTATGTGGCCACAAAGTCAAATGCTCGTACTGCCTTTGCTGCTGAGCAGAGTTTAAATAAAGGATTGAGAGTCGCTTTTAGCGGGGGAACAGTTATGGGCCTTACGGTGGTGGGGTTGGGTCTCTTGGAAATGGCAACCTGGTTTGTTATTCTAAAGTGGTATTACTCTAACAATCCTCTGCCGGCTGGCAGCGATTTGCTTACTGCTATAACTTCTACCATGCTTTGTTTCGGTATGGGAGCATCCAGTTATGCTCTTTTTGCCCGTTTAGGGGGAGGAATATATACTAAAGCTGCTGATGTCGGGGCAGATTTAGTCGGTAAAGTTGAGGCCGGAATCCCTGAAGATGACCCTAGAAACCCGGCGGTTATTGCTGATCTGGTGGGAGATAATGTCGGTGATGTTGCTGGTATGGGTGCGGATTTATATGAGTCTTATGTTGATTCTATAGTTGCCACAATGGCCTTGGCTGCTGCTGCCGGGTTAGGATTAAAAGGAGTAATTACTCCGATGCTTATGGCAGCCTGCGGAGTCATTGCCTCGCTAATTGGTTATTTCTTTGTTCAAACTAAAGAAGGGGCTACCCAGAAAGGATTACTTAAGGCTCTGCGAAAAGGGGTTTGGACAGCTTCAGGGTTAGTTATTGTTTTTTCTTTCTTGGTTGTTCGGTCTGTTTTGGGTAGAGAATATTTAGGAGTCTTTTGGTCGGTGGTAATTGGACTGGCTGCCGGAGTGGTAATCGGCCAGTTTACAGAACTATTTACCTCGGCCGGGTATAAACCAACTAAAGTTTTGGCTCAGGCTTCTAAAACCGGCCCGGCAACGCTGATTATCGAGGGAATAGCTCTCGGCATGCTTTCTCCGGTGGGAGCAGTGCTTACAGTTGGTGGCGCGATTTTAGCCAGCTTTGCGGTAAGCGGAGGATTTACCAATTTTAACATAGGGCTTTACGGAGTAGGGATATCAGCGGTAGGGATGCTTTCTACTCTGGGAATAACCCTGGCTACCGATGCTTATGGACCGATTGCTGACAATGCCGGCGGAATAGCTGAAATGGCTGGATTGGCGCCGGAGGTAAGAAAAAGAACTGATCAGCTGGATTCTTTAGGTAACACCACAGCTGCTACCGGCAAAGGTTTTGCTATCGGTTCAGCTGCTTTAACAGCCCTGGCTTTAATAGTTGCCTACAAGGACCATATACTGCACGAAGCAGTGCGGTTAGGTAAAGCAGTAAATATGGATTTAAGTTTGCTTAACCCCAATGTTATTATTGGTATATTTATTGGTGCAATGATGCCTTTTGTTTTCTGTTCCTTGTCTTTAAGGGCAGTAGGTAGAACTGCCGGCGCTATTATTGAAGAGGTCCGCCGACAGTTTCACCAAATAAAAGGTTTACTAGATGGTAAAGAGAAAGCTGATTATTCAAGATGTGTTGCTTTAACTACTAAGGCTGCTCAGCGGGAAATGATTCTTCCCTCGCTTTTAGCGATTATTACTCCGATTCTTACCGGTTTATTATTGGGGGTAAGAGGCGAAATTGGCCTTTTGGTCGGTGCCTTATCTTCGGGATTTGTTCTGGCAGTAATGATGGCAAACTCCGGAGGCGCCTGGGATAATGCCAAGAAGTATATTGAAGAAGGGAATCTCGGCGGAAAAGGCTCGCATTCACACAAGGCAGCGGTTATCGGCGATATTGTGGGCGATCCTTTTAAAGACACTGCCGGTCCTTCTTTAAATATATTAATTAAGCTAATGTCTATGGTCTCGATAGTTTTTAGCGGTATAGTTCTTACTTTCAGCTTATTTAAATAATTACGATTTTTGCCAAGAATAAAAAATTTCGCCTCGATTAAACTGTGCCCAAAGACTATTACAAGTATTTAGCAAAAAAAACCAGAGAGTGGGAGAGCCTATGTGGGCGCTGCGGCGGATGTTGCGGTAGTTATGATGACCCTTGCTTGCATCTGGTCAAGGATACCAGGGGTAAGTTTTATTGTAAGATTTACACTGGAAGGTTTGGCAGACGAAAGAGCATTAAAGGAGAGGAATTTAAATGTGTTCCGGTAAAAGAGATACTTCATACCAGCTGGAAGAAAGATTACCTGTGTGTTTACAAAAAACTTATTAAAAGATGATTGTGCCGGCGTTACTTACTGACAAAAAAGATGAACTGATTCGAATGGTTAATTTCTGCGCAACCTTTACTGATTATGTGCAAATAGATATTATGGATGGTGAATTTGTCCCTTCTCAAAGCGTCAAGCTCAGAGACTTAAAGGATTGGAAACTCCCGCTTCGATCTGAAGCTCATCTTATGGTCTCTGATCCTTGTATTTGGCTTCCGGCATTTAAAACTTTGGGTGTTGAGAGAATAATCTATCACTTTGAAGCTGTAGATGAACATCAGGAAACAATTGCTAAAATTAAAGCCCTTGGTTTAGGAGTAGGGCTAGCGATAAACCCCTCTACTGAGATTGATGAATTTCAGTCTCTGGTTAATGAGGTGGACACAATTCTTTTTTTATCGGTTAATCCAGGTTTTTACGGAGCAGCATTTATTCCCCGAGTCTTAGAGAAGATAAGAAATTTTAAGAATCGCTATCCTCAAATGCAAGCCGGAGTCGATGGTGGTATAAAAAGAGATAATCTGGTTGAGGTAAAGCGCTCGGGAGTTGATTATATATGTGTGGGAAGCGCTATTTTAAAAAGCATTGACCCTGCTAAAAGTTATGTTGAATTTATGAAATTGTTCAATGGCTAAAAGCTTACGAATAGTTCTGCTTATCCTTCTAATTATTACTCCGATAATTTTTTATAACGCCCTAAACAAGAATAATAATCTTAACCTTATCAAAGGCCGGAATAGCCAACTGCCGAAGATCGCTTTGATATTTGATGATTTAGGTGAAAGCTTAAGTGATTTAAAGGAAATCTATTCTTTAAATATCCCTTTGACAGTTTCAGTAATTCCTAATTTAAAGTTTTCAAAAAATATCGCCCATATCGGGTCACGCTGCGGTTTTTCAGTATTTATCCATCTTCCTCTTGAGCCGGCTGGTGAAGAGAGTTATAAAACAAATAAGTATAGATTTATTACCAGAGGTTTAAGCAAGCGCGAGATAACATCTCTTTTGAGGCAATACCTTAACTCGGTACGGATAGCCATCGGAGTTAATAATCATATGGGTTCGCTGGCAACGGAAGACCGGCGGCTAATGAAAACGATTCTGGCTGAAGTGCGGAAAAGAGGGTTAATTTTTGTTGATAGCCGGACTTCGCTTAATTCCGTTGCCTACGAAGAAGCCAGTAAAATGGACTTAATTTGCGGGTACAACCAGGGATTCCTTGATGCTGTAGATAATATCAGTGCAATGAAAGAAAGGATGGAAGAGCTAGTCGCTTTAGCTAAGAACAAAGGAAAGATAATTGTTATTGTCCACCCCAAGAAGAATACTCTGAAATTCTTAAGGGAGCAACTACCTCTTCTGCAAAAACAGGTAGAGTTTGTTACCATAAAAGACTACTTTGAGCTATAACTTCTGATATTTATGCTTAAGAAAGTCTTGGTTCATGTTTGTTGCGGTGTTTGTGCTTATGGTTGCATCGAAAGATTAAAGGAAGAAGGTTTTGTTCCTGCCGTTTTCTTTTTCAACCCCAACATTCATCCGCAATCTGAATACCAAAAACGTAAACAAACCGCAGAGGTTGTGGCAAAGGCTTTATCGGTGGGAATGATCGAAGGCGATTATGAACCCAGCGATTGGCAGAAGGCCACAGCCGGACATAGCCAGGATAAAGAGGGCCAAAAACGTTGCCTGTTATGTTATCGGTTAAGAATAGAGCAGACTTTTCAAATCGTGCTCAAGGAAGGATATGATTATTTTACTACTGCCCTAAGCATTAGCCCTCATAAGTCTAGTTTGGCGATTATCGAAATTGGCCGGGAAATCGGCAAGGACAAATTTTTAGCTTTTGATTTTAAAAAGCAAGATGGTTTTAAAAAAAGCATTGCTGCTGCAAAGAGCTTAGATCTTTACTGCCAGAATTATTGTGGTTGTCGCTATAGCTTAAGGAACTCTAAAGATGGATGAGTATATTTATACTTTTAACCGTTACCTAAGAGAAGAATTTGGCCAGAGAGTTCACCGGATAAGTCTCGATGCCGGATTTAACTGTCCAAACTTAGACGGAATCTTAGACTCTCAAGGCTGTATATTTTGTAATAATCGGGCCTTTAGCCGCTTCCGGCGCCTACCCCCTGTAAGCTTGGAAGAGCAAATTATTCAAGGGCAAGCAAGTGCCCGGCAACGTTTTAAAGCTAAGAGATATATTGCCTATTTTCAGAGTTTTTCTAACACTTACGGAAATATTGAATTTTTACGAAAGCAATATAACCTGATTAGAAAGTTTGATGATTTTGTAGGAATCGCTATATCTACCCGGCCGGATTGTATTGATCAAGAAAAGCTTGATTTAATTGAAGAATTTAGTGATGATTATAAGGTTTATATTGAGTATGGTTTGCAGACCGTTAATGATAAAACCTTAAAGCTTATAAATCGGAAACATACTTTTAGCAATTTTCAAAGTGCAATAGAGTTGACTGCCAGGCGCCCCAATATAAACATAGGCGTGCATGTTATTTTAGGCCTGCCCGGTGAAAACAAGGAAGCCGCGCTTGAGACTGCTAAAGTTTTGGCTAATATGCCGGTCTGGGGAGTAAAATTTCATGCTTTGCATATCGTTAAGGATACTAGGCTGGCGGATATGTATCAGCGATACAAAATAAAACTTTTATCCGTTAATGAGTATGCCGACATTTTGGTTAGTTTTCTAGAACTGTTACCCGAAACTTACGTCATATTACGGTTAGTGTCCGAGGCTGACCCTAAGTTCTTGATTGCTCCGGCTTGGGTTAACGATAAAGAGCGGGCAGTACGAATAATTGAGGCAGAGTTTAAAAGACGCCGGAGTTCCCAAGGAGCTTTTTATAAGCATATCGGGACAGGTCCCATTTAAAAAACGTAAACTGGTAAACGATTTTTTGTGAAAAAAAGAAAATAATTTCGGTTTCAAAGTCTGTGTAAAAAAAGGAAAAACCCAAAGAAAAGACAAGTCTGGTAAGGAAAATTCAAATGGGACCTGTTCCGAATCTAATGTAGTGTCGGTTTAGGATTCGCCTAAACCGCCCTGGAATTATGCGTCTTGGTGTAGGCGAATCCTAAACCAGAGGAGGAGAGTAGATGTTTCCGGTATTGTTTAAATTAGGTCCAATCACTATTTATACCTATGGAGTTTTTGTATTCTTAGGTGTGGCCGCTGGATATTTTGTCTGTAGAATGGCGGCGAAGCAGGAAGGTATTCCTGAAAAAATTTTTTCCAATATCTTTTTCTGGGCATTATTTTTTGGTTTTTTAGGGGCAAGGGCCTTCTACATTTTGGTTGAGTGGAGATGGTTTCTAAGTAATCCCCTGGGAGTTATTTTCAGCCGCAGTGGTTTTATCTTCTACGGCGGGTTTATTTGGGGAATTTTGACTGTTTTTATCTTAACCACGAAGTATAAGATAAATTTTTTAAAGTCTGCCGATATTGCAGCCTTGGGTATTCCCTTAGGACATGCTCTAGGTCGAATCGGTTGCTTTTATTACGGATGTTGTTACGGTAAGTTTACAGATTCAAGTTGGGGAGTTTTATTTCCTCCGGAGTCTCCAGCTGGTTTCTTGGGAGTAAAAGTCATCCCTACTCAGCTGGTTTCTGCTCTTTTTCTGTTTTTATTTTTTTTGCTTCTTCTAATTTTGAAGAAACACCAAAGATTTGGTGGCCAGATTTTACTCTCCTATGGCCTTGGTTATGGGATTTTTAGGTTTATTATCGAGTTTTATCGAGGAGATCCCCGGGGAGAAATTTTTTCCCTTGCTACTTCGCAGTTTACGGCATTAGGCGTAATAATTATCAGCATTTTCTTCTTTTTCCGCTGGAGAAGAAGACCTGCTTGATTACTCAGGGAAAAGGGGTATAATACAAAGTTATGATTAAGATTGCCTTAGCCCAAATTAATCCCACTGTTGGAGGCCTAAAGCAGAATTGTGCGAAAATTATTGCTTTTATAAGAGAAGCCAGGAAAAAGGACGCAGACTTGGTGGTCTTTCCTGAACTAGCCTTACCGGGATATCCTCCTGAGGATTTACTCCTAAAAAACCATTTTATTGCTAAGAATATACAGGTTTTAAGTTCGATAAAGAAAGAGTGCAAAGGGATAGCTGTTTTGGTTGGTTTTGTAGATAAGAATGGGGATGCCATATACAATTCTTGTGCTTTAATCCGTAACAGTAAGATCGACGGTATTTACCGGAAAAATATTCTGCCTAATTATGGGGTCTTTGACGAAAAGAGGTACTTTTCTCCGGGTAACAAATTACCAGTCTATACTGTTAAAGGCTTTTCTTTCGCGGTGAGTATTTGTGAAGATATCTGGGAAGAGAAGGCTATTAATTCTTTAAGAGAAAAATCTCCTGATTTCGTGGTTAATATTTCTGCTTCGCCATTTCATTTGGGTAAGGTAAGTATTAGAGAGAAGGTTTTAGCTCATGCTGCTAAAAGAATAAAGAGTTTTGTGTTCTATTGTAATTTAGTGGGAGGCCAGGATGCACTAGTCTTTGATGGAACCAGCAAGGTTCTATCGCCTTCAGGTAAACTTATTGCCTTTGCCAAGAGATTTTCCGAAGACTTACTTATTTTCAATCTCAATAAGAGGAAGAATTATCCTCTTAAAAAGGTTATTGTTAACGAGGCTGAAGAGGCATTTTCAGCATTACGGCTGGGCCTTGGTGATTATGTTAAGAAGAATGGATTCAAAAAGGTGATTGTAGGCGTAAGCGGAGGCATTGATTCTGCGGTTGTGGCTGCTTTAGCTTGTGAAGCTTTAGGCAGAGTGAATGTATGTGGCCTGATTATGCCTTCAGCTTATACTTCTAACGGTACTTTCCGAGATGCAAAGCAGGTTTGTAAGAATCTGGGGATAAGATATTCGATAGTAGGAATCGACAAGATACTACAAACTTACCTTGAAGACCTTAAGCCTTATTTGGGTAGTGGCAAGAGGCATAAAGCAGAAGAAAACCTTCAGGCTAGAATTCGCGGAAATATTCTAATGGCTTTTTCCAACAAATTCGGATATCTTGTACTTAATACCGGCAATAAGAGTGAAGTTTCTTGCGGTTATTGTACCCTTTACGGCGATATGGTTGGTGGATTTGGGATTTTAAGCGATGTATATAAAATGTTGGTATATAGAATAGCCAGGTATATAAATAAGATTAATTCCCAACAAATCATTCCTGGTTCAGTGATAAAAAGAGCTCCCTCAGCAGAACTGAGGCCTAATCAGAAGGATATTGATAGCCTTCCAGCCTATAGCCTGCTTGACCCGATCTTAAAGCTATACGTGGAAGAAGATTATTCGGCAGATGCGATAGCTAAAAAGGGATTTGCCAAGAGTCTGGTTAAGAAGGTAATTAAGCTGGTTGACTCTAATGAGTATAAACGGCGTCAAGCACCAATAGGCATAAAAATCACCCCTCGAGCCTTTGGTAAAGATAGACGTATGCCGATTACCAATAAATTTTCCCAATAGTAAATATGGTAACTGTCTTTATAGGCGCCGGTTCCAATCTTGGCGACAGAATTGATTATATTAACCAAGCGATTGATAATTTAAAGGATGCCCCGGAGATTCTGGTTGAGAGAGTGTCATCGATAATTGAAACTGAACCTGATGCTGCCCCGGGCCAAAAGAAGTATTTAAACGCAGTTTTGAAGATAAAAACCAATTTAGGAGCCCGGGAATTATTACAGCAATTACAAGTTATTGAGGGGCACCTGGGGAGAAAGCGCCCATTTAAAAATGCGCCCCGAACAATTGATTTAGATATCCTTCTCTACGGGGAGGAAGAGATAGATGAGCCTGATCTTAAAGTTCCTCATCCCCGGATGCTCGAACGGGCCTTTGTAATCGGGCCGCTTTTAGAAATCGAACCTAAGCTTATTAAGACAATAGAAGGGTTACAAAGTAAGTATGACTGTAGATGATTACTAGCGGAAGCATTAAAAGAGTAAGAGAAGCATCTCGAAGACATCAGCAGAAGGGTGAACTAATAGGTTTTGTTCCTACTATGGGAGCTTTACATAAAGGGCATCTTTCTTTAGTCAAAAGAGCCAGGGAAGAGTGCGATTTCTTGGTGGTAAGCATTTTTGTAAATCCTACTCAATTTGGGCCAAAAGAAGACTATTGTCGCTATCCGCGAAACCTCTCTCAAGATAAAAGGCTTCTTGAGAAAGAAGGAGTAGACTTATTATTTTCTCCCAATGTGAACAATATTTATCCTTCAGGGGTCTCTGTTTATGTTGACGAGGGCAGTTTAAGTAAACTATTATGCGGCAGGCCGCGTCCCGGACATTTCCGGGGTGTTGTTACTATTCTTACCAAATTATTTAATATTATTGAGCCGGATATTGTTTATTTTGGTCAAAAGGATTATCAGCAAACTCGGATTGTAAAGCGATTAATCGATGATCTTAATTTTTCGCTTAGATTAAGGGTTTCTCCGATAATAAGGGAGGAGGATGGTTTAGCGATGAGTTCGCGGAATGTCTGTCTAGATAGTTATGACCGAGATGACTGCGGCTGTCTCTACGAAGCTTTATCTTTAGCAAGGAAGCTCATCCGCGAAGGTTGTAGGAATAGCCAAAAGGTAATTGATCAAATGAAACAGGTTGTCAAATCTAAGAAGTTAGCTAAAATAAATTATATTGCGATAGTAGATGCCGATAACCTTAAGCGGCTTACTAGAATAAGAGGTAAAGTATTAATTGCTTTAGCAGTTTATATTAAAAAAGTGCGTTTAATCGACAATATTATTTTAAATGTCAAAGGTTAAGAGAGTAAAGATTGGAATAGTTGGTTGCGGGGCAATCGGAGGGGGGGTTGCTGCGTATATTGATAAGAACTTAAAGTCTTCAGCAGTTGTCTATGCTTTGGCTGATAAAGATATATTAGCAGCTAAGAGGCTGCAAAAGAAATTGCAATCTGCACCCAAAATATATGACACTATTACCTTAGTTAAAAAGGTGGATTTAGTGATTGAGACTGCCTCAGCTTCAGCAGCCGGTTTTCTTCTGAAAAAGGTAATCATCTATCGCAAGGATTTAATTATTCTTAGCGTAGGTGCCCTTATTGACAAAGCTTCTCTGCTTAAAGAAGCCGCGCGGGCGAAGATCAATATCTATGTCTCTTCAGGAGCAATTTCAGGGGTAGATGGCCTAGGTGCTTTAAGTATGGGTAAGATCAAGAAAGTGTCTTTGACCACATCTAAGCCACCGCTAGGGCTTATCGGTGCAGATTATTTGAAGAAGAAGAGAATAGATTTAACAGGTTTAAAGAAAGAAAAGGTTGTATTTAGGGGTGGGGTGAAAGAGGCAATACGACACTTTCCGCAAAATATAAATGTTGCCGCGGTTATATCTTTGGCTTCAGCCTTTAAAAGGGTAGAGGTCTGCATCAAAGCCGATCCAAGACTAAAGCGGAATGTCCATCACATAGCCGTAGATTCTGAGGAAGCCAAATTAAACATTAAAGTAGAGAATATCCCTTCGAAATCAAACCCGAAAACAAGTGCTTTAGCTATTCTTTCCACCCAGCAATTACTAAAGAAAATATTTTCTTCTTTAAAAATCGGAAGCTAGCACTTTTATTTTTTTCCCTCTGGTATGGATAACTATATAGTTATAAAGGGTGCCCGTGAGCATAACCTAAAGAACGTTAATCTTAAGATACCTAAAAATAAGCTGGTAGTAGTTACCGGTTTATCGGGTTCGGGTAAGTCATCTTTAGCCTTTGATACTATTTATGCTGAAGGCCAGCGCCGCTATGTTGAGAGCCTGTCTAGTTATGCCCGTCAGTTTTTGGAGCAGCTTCAGAAACCGGATATAGAACATATTGAAGGGCTTTCTCCGGCAATTGCTATCGAACAGAGGAGTGCTGGCGGTTCGCCTCGTTCTATTGTGGCTACTCAAACCGAAATCTATGATTATTTGCGGTTACTTTTTGCCCGGATTGGCAAGCCTCATTGTCCCCGGTGCCTTAGGCCGATTACCAAACAGACAACTCAAGAGATAATTGATCGGGTTCTTAAGCTTCCTGAGAAGCATAAGATTTTTATCCTTTCTTCCATTGTCAGGGGTAAAAAAGGACAATACCAAGCTCTGTTTACGCGGCTGCTTAAGGAGGGTTTTGTACGAGTGCGAGTTGACGGAAAAATTTATGAATTAAGCGAAAGGATAAAGCTTGACCGGTACAAGTTGCATACTATTGAAATCGTTGTAGATCGGATTAAAGTATCTGGTGATTACAAGGAGAGGATTGCTGATTCTTTGGAGACAGCCCTAAAATATTCCGGCGGGTTTTGTTTGATTTATGATGATACTAATTCTCAAGAGAGCTTATTTAATACCCAATTAAGTTGCAGTGCTTGCGGAATATCTTTAGGTGAGATGGAACCAAGAACGTTTTCTTTTAATTCTCCCTACGGAGCCTGTCCGGATTGTAAGGGTTTGGGCATAAAGTTAGAGTTTGATCTTGATTTGATCATACCCGAGCCCAAGAAAACCCTAAGAGAGGGAGCTATTGCAGCTTGGCGAAGGGGCAGCCGGGGGTATATTATGTATTATCAAGCGCTCCTGCGAGAGTTGGCTAAAGGATTAAAAATATCATTAGATACCCCCTTTAATCGCCTGCCAAAGAAAATGAGTGAAAAGATTCTTTATGGCGACGAAGATACTTATGTTTGGGATAAGCCTTTTGAAGGAGTTATTCCCAATTTAGAGAGATTGTTTAATACTACCGATAGCCATTACCGAAAAACAGAGATTGCTAAATATATGTCAAAGTTATCCTGCCCCGGATGTTCAGGCCAACGTTTGAGTAAAGAAGCCCTAAGTGTCTATGTTGGTACTCAATCGATATGGGATATAGTAAGAATGAGTATCGAGAAATGCTTTGAGTTCTTCACTTCGCTAAAACTATCGGATTCTGAAGAAAAAATTGCTACTTTAATTACCAAGGAGATAAAGCAGCGGCTTAGTTTTTGCATTGATGTAGGATTATCATATCTTTCTTTAGACCGGTTAAGTTCTACTTTGTCCGGTGGAGAAGTGCAAAGAATAAAATTAGCTACCCAGGTGGGCTCATCGTTATCCGGGGTGATTTATATTCTTGATGAGCCAACTATTGGTTTACATTCGCGGGACGATGCCAAGTTGATTAATACTCTGAAAAAGTTGAAAAATTTGGGCAATACAATAATCGTCGTCGAGCACGATGAACAGATGATTCAGGCCAGTGATTGGGTAGTTGATTTAGGACCGGGAGCAGGGATAAAAGGCGGAAGGATTGTTTATTCGGGCCCAAAGGATAAGTTACTTACTCAAGATACCCTCACTGCCAGATATTTACGAAGGGATCTGTTTATAGCTAAGCCTTTAGCGAGAAGGCACTATAAAGGTAGGCCAACCTTAGATATATTTGGTGCTTGCGAGCATAATTTAAAAAACATAAATATAAAGATCCCTTTAGAAACCTTTGTTTGTATTACTGGAGTTTCTGGTTCAGGTAAATCAACTTTAGTAGAAGACATTCTTTATCGAGCTTTAGCCAAAGAGCTATATAATTCACGAGAGAAGCCGGGTAGGTTTAAAAAAATTGAGGGTTTAGAAAATATTGATAAGGTGATTATCGTAGATCAGTCCCCGATTGGCCGGACTCCCCGGTCTAATCCGGCAACCTATACCGGAGTATTTAGTTATATCAGGGATGTTTTTCAGGATTTACCGGATGCAAGAATGCGAGGATATAAACCGGCCCGGTTTAGCTTTAATCTGTCTGGAGGCCGATGTCAGGAGTGCAGGGGTGAGGGAACCAAAAAGATTGAGATGCATTTTTTACCCGATGTCTATGTACCCTGCGAAAAGTGTTCCGGTAAACGTTTTAACAAACAGACCTTAGAGATAAAATTTAAAGGAAAAAGTATCGCTGATGTTTTAGAACTGAACGTGGATAAAGCTTATGAATTATTTGTGAATTTTCCCCGGATAAAAAATATTTTGCAAACTTTGAAAGATGTAGGGTTGGGCTATATCGGCTTGGGTCAATCCGCCACTACACTTTCTGGTGGGGAGGCTCAAAGAATTAAGCTCGCTTCGCAATTACGAAAAAAAGCAACCGGGAAAACTATTTATATTCTGGATGAACCCACAACCGGCTTACATTTTGATGACATAAAGAAGCTCTTATCGGTGTTGCACCGATTAGTAGATAAAAAAAATACAATTTTAATTATTGAGCACAATTTAGATGTGATAAAATGTGCCGATTACATTATCGATTTAGGTCCAGAAGGCGGAGACGCTGGAGGAGATGTTGTCGTGAGCGGAACGCCGGAGGAGGTGGCTGATTGTCCAACTTCCTATACCGGCCAGTTCCTGAGGAACAAACTTAGCTAACAATCTATAATATGCGGATAAGTTTAAAAACTTTTACTTTGGTTCTGGCCTTGCTGATATTTACCGTGTCTTGGGGTTTTTCTTATGACGGAGAAGAAGAGAGGTTCCATATTGCGGGTAAAGCTTTCTCGGATAGCTTTTACGATGCTTCGCTATCGCTTTTTAAAAGATTTATTACTGATTTTCCGGAAAGCTCTTTAATTTATGAAGCCAAACTTTATATCGCAAAGTGTTATCACTACAAAGAGGATTACTCAAAAGCTCTATCTACCCTTACTGAAGTTGAGCGAGGTAAGCCCAGCGATGATGTTCTTAGTGAAACTTACTATTGGTTAAGTGTCATTTATTTCAAAGGAAGGGATTTTGATGGAGCCTTGAGCTACGCATATAAGATTCTCGAAAGTTACCCCAAATCGCGATTCATCTGGGAGGCTCAATATTTACAAGCCATCTGTAAGTTAGAGCTTGGGAATAAAAATCAAGCCCAAGAAGTATTTAATAGGATAATAGCGGAGTGCCCGCAGGAAGAGGTGCTCAGCAATGCATATTCTCAAGCTTTAAACCTTTATTTGCAAAAGAAGGAATATCCTCAGATTATATCTTTGGCTGAGAAGTATATAAGCGAGTTCCCTCAGGGAAACCTCAAGGCAAAGGTGTATTTTTATTTAGGAGAAGCCTATTATGTTACCGACGAGTGGAATAAAGCTTTAAAGAATTATCGGAGCGCTTTAGGGGATATCCCTGACTTAGAGCTTCAAGATTTAATTTATCAAGGAATAGGATTTACTTATATTGAGAAGGGGAATAAGATTGAGGCCAAGAATAACATTGATAAAATAAAAGATAAGGAATTGCGTCTTTTCTCTCAAGGAGTTTATTATTTTAAGACCCATGACTATATCCAGGCTCTTGAGACATTCAATATTTTTATAAGAGATTACCCTAAGTCTGAGTCTTTAATCGATTCCTATTCAAATAAAGCGGATACTCTTTATGAAATGGGGAGGTTGAATGACTCTATTTCGGTTTATAAATATATACTAGGCAATTTTAAAGTTCCCCAGCATGCCAATAGCCTTAACAAGGCCCATTACGGTTTAGCCTGGTGTTATTTAAAGAATGGTAAATTCAAAGAAGCAATCGCTGAGTTCAAGAGTACCTTAAAATATGCCAATAATCCGGTTGTAGAGGCAAGCTCCCAGATTCAAATTGCCGATGCTTATCAAGAAATCGACAAATTCGATGAAGCTTTAAATATTTACAATAGTATTCTAAGAGATCAACCTAATACGGTATATGCAGACTATATTCAATTTCAAATCGGAATGTGTTTTTTAAAGAAAAAGGAGTTAGAGAAAGCCTTCTTAGCCCTAAAAAATCTTAAGAATAACTTTTCTTCTTCGAAACTAATTCCGCAAGTTCAGTATTATTTGGCTGTGGGTTATTTTTCCTGTGGTGATTATGCGGAAGCCAAGAATTTGTTAAACGATTTCATCGACAAATTTCCCGAGAATGAATTGATTTCCAATGCCCACTATCTTTATGGAAAGTGTCTTTTTAACCAGGAAAATTATGACGATGCTCTTTTGATTTTTGAAAGATTGATCGGAAGATTTAAAGACGAAGAGATCGCCGAGTTGGCCTATCTTGACATGGGTAACGCCTACCTTAACTTATCTTTCTTCGATAAAGCCAAAAAGGTATGGGAAGATTTTCTCACCCACTATCCCAACTCGCAGTATGCAGCTTCAGTAGCGCTATATTTGGGGGGTTTGCATGAAAAGGAGAAAAACTATTTTGAGGCTGAAAAATACTATAAAAAAGTTATCAGTGACTATAAAGAAACTTCTTCGGCCCAAGAAGCCTTACTTTCTTTAGGGCATCTTTATTGGAGCGGAGGTAATCTAGAAAGAGCCGGTGACTATTTTGAAAGATTATCGAAACGAGATACGCCACTAGCCTTAAAAGGTAAGCTTTATTTAGCAAAGATTTTTGTTCAGAAAGGCTCAAGCCAAGAAGCCCTGAAATTATACGATGAGCTGATAGGTTTGAATTTACCAGTTTCTAAGGTTGCTCTGGTGGATAAGGCATTTCTTCTAAAAGAGATGAAGGATTATCGTCCGGCAATACTAATTTTTCAACGGGCAATTGAGCAAGGCATAGATTATCCGGAGTTAAGATTTACCCTGGGGTTGTGTCTGGAGAAGGTTGATCAGAGGCAAGAGGCGATAGAGGAGTATTTCAAAGTGATTTATGCTGGGGCTGGTGAGCAGCAATTAGAGCCTAACGGTTCTGAGCAGTATAATGTTAAAGCATACTTCCATATTGCTCGAATTTATGAGAAGATAGGGAATAATCAAGAAGCAAAGAAAATTTATCAAAAAATCATCGACCTAGGAGTGGAGGAAAGCAGGATAGCTGAGGCAAGGTTAAACACACTAGAGGATGGTTCGAGATATTGAAAAAGAAAAGGAGGCATTATGTGGGAGCTAATTTCTAAGAGCGGCTGGCTAATTGCACCGATATTTTTATGTTCATTTTTTGCAGTGGCGATTATAATAGAGCGATTGTTATTTTATCTTAGTGTTAAGAGTAATTCCCTATTAATATTGTCGCAGGTATTAGATTTAGTGCGTAAAAACAAAATTACCGAGGCAATCGGCATTTGCGAGAAAAACAGTTTTTATGCAACCAATATTTTAAAGTCAGGTCTTAGCCACTATGAGGAGGCTAAAGATGTAATTAAAGAGGCAATGGAGAATACTTCTTTATATGAAATACCAAAGCTTGAGCGAAACTTGAATTTTTTAAGTACTATTGCCCACGTTTCACCGCTATTAGGGCTTTTGGGTACAGTAGTAGGGCTGGTTAAATGTTTTTATATTATTGAACAGAAAACAATAAATATCGGATTGGTTAATCCTGCTGATTTAGCTGGCGGGATATGGGAGGCTCTGCTTACTACTGTAGCTGGTTTGTGCGTAGCCATCCCCAGTTATATTATGTATAATTATTTTGTCCACAAGGTGAATTTAGTTACTCTGGAGGCGGAACGGGCAGCTACAGAGCTCTTAGAATTTCTCCCTAAAAGCAGATATACCGATGAAGTTTAGGAAAAGTGCACGAGTAGAAGCGGGCCTGAGGCAGATAGACATTGCTCCTTTGATTGATTGTCTTTTCCTGCTGCTTATCTTTTTTATGCTTACATCTAGTTTTATAGTTATTCCCGGAGTTAATGTTAAGCTCCCTAAAGCTTTAATGCCGGAAGAAGTTGATACGATGTCTTTAACAGTAGTTATTTCTAGTGAAGATATAATTTATCTTGATGGTAAACCTCAGACCGTTAAAGAGGTTGAAGATCTTATAAAAAGCAAAAAGTACGGTTCGATTTTTATAAAAGCCGATCGAGATGCGAGTCTGGGGGTAGTGGTAACAATATGGGATGTTTGCAAGAGGTTCGGGATAGAAAAGATCGGTATCGCCACTGCTTACGAAGAGTAACCTGGATTTCTTTCGATGCGAAAGAAGTTGTTTATTTTTTTCCCCTTAGTTTTGTCGGGGTTTTTGCATCTGGTAGCTATTTTTTCATGCACCCTCTACATAAAGGCAGAGGGAAACCCTTCCTTCTATAGCTGGTTTGATATTATCAGCCGTAAAGATTTATTTCTAGGGACGAAAAAGGTTGTTTTTCCTAAGGGTATAAAGTTCTCTTCTCCCGATATGAGAAGAGAGTATTTTTTTCCTTCCCATCCCTCCCCTTGGCCGGAGCAAGGATATAATTTAGGTTCTTTTATGCCCGATCCGGCTAAAACCCTCCCTTCTTCGGGCCGGATTAGCCATAGGGAGATATATTGTTATCTTTGGCCGAGGCGGACTAACTTTTCTTCCTGGGAAGAAGAAGTTGTCTCTTATAAGACCTATATTTCGCCATACGGCAAGGTCCTTTTTCTCTATCCTGAGAAATTACCGGTTAATTCTTACGGAAGTCTGAACTTACAGAAATATTTGCGAGAAGCAATCCTTTTCTTGGATAATAGATTCCTCTGGACAAAATTAGAGGGGGTAGTAAAATAAGTGCAGATAGAATTGTCATTATTTATTACTATTTTTTTAAGCGGATGGTTACTATTTGGTTTTTTCTTAGAATATATAATAAATTGGAGCAACAGCTTAGCAAAAAAGGAAATGCAGCTTGAGAAGCGAAAGTGTGAAGTTTGCGCCTCAGTGCATTTTGTTTCGATGTTTTTTGAATTTTGGCGTTGTCCGTTGTGTGAAAGTATTAATCGGGAAAAATGATTACTGAAATAGGAATTATAGCTGGCGAGATTTGGAATTTTTTAGATAAGCAGGGAGAAGTAAGCTTAGAGCAGCTAATCTCTGGTATAGATAAATCCCGGGATTTGATCCTGATGAGTTTAGGCTGGCTGGCTCGAGAAGGACATGTTTTAGTGAGGAAAGAAGAGTCGCTATACCAGATAAGTTTAAGAAAAAAAGAGCAAGAGTGAGAAAAGGAGTAATTTTAGTAGTTATTATCGGGGTTATGTTGGTGGTTTTTGGCTTAGCCTTAGGTGCCCTCTACTTTATGGCTAATGAGGCACGGATTGCTGAATATAAGATAAAGCGGAGTAAAGCTTTTTTTTCTGCCCAGGCCGGAATGGTTTTAGTTTTAGAACAATTGCGAAAAGGTGTTTGGTCTGGAAATCCTGCCGGCAAGAATCATTGCCTTAATGATAATATCGGTAATGATTGTCCCCCTCCCCTTACCGTTGTTGATGCGGATATTCCTTATGACGTTACGATACAAATTTTTTCTCCCGGCAACCCCGCGGGCAACCCTCATCCAGACTCTAACCAAATAGATATACAGGTAAATTATTGAAGATTGCTTAGTCTTTTTAATCAAGCCTTTAATCCTTATTCTTTGTTATTATTTAATAGTTTTTTATTTATACTTTTCTTGACAGCGAAATATTTCTTTGTCAAAATGTTTCATAAACCGATAGCTTCTGTATTCATAAGCTGTGTTTATCTATAGGGGCCGTAGTTCAGCTGGGAGAACGCCTCGTTCGCAACGAGGAGGTCGCCCGTTCAAATCGGGTCGGCTCCATAATTTGAAATGTCCAAGATACGCATTTATATCCAACCAGAAAAAGTAGAAAATTTCATTGAGATAAGCGGTAAGAATACTATCCATAAATTAAGGAATGTTTTACGCCTGGGGCGCAAGAATGAACTATTTGTTTTTGATGGTCAGGGCAAGGAATACCTATATGCCATAAAAGATATTTCCAGAAAACAAATATCCTTAAAAAAAGTAAGGGAATCACTTAAAGAATGCTTTCCTGAGCCGAAAGTAATTCTGGCTTTTCCGGTTACTAAAGAAGAAAAGATTAATTTTATTTTGCAGAAGGCCACAGAACTGGGGGTCTCAGAGTTTATTCCCTTTACCTGCCAAAGAAGTTTCAAGATAAGTTCCTTATCCAATAAGTTAATGCGATGGGAGAAAATAGTTATTGAAGCAGCCCGGCAATCGGGAAGATTGTGGTTGCCGCCGGTTAATAATATTTTGAGCTTTAATAAGGTTATTGAAAAGTGCTATCAGGTTAAATTAGCTGCTTCGATTAAGGGAGATAAGCTTAAGAGCGTTCTCAATACGAGGCAGAAGGAAATTTTTATTATTGTTGGTCCTGAAGGAGATTTTACCCCGGCGGAATGGGCTAAATTACGCGAAAATAACTTTAAATTTATTAAATTATCCATTAATCTATTACGGATGGAGACTGCTGCTGTATTTGCTGCCGGGTTAGTTAATTACTTTTTTAATCAAGATGTTTATAAAACATGAGGGTAAAATTTTTTACACTTGGCTGTAAGGTTAATCAATATGAGACCCAAGGTTTGAAAGAACAATTTTTACACCGGGGTCATAAGATAACTGAGGAGAAGGCTGATCTCTATATAATTAATACCTGCACGGTTACTTCCCGCGCTGATAGCAAGTCAAAAGACACAATCTTGCGGGCCAAAAAAGAGAATCCTGAGGCGAAAATTGCAGTTTCGGGATGTCTGGCTCAGTTAAATCGGGATTTTATTGCTGAATTAGGAGTCGATTATATTATTTCTCAGGACCAAAAAGCTTTTTTGCCCGACATTATTCTGGGTTTTCCTTCTTCAAAGAAAGCTTTTAAGATAACCCGCTTCTCAAACCATCGAGCCTTTGTTAAGGTTCAGGACGGCTGTGACAATTCTTGTTCCTTTTGCAAAATTCCCTATTTAAGAGGTTCTTCTCGCAGCAAGACTAAGGCTGCGGCAATTGCTGAGATTAAAAAAGTTTGCCGTAGGCATAAAGAGATTGTGCTTTGCGGAGTAAATTTAGGCCTTTGGGGCAGGGATTTAACTCCTGAGAGTACTTTAGGGAGTTTGGTAAAAGACCTCTTAAAGGTGTCTTCTTTAGGCAGATTACGTTTAAGTTCCTTAGAACCGCTGTTTTTGAATCAGGAATTGTTTTCATTACTTCACCATGAGAAGTTATGTCCGCATTTTCACTTTCCTTTTCAGTATGGTGATGATCGAATATTGGCTGAGATGAATAAAAAAGAGACGGTGAATCTATATCAGGATAAGGTCTTTCAAATAAGAAAAATTAGGCCTGAAGCAGCGATAAGTTGTGACATTATGGTTGGTTTTCCCACTGAGAGTGAAGAGAGTTTTCGAAATACTGTAAATTTTTTAACAATGATTAAACCAATGCGAATGCATATTTTTACCTTTTCTCCCCGGGAGAATACCCGATTTTCAAAGGTGAAAATTAAGGATTCTAAGATAATCCGTCAACGCTATAATTTTTTAAGAAGGTTATCCAGCGATTTTGCGCGCAACTATAAGCAGAAATTTTTAGGCAAAATACTTAATATGGTAGCCGAGGAAGAAAACCAGGGTTACATATCCGGTCATACTGAAAATTACATCCGGGTTTGGATAAAGGATAAAATTTCACTGGGACAAATTGTTCCAGTAGCAATAGAGGCTATAGATGGCGATAAAGTCTTTGTTTCTTTGGCCCGATCAAAAAGAAATAATGCGTCTTAATCTTTTTATTGCTAAGAGCGGTTATGCTTCGAGAAGAGGAGCTGATCGTCTGATTAAGGAAGGTAAGATAGAGCTAAACGGTCAAAAGGTCTTTGAACCTTTTCGAATGGTTAGTAGCAGCGATAAAATCACCGTTAACCGAGAACTATTAAGTTTAAAAAAGCACCTTTATATTTTGTTTAATAAGCCTAAGGGCGTGACTACAACTCTCAGCGATAAATTTGCAGATAAGAAGGTAATTGACTTTTTTCCCAGAAATTTCCGGGGAATTTATCCGGTAGGAAGGTTAGATAAGCAATCTTCCGGGTTGCTAATTCTTACCAATGATGGAGATTTTTGTTATCGTCTGACCCACCCCAAGTTCGCAATAGAAAAAGAATATCTGGTCGAGTTCAACAAAGCGCTGACCCTTAGAGATTGCCAGAAGGCTAAGAAAGGTTGTTGGGTGGATGGTGAATATTTAAGCTTAAGAAGTATTAAAGTATTAAAGCGGGGCCGGAATCAGACTTTAGGCAAGGTAGTGGTCTCTGAGGGGAAAAAAAGACATTTGCGAAGGTTATTTAAGTGTTTGGGTTCTCCGGTAAGGGAATTAACGAGAGTGAGAATTGGCGGATTAGTTTTGGGGAAACTGGCACCAGGCAGCTATAAACTTATCGAGCGGGAAAAGATATATTCTTTTTTTAAGTTTTAAAGAGAGTTTTCCTTTTAAACTAAAGGGTTTGGTGTTAATATAAGAAGTTGCAGGAGGAGATTGTGACAGAGGGGGTACGAATAGTTTTTCTTGATCGTGACGGAGTAATTAATCAATACCCCGGGTGTACTAATTATGTTACGAATTGGAGTAAATTTAAGTTTATCCCCGGAAGTATTGAAGGGGCAAAACGGCTTTTCCTCTGCGGATTTAAACTCTATGTTATTTCAAATCAGGCTGGCATCGCCAAAGGATTATATACCCAGGCTGATTTAGAACGGATAAACCAGGGAATGCTAAAGGCCTTTAATAAGCAAGGGGTTCAAATAGAGGGTATTTATTATTGTACCCATCGTGATTCAGACAATTGTAATTGCCGTAAACCTAAAACTGGCCTCTTGAAGCGAGCAATAGCTGATTTAGGTCTTATTCCGGCGATATCTTTTTTCATCGGTGATTCTTTCCGGGATATGCGTGCCGCGCATTGCTTTGGAGCAAAATCAATACTGGTCCTTTCGGGCAAGGAAAAAGAATCCGACCGTAGCTATTGGGAGTTTGAACCGGATCATGTATTTGATAATTTACAGGTAGCGGCAGATTATTTATGCGCTCACTATGGCTAAAACTCTAATTGTTTATGCTAGTTTTGGAGAAGGGCACAAGAGAGCTGCTTTTGCATTAAAATATTTGCCCGATACTCAACTTTGTGATCTTTTAAGCTTTACCCATCCTTTTTTGAGAAATATTTATTCTTTGAGCTATTTAGCTATAACCCAATATTTTCCTTGGCTTTGGAAAGGATTATTCTTCTTTGCTAAGCAAAAACTTTTTTCTTCTTGGTTAAACAGGATTAATCGTTCAATCTTCTCCAAATTCTTTAAGTATTTAAGAGATAGACGCCCGGGAACAATAATCGTTACCCATTTTTTTGCCTCCAGTCTGATCGCAACCCTAAAAAATGAGTTAAACTGCAAAGTAGTTGCGGTAATCACTGATTTGCGGGTTCATCCCTTATGGGTTGCCGAGTGTATCGATCATTATTTTGCGGCTTTAGAAGTAACCAAGCGTGATTTAATTAACCTAGGGGTCGCCAATGATAAAATTACTTTTGGCTATGTTCCTTTACGTGTAGGTTTTTTAAAAAAGATTCCTATAGAATATTTGCGTAAGAAATTTAGCCTCAACCCGAGACCAATACTTATTTTTGTCTCTTCTTTAAGGGGTAGGTTCCCTTATCTAAAAGCAGCCATCAAGACCCTGGTAAATGATTTCAATATTTTTCTTATTTATGGCAAAAATAAAAAGCTAAAAAAATGCCTGGAAGATTTAGACTCACCGTATATTCGATTCTTCTCCTTTTATGATCAAATCTGGGAGTTTTTTTCAGCAAGCACAATTATCATTTCCAAGCCCGGCGGAATGACTATTTTTGAGGGCCTTTATAAGCGGAAACCTTTTATTTTCACCCACTATATTCCGGGGCAGGAGAGGGCTAATATGGCACTGTTAATCAAGTATGGTATAGCTAGATTTGTCCGCGGGGCTGAAGAATTAGTTGCAGCCGTCCATTATTATAATACAAAAAGCAGTGAATTACAAAATAACTATCCCTTAGAAGTTAAAGATATCCGTAAACCTTTATTAGATTTAATCGCAAGATGGGGCAATGCTTAGGGTAGCCAGGGTAGTAATTTCAATATCTTTAGATAAGGAATTTGATTATTTTTGTCCATCACACCTCGAGGCAAAACCGGGGATGCGGGTTTTGGTAGATTTTAACCGTAAGAAGCGAATTGGCATTGTGGTAGCTGTAATAAGTGGGCCGTCTTTTCGGAAACTAAAACCAATCATCGATCTTCTTGATTCCCAAGCCCTGCTGGGTGAGGAGCACCTACTTTTTGCTAAACAACTGAGCAACTTTTACCCTTATGCTAAGGGTGAATTTTTATTTATGATGTTTCCTCCCTACCTTAAGAAGCCGCGGAAATTAGATTTGCAACTTAGCAGTGTTGGGGTCAATAGCAAGAATGCTGTTGAAAATAAATTTATTAAGGGTGAGAGCTTCCTAGAGAGATATCAACTATGGAAAGATATAGTAAAAGAGAAGTTAAAGCAGGGGTCGGTTCTTATTTGTTTTCCGCAGCTTACTTTCCTTAAGGCGGCAAGAAAGATTATTGAAAGGGATTTTCCGGATCAAACAAAGGTAATCCACAGTCAGGAAGGAGAGAAAGAACTCTTTTCCAGCTGGAGTAAAACCAGAGAAAATTCTTTAATCCTGGGAACACGAGTGGCTATTTTTTATTACCCAACTGACTTGAGATTGATTGTGGTTGAAGAGGAGAATGATCACTGCTATTCTCAGGAAGAAAAACCTTATCATTGGCTTCCTGATGTAGCTTGGGTTTTGTCACAAATTAAAAGTGTAGGTTTAATTTTAAGCGGTGATTACCCGTCCTTAGCTACTTATAAACGTATAAAAGAAGGAACAGTAAGATTGCTGGGTAAAAGCAATAATAGTAGGCCTATCGGGATAATCGGTACGTCTGAGTTTAATAAAAGTGGAGTTATTAATCCAATTTTAACTGACCTCCTGCAAAAGGCTATCCAGGATAAGAAGAAAGCAATTATTTTGTGGAATCGAAAAGGATTCGCTCAGGTTTCCTGTTTCAGCTGCGGACATATTTTTAAATGTCAACACTGCTCAGGCTTCCTCCAATCGTCTTTGAATAGCCAGGAAGGAATATGTCCTTATTGTCAAAGAAAAACCCTTCTGCCTAAGATTTGCAACCAGTGTAACAGCGGTTATTTAAAGAGTAAGGGTTACGGCATTCAAAGGCTGGAGAGCTCATTAAGAAGGATGTTCCCGGAAGTCAAGATTGACAATTTAGCAAATTTTTCCGACGACACACAAGTCACACTTTCGACATCGAAAGTCCTAAGTCACCTTTATGATCCGGTAAAATTCGATAGGGGTTTTGTCCTTGACGCTGATTCTTTCTTAAACCACTTAGACTATGATGCGACTTTCACGACCTTTATCTACCTGCGGAAACTTCTTCGTCTGCTCCAGGATTCCCTTTATGTATTTACCAGCCATAAGGACTATTATCTTTTTCAACAGTTGAATGACCGCTGGGAGGATTTTTATGAATTAGAGCTTCGATTCAGAAAGAAATCACAGCTGCCTCCTTTTGGGCTTATCGCCAAGATTACCTTAAGGTCCAAGAACAAAAGAACCCTTTTAAAAAATGCAAAGGGTTTATATGATAAGTTAGAGGGGAAATTCAAAGAGGCCTATGGGCCTTTTGAAGAAAAACCGTTTAAATTGCGAGATAAATTTCGTTATTCACTGATAGTTAAAACCAGGAAAGATTCTTTATCAAGAAAGTTAATTAAAGAAGCGGTTAAAGATTCCCGTACTTCTTCAATACAATTGGCAGTGAGTTTACGATGAGATTTGTCTATTTTGGCAGTTCCCAGTTTTCTAAAATCATCTTAGAGGAGCTTTACTCTCAGAGCTATGTTCCAGTGCTTATAGTTAGCAGGCCTGATCAGCCTAAGGGGAGAGGTTTGAAACTTTCAGCTACTGAAGTAAGCCAGTTTGCTCAGGATAAGAAAATTCAGCTTATTAAACCGGCATCCCTAAAGGGAGAGGCAGTTAAAGAGATATTATATAAAGAAGACGCAGATTTTTTTATTGTTGTTGATTACGGAGAAATTATCCCTGAAAGTCTCCTCAACCTCCCTAAAGTACTTCCTCTTTGCATCCATCCTTCGCTGCTTCCCCGTTATCGAGGGGCTGCACCGATAGAGGAAACTTTGATTAATGGTGAACAGGAGAGCGGGGTTACTATCTTTAAAATGAATAGAGAAGTTGATGCCGGAGATATAATTTTACAGCAGACCTTAGCGGTCAATTATGATGATGATTTCTTCTCTTTAAGTAAAAGATTGGCTAAAAATGGGGTTTTATTGCTGATCCAAGCAATAAACAAGATAAATAACAATACCTATTCCCTGAGGCCCCAGGATGATAAGTTAGTGACTTTAACCTCTAAACTTAAAAAAGAAGATGGCCGTATTGCTTGGGAAAGCCGGGCTCAAGATATCAGGAACTTAACTCGGGCAACTTTAGGTTGGCCTTCAGCTTATAGCTATTATCAGGATCTAATGTTTAAAATACTCAAGGGTGATGTTATAGATCAAGACTCAATTGATCCACCAGGAACAATTGTCGCTATCACCAAAGAGGGAATTTCGGTTGCCTGCGGTAAAGGGGTTTTACAAATTAAAAAGGTAAAACCTCAGGGTAAGTCCGAGATGGATGCCTGGAGTTTTGCCTGTGGGTACCGGATAAAAAACGGAGAGCGTTTAAAGTAGATGGATAAAGGTATTGAAGTTCTTTTTTCAGGTATGGTGCAAGGGGTAGGCTTTCGGTTTACTGCTCGGCATTTAGCCGGTAAGTACAAGATAAAGGGGTCGGTGATGAATCTTTCTGATGGCAGAGTTAAGTTATTAGCCGAGGGCCCTCAAGAAAATTTAAATAATTTCCTTGGTGATTTAAAAGAAGAATTCAAACGGTATCTTACTGGTTTCGAGCTTCAAGAAAAAGAACCTTGCAGAGCTTATAAGGATTTTCAAATAAAATTTTCTATATGATCAAGAAAAAAATAGAGCAATTACGGAAAGAGATTCGTCATGCCGATTACCGCTACTATACTCTCAGCGAACCCGAGATATCCGATAAAGAGTATGATAACCTCCTAAAAGATTTAAAGAATTTAGAAGAGCAGCACCCGGAGCTTATTACTCCGGATTCTCCGACTCAAAGGGTGTCGGGGAGCATCTTGGAAAGTTTCTCGACCGTAGAGCATAAGAGCCGTATGCTTTCTTTGGATAATACCTATTCTATTGAAGAGTTAAAGGGGTGGGAGAAGAAAATCAGGCGGGCATTAAAGCGAGAGGTTGAATTTGATTATGTGGTTGAATTAAAAATGGATGGAGTCAGCGCTTCTTTAACTTATGAGAAAGGAGTTTTTTCAATAGGTGCTACCCGCGGAGACGGAGAAAGAGGAGAAGGTATTACTGTTAACCTCAAGACGATAAGATCAATTCCCCTGAAACTAATCGGCAAAGATAATTTTACTTTGGTTGAAGTTAGGGGTGAAGTATATATAGGTAAAAAGGATTTCGAAAAACTCAACCGGAAAAGATTAAGCGCCGGAGTTGCCGCTTTTGCCAATCCGCGGAATGCTGCCAGCGGCTCATTGAAACTACTAGACCCGGGGTTAGTTGCCAAGAGAAATCTAAAATGTTTTATCCATTCATTGGGAGTTGTTGAAGATTATAATTTTTCTTCCCAGAAAGAGTTTTTGGAGAAGATTCGTGAGTGGGGCCTTTGTACTAACCCCCATAATAAATACTGCAAAAGTTTAAAAGAAGTTATTGATTATTGTCTTTACTGGGAGAAACAGCGTGAGGTTTTGGACTACGAAGTTGATGGTGTAGTGATAAAGGTTAATTCTTTTGGCTTGCAAAAGGAGTTAGGAGCAACTCGCAAAAGTCCGCGTTGGTCAGTTGCTTATAAATTTCCGGCTCAGCAAGCTACTACAAGAATAAAGAAGTTTGAGTTTGGGGTCGGCCGCACCGGGGTTGTTACTCCGGTAGCGATATTGGAGCCGGTAGAGTGCGGCGGGGTCACAATATCCCGGGTAACTCTGCATAACTTTGATGAATTGCAGCGGCTTGATGCCAGAGTTGGCGACAGGGTTTTGATTGAGCGGGCCGGCGAGGTGATTCCTAAGATGATAAAGGTTATAGTATCCCGGCGAAAAGGTAATCAACGGAAGGCCAGCATGCCTAAGTACTGTCCAGCCTGCAAGACTAAACTTGCTAAAGAAAAGGAAGACGAGGTGTATTGGTATTGCTTTAATCCCAATTGTCCGGCCCAGCTTAAACGTTCACTTAAGCACTTTGCTTCTCGAAGAGCAATGGATATTGAAGGTATGGGTGAGGCAGTCATTGAGGAATTAGTTAATCGCAAGTTAGTTAAGGGTTTAGTAGATATCTATCGTTTAAAGGAAGAAGATTTTCTTAGCTTGCCGCTATTTAAAAAAAAGCGAACAAATAATTTAATCGAAGCAATCAGGAAAACTAAACAGAGACCTTTAGTGCGGTTTCTTTTTGGGTTAGGCATAAGGCATGTAGGTGAGAAGGCAGCGATTCTTCTTGCAGAGCATTTCCAAAGCCTTAAGGGCCTTCTTCAACCAAAAGATGATGAGCTTCAAGTGATTCCTGAGGTAGGCCCGGTTATGGCTAACTCAATTGTAAAATTCTTCCTATCTGAGGGCACTAGAAAGATGATCAAGGAGTTTAAAAAGGTAGGTGTTGATTTACAACATAGCCGGCGAATAGTCAGAGCCAGCCGGATAGCTTCCAAGACCTTTGTTTTTACCGGCGAACTTGCTTCATTTTCCCGCTCCCGGGCCAAGCAGATAGTGGAGGAGCTAGGTGGTCGTTCAGTATCAACTCTCAGCAAAAATACCGATTTTCTGGTCGTCGGTAAGAATCCTGGTTCAAAACTCAATACTGCTGAACGGCTAAAGATAGCTGTTATTCACGAGAAGGATTTTATAAAGCTTATTCAAGGCTTAAACACTACCACTTAGTCAAAATATTTAATTCCTTTATTTCGCTATTTTTTTCTTGACAAAAATAGCTTTTATAGTATCATCTTTAGGTCTGCTTTTTCCTTGATTTTAAAGGAAAATTGCCCACGTAGCTCAGTCGGTAGAGCACTTCGTTGGTAACGAAGTGGTCACCGGTTCAATTCCGGTCGTGGGCTAAAAATAGGGGAAGATAAGTTAAAAACCACAAAAGTGGAAAGGGGAGGGTGTAGGCCCTTTCCGACTTCTTGTATTATAAGTCCTTATGAGAGAATTAATTGCGTTATCATGCACAATCTGTAAACGAAAGAATTACTACACTACCAAGAATAAGCGTAAACATCCGGAAAAAGTTTCGATAAAAAAGTTTTGCTCTTGGGAACGGAAGTATACTGAACATAAAGAAGCAAAGCCGTAATAATAGGTTCTTTGTTGTATTGATTTTGAATAGGATAATTGGGTAAGTCAATTATATTTGGAAAACCGATCGCTAATTTAGGCGAGTGGCTCAATTGGCAGAGCACCGGTCTCCAAAACCGGGGGTTGCAGGTTCAATTCCTGCCTCGCCTGCTGAAAACTATTAAACTATTGATTACGAGATGATCAAAAAATTAAAGGGAATCCCGAGATTCTTAAAAGAAGTAAGAGAGGAATTAAAAAAGGTAAGCTGGTCTTCGCGACACGAATTAATAGCTGCAGCAACAATTGTAGTTATTGCCGCCAGTCTTTTAACCGCCTACATTGCTTCCGTGGATTTAGGTTTATCAAAATTAGTTCAAATTCTATTGCAGTAATCACCCCTAAAAATTTAATTAATTAAATAAATAATGAAAAAGTGGTATATACTACATACTTTAAGCGGAGTGGAAGATAAGGCTAAGTTAAACCTTGAAACAAAGATAAGCTCAAGCAGCTACGAAGATTTAATTGATAAGGTTGTTATTCCTAAGGAGCAGATTACTGAGGTAAAGCTGGGTAAGAAAAAAGTTTTAGAGCGAAAATTTTTTCCGGGATATATTCTTATCCATATGGAAATGAATGATGATACTTGGCTCTTTGTACGCAGCACCCCGGGGATTACCGCCTTTATCGGTCCACGGAGAAAGCCTTCACCGATATCTCAAGATGAGGTTGACCGAATCTTGGTAAAGGCGGAGGAGAGTAAGGCTAAACCAGCGCCAAAGGTAAGTTTTAGTAAGGGTGAAAATATTCGCGTGATCGAAGGCCCGTTTATTAACTTTAATGGTGTGATTGAAGCAGTTTCACTTGATAAGGGTAAACTAAAAGTTAATGTTTCAATTTTTGGGCGGACAACGCCGGTAGAGCTTGAATTTTGGCAGGTAGAAAAAGTATGAACACGAATTACCGCTAATTGCATACAAATTACCACGAATAATTGGTGGTAATTGTTATATTAGATTCGTGGCAATTCGTGTAGTGAGCGGAGCGAACAATGGCTAAGAAGAAAAAGAAAAAACCAGTAACTCAGATAAAATTACAACTTCCCGCCGGTTCAGCTAATCCCGCACCTCCGGTTGGGCCAGCATTAGGCCAGCACGGTGTAAATATTATGCAGTTTTGCAAAGCCTTTAACGATAGCACAAAGCAAAAAGAGGGAATAATTTTACCGGTTATAATTAGTGTTTATGAAGATAAGTCTTTTGATTTTATCGTCAAGAGCCCACCGGTCTCTTTTCTCTTAAAGCGAGCGGCTAATTTAGCCAAAGCTAGCTCCCTTCCTGGGAAGGAAATTATCGGTGAAGTGACTAAAGAGGCAGTTAGAAAGATTGCTGAGGAGAAAATGCAAGATTTAAATACTAAGGATTTAGAGGCAGCTAAAAGAATAGTCGAGGGTACAGCTAAGAGTTGTGGAATTAAGGTAGTATAGGATAAGGAGCGAGTAACTATGGCTCACAGCAAGCGATACCGGGAAGCAGAAAAATTAGTCGATAAAAATAAGGTTTATTCTTTAAATGATGCAGTAGGGATTTTGAAATCAATGCCATGTGTTAAGTTTGATGAAATGGTGGAAATTAGCGGAAAATCAGGGGCTGACCCTAAACAATCCGATCAAATGGTTAGGGGCTCGGTTATGTTACCGCATGGGACCGGTAAACAGATAAAAGTACTAGTTTTTTGTGAACCTGATAAAGAAAACGATGCTAAGGAAGCAGGTGCTGATTATATCGGGTCACAAGAAATTATTGATAAAATTTTAAAAGAAAGTTGGATTGATTTCGGCTGTTGTATATCTACGCCTTCAATGATGCGTTTAACAAGTAAGTTAGGAAAATTCCTTGGTCCCCGCGGACTTATGCCTTCGCCTAAGACTGGGACGGTAACCGAAAATGTGGCTTATGCGGTAGGAGAAGCCAAGAGAGGAAAGATTGATTTTCGGATGGATAAATTAGGGTGCATTCATGCTGGAGTAGGGAAGTTATCATTTAGCACCGAGGCTCTTACCGAGAATGTAAAGGCTTTTGTTTCGGCGCTGGCAGCGGCAAGGCCTTCGGCAGTCAAAGGTGATTTTATAAAAAATCTTTATTTATCGACAACGATGAGTCCAGCAATAAAATTTAGTCTATAAAAAGTGATGGCTAAAGAAGTAAAAAAAATAGGTTTATTAACCCGGGAAAGAATCGTCGAGGGTCTAAAGCAGGGTATTAAAGACACCGAAAGTTACTTTTTCATCAGTTTTAATAAGCTAGGAGCTTTTCCACTTAATCAGTTACGCAATAATCTTCGGGATTCGGGAGCTCGAATTCTTGTGGCTAAAAATTCTTTATTTGAAAGAGCTTTAAAAGATCTTGGCTGGGAAGATATTGGCAGCTTGCTGAAAGCGGAAACTGGTATTGTAGTGATCAAAGATCATGACCTGGTAAAGGCTTGCAAGATCCTTGTTGATTTCGCCAAAGAGAGCGAAGTTATGCAGTTGAAGGGCGGGGTTATTAAAGAGAGAAGAATCAGCCCAAAAGAGATAAATACTTTAGCCAAACTTCCTTCTCGCGAGGTACTTATCAGTCAGGTTGTATCTTCCTTTGCTGCACCCTTGAGCGGTTTTCTTAATACTTTGAATCAGGTGATTCTAAAGTTTGTCTGGGTTGTTGAAGAGATAAAAAAAGTTAAAGAACGGAAAAAGGATTAAGGAGGTAGTTATGTCTAAAATCGAAGATATTATGAAGATGGTTGAGGATATGACCGTCTTGGAGCTCTCAGAGTTAGTAAAAGCCTGTGAAGAGAAGTTCGGCGTAACTGCTGCTGCTCCGGCAGTTGCTGTAGCGGCGGCTGGTGTTGCTGCAGTAGAGGAAGAGGAAGAAAAGACTTCCTTTAATGTGATATTGACCGGTATCGGATCAAATAAGATAGCGGTTATTAAGGAAGTTAGGGCAGTTACTGAACTAGGCTTAAGGGAAGCAAAAGAGCTAGTCGATTCTACTCCCAAGGCTGTTAAAGAAAATGTTACTAAAGAAGAAGCAGAAGAAATTAAGAAAAAGATAGAAGCTACTGGAGCTACTGTAGAGTTAAAATAAGAGGTGTGTAAAAGAGTGAAAGAGTAAATGAGAGAATGGGTGAAAAGTTTTTACCCATCTACTCATTATCTCATAAACCCGTTTACATTTTATAGGAGAGTAACTTGAAAAAAGCCAAACAACTATCTTTTGCTAAAATTAAGAAGAGTTTATCTTTGTCTCATCTTCTTGAACATCAGTTACGTTCTTACCGGGAATTCTTGCAAGTTAATATCTTACCAGAGAAGAGAAAGAATATTGGACTCCAGGAGGTTTTGAAGGAAATCTTTCCTATGGAGAGCCCGGATAAACAATATCGTTTAGAATTTGTTTCTTATAATTTAAGTCGGCCACGTTATAGCGTGGAAGAGTGTAAAAAAAGGTCTCAGACTTATGCTGCCCCGTTGAGGGTGCGGTTAAGATTGGTCGATCCTTCCAGGGAGGTAAGAGAGCAGGAAATTTACTTGGGAGACATCCCACTGATGACCGAGACATCTTCGTTTATCATCAACGGCGATGAGCGAGCGATTATCAGCCAGCTACAACGTTCTCCGGGTGTGTTTTTTGAAGAGGAGGTTCACCCTACTGGTAAACGTATTTACTTTGCCCGGATAATTCCTTATCGCGGGTATTGGCTGGAATTTCGAACTGATATAAATGATACGATTACCGCCATTATTGACCGCAGAAAAACCTTTCCCGTCACGCAAATCCTGCGTATTTTAGGTCTTTCTAGCAACGATGATATCTATAGCAATTTTGCTGATAAACCATATCCGGAAATAGTCAATACGGTTAAGAAAGATTCAACTACAAGCAAAGAGGAGTCATATTTAGATTTTTATAAAAAGATGCGCCCTACCGAACCGATTACTTTGGAAGCCGCTAAAGAGGTCTTTCGAAGAATGTTCCTTGACCCGCGCCGCTACGACTCGGGGAAGGTAGGTCGATACCTTCTTAATAAGAAGTTAGGTATGGAGTTTAGTTTGAGTAAACGAACCATAGATTTAGCGACAGTAATAGAGATTATTAAAACATTACTTATGGTAAAGGCTGGCAAGCGGGATATCGATGATATCGATCACCTTGCTAATCGGCGAGTAAAACTGATTGGCGAGTTGCTCCAGCATCAAGTGAGAGTCGGCTTGTTGAGAGTAGAACGGACTTTCTTGGACAGATATTCGCTTATTTCGTCCAGTGAATTTGCTATTCAGCACCTTATAAATTCTCGGGCTTTTTCTACCCAGATTCAAGACTTCTTCGCTCGTTCACCCCTTTCTCAATTTATGGATCAAACTAATCCTTTAGCTGAAATAACTCATAAGCGTAGACTTTCGGCAATGGGGCCGGGAGGTTTATCACGTGAACGTGCCGGTTTTGAAGTTCGCGATGTTCACCCCACACACTATGGGAAGATCTGTCCTATTGAAACACCCGAGGGTGCAAATATCGGCCTCTTAGCTTCTTTAACCACTCATGCTAAGATAAATCCTTTGGGATTTTTGACAACCCCTTATCATAAAGTGGAAGACGGTAGGGTTCTCGATAAGACCGAATATTTAATGGGTGATGAGGAGGAGAATAGAGTTATTTCTCAGGCAACATCGAATATAGATGCGGATGGCAAAATTCAAGATAAAGAAATCTATGCTCGTCATTTAGGTAAATTTCCCAAAGTTAAACCAATAAAGATTGAATACATAGATGTTTCTCCGCAGCAAATCATTTCCGTCTCCGCTTCTTTAATCCCTTTTCTTGAACATGATGATGCAAACCGGGCTCTTATGGGCTCTAACATGCAGAGGCAGGCAGTTCCCTTGATGTTTCCAGAGCAACCATTGGTAGGGACCGGAATTGAAGAAAAGGTTGCCCGGGATAGCGGGGTAGTGCTAATTAGCAAAGAGTCAGGGAAAATTGAAGAGGTCGATTCTTCTTCCATAAGAGTGGGGAATTTTACCTACAAGTTAAAGAAATTCACCCGTTCTAACGCTGATACTTGTATAAACCAAAGACCTTTAGTAAAGAAAGGTGACGAGGTAAGGAAAAATACAATTATCGCCGACGGGATGGCAACAGAGGACGGAAAACTTTCTTTAGGCACCAATCTTTTAGTGGCATTTTTGCCTTGGAGAGGTTATAACTTTGAAGATGCGATTATTATTAATGAAAGATTGGTAAGAGATGACACACTCACTTCTTTACATATTGAGAGGTTTGAGTGCGAAGCTCGGGAGACAAGGTTGGGTAATGAAGAAGTTACCCGAGACATACCGAATGTCAGCGAAGAGACCTTAGGCAATTTGGATGATAGTGGAGTTATTCGAATCGGAGCTGAAGTTATGCCCGATGATATTCTAGTTGGCCGGGTAACCCCTAAGACTGAGAAAGAGCTTTCACCTGAGGAGAGGTTGTTGCGGGCAATATTTGGCGAGAAGGCAGCTGACGTAAAGGATACTTCTTTGCGGGTTCCTCCCGGCATATACGGTGTAGTTACAAACGTTGAGGTTTTCCAGCGGAAAGATCGGGGCCGTCGTTCTAAGAAAGAGAAGACCGAGGAGTTACGAAGAATAAAAGAGATTGAGACATATTACGAGGAAGAAAAAAAGCTCTTAGAGCAAGAGAAGAGCCGTAGATTAAGGATATGTTTAGGTAAGAGTGAAGGCCGGATTACTGTTTCGGATTGCGAAGATAATGAGGAAGCTAAAGCAATACTTGACATTTATGATGAACGCCTTGGTGAGTTGTCGATTGAAAAAGATCTGGAAATAGCCAAGATTAAAAAAGGCGATGAACTTCCAGCCGGAGTCTTGAAACGGGTAGTTGTCTTTGTAGCTATGAAACGGAAGATATCAGCTGGTGATAAACTTTCCGGAAGGCACGGAAATAAAGGGGTAATTTCTAAGATTTTGCCCGAAGAAGATATGCCTTACCTTGCTGACGGTACATCTATTGATATATTACTAAATCCTTTAGGTGTGCCTTCGCGTATGAATGTTGGCCAGCTTCTGGAAATGCATTTGGGTTGGGCTGCGAAAAAATTAGGCTTTAATATTGCTTCGCCGGTTTTTGATGGAGCAAGGAAGGAAGATGTAAGAGCCTTGCTGACTGAAGCAGGATTACCTGAGGATGGTAAAGTTACGCTTTTTGATGGCTATACCGGAAAGCCTTTTGCTCAGAAGGTCGGTGTAGGATATGTATATATAATGAAATTGATACATATGGTTGATGATAAAATTCACGCCCGGGCCATCGGGCCTTACTCACTTATTACCCAGCAGCCTCTGGGAGGAAAGGCCCAATTTGGCGGTCAGCGTTTTGGAGAGATGGAAGTTTGGGCTCTTGAGGCTTATGGGGCTGCTTTTACTCTTCAAGAAATGCTTACCGTAAAGAGCGATGATGTAGAAGGAAGAACTCGCATATATGAAGCAATTGTCAGAGGTGAGCAAAAGTTTCATCCTTCTGTACCCGAATCTTTCAATGTTTTGATAAAGGAATTACAGGGACTTTGTTTGGATATCAGGGCAGAAAAGGAGAGCAAATGATAGGAGAAGGTACTTTTTTCGACCGGATAAGTATAAAAATAGCTTCGCATGGGGTTATTAAAAGTTGGTCTTCAGGGGAGGTAAAGAAAGCTGAAACTCTCAATTACCGTACTCTCAAGCCGGAAAAAGACGGCCTTTTCTGTGAAAGGATTTTTGGGCCGGTTAAAGATTGGGAATGCCACTGCGGTAAGCTCAAGGGAATAAAATTTAAAGGGTTAAAATGTGACCGTTGCGGAGTAGAAATTCTTCATTCTTCAGTGCGAAGGCAGCGTATGGGGCATATTGCCTTAGCCGCACCAGCAACCCATATCTGGTTTTTTAAGGTTCTTCCTTCCCGGGTTGGTGCACTTCTTGATTTAACCATTAAGCAACTGGAAAAAATTATTTACTACGAAGAATATGTAGTGACTGATCCCGGTACAGCTCCCTTGAAACGCGGGCAGCTTCTTACTGAATCTGGATATCAGGAAGCTTTAGAAAAATATGGAACAGATTTTAAAGCCTTCATTGGTGCCGATGCCATAAAGGGACTTCTAAAAGAAATCGATTTAGACAAATTGAGTAAGACGGTACGTAAAAGTATAGAAAAAGGGAAGGTTGGGGTAAATAAGAGGCTCCTGAAGCGGCTAAAGATAATTGAAGATTTACGCCGTTCGGGAAATAAATGCGAGTGGATGGTTTTAGATGCTCTTCCGATTATACCACCGGACTTACGCCCCTTAGTTCCTTTAGAGGGCGGACGGTTTGCGTCTTCCGACCTCAATGATCTTTACCGCCGGGTTATAAATCGAAACAATCGTTTGAAAAAATTAATTTCCTTAGGTGCTCCGGATATAATTATTCGTAATGAAAAAAGAATGCTTCAAGAAGCTGTTGATGCCGTATTGGAGAATGGGCGTCATGGCCGACCGGTTGTCGGACCGCAAAATCGTCCTTTAAAGAGTCTTTCTGATATGCTTAAGGGCAAACAGGGCCGTTTCAGGCAAAATCTTTTGGGTAAACGGGTAGATTATTCCGGAAGAAGTGTTATTGTTGTCGGCCCAGAGCTAAAACTGCATCAGTGTGGTATTCCTAAACAGATGGCTTTAGAGTTAGCTGAGCCGTTTATTATAAAGAAATTACGGGAAAAAGGGTTTGTACATACAATAAAAGGTGCCCGGCGAATGGTTGAACGGGCCCGTATTGAAGTTTGGGATATCCTCGAAGATGTGATTAGAGGGCATCCGGTTTTACTTAACCGCGCTCCGACTCTACACCGGTTAAGTATCCAAGCTTTTTATCCGGTTTTAGTTGAAGGTAAGGCAATCAAGTTACATCCTCTTGTCTGCGCCGCCTTTAATGCTGATTTTGATGGTGACCAGATGGCAGTTCATCTTCCTTTGTCCTTAGAAGCTCAGGCTGAGGCTCGAGTTATAATGCTCTCAGTAAATAACATTTTTTCTCCTTCTGATGGCCGGCCGGTTATTGCACCCAGCCAAGATATGATTATTGGTTGTCACTATATCACCATGAGTAAAGATAAAGCTAAGGGTGAAGGGATAGCATTTTCTAATTGTGATGAGGTAATGACTGCTTACCAGGATGAAGAAGTAGATCTTCAGGCTAAAATCAAATTAAGGATATCGGAAAACGGTGAGAAAAAAAGAGTTGAAACTACTACCGGAAGAGTTATCTTCAACCAAATTTTGCCTAAAGGTTTCCGTTTTGTTAATGAGGTTTTAAATAAGCGTAGCGTCTCAGAAATTATTAATGAATGCTATAAGCAATTTGGCCACAGTGCCGTGATTGAATTGTTGGATAATATAAAGGATTTGGGATTTGAATATGCGACCTTAGGCGGTATAAGCATTGCAGTGGACGATTTGAAAATACCAGACCAGAAGCAGGGGTGTATTGATGAGGCCAATAATGAGTTAAGTAAGGTAGAAGATCAATACCGACGGGGAATCATCACTGAGAGAGAAAAGCATAACAAAATCATTGATGTCTGGACAAGAACTACTGACCGGGTATCAGATTTTGTTTTTGCCAACATGGAGAAGGATAATCCGGTCTTCATGATGGCTGATTCAGGGGCCAGGGGTTCAAGGCTTCAAGTAAGGCAGCTAGCTGGAATGAGAGGGCTTATGGCTAAACCTTCGGGTGAGATTATCGAAATACCAATTACTTCTAACTTCAAAGAGGGATTAACGGTGCTAGAATTCTTTATTTCTACCCATGGAGCAAGGAAGGGGTTAGCCGACACAGCTTTAAAGACTGCTGATGCCGGATATCTTACCCGTCGCCTTGTGGATGTAGCTCAAGAAGTTATTATTATTGAAGAAGATTGCGGGACAGTCAACGGAATAACCGTTTCCGAGATTGTCGAAGGAGAGGATGTCGTCGTTTCTTTAAAAGAGCGAATAATGGGCAGGGTTGCTTTAGATAATATTGTTGATTTAGTAAGTGATGAAACAATTGTTAAGGTTAATGAGGCAGTCACTGAAGAAGTTGCTGAGAGAATAGAGCGGTTGGGCCTTGAGAAAATAAGAATTAGAAGCGTTTTGACTTGTGAGTCTGAACGGGGAGTTTGCATTAAGTGTTACGGTAAAAATTTAGCCTCCAAAAAATTGGTAGAGATCGGAGAAGCTGTGGGAGTCATAGCTGCTCAATCTATCGGTGAGCCAGGTACTCAGCTTACGATGAGAACTTTCCATATCGGCGGTACAGCCTCTCGGGTAGCGGAAAGGTCATTTATAAAATCAAGAGATAAAGGTGTTGTTAAATACCATAACCTTCGGGTTGTTCCCAAGGGAAGGCATTTTGTAGTGCTTAATCGAAACGGAATGATGAGTATTAACGATGATAAGGGAATCGAACTACAACGAAATCCTGTCCCGCAAGGAGCTTCGATTTCTGTCCCTGATGATGGGGAAGTAGACAAGGATAAAATATTTGTTAGATGGGACCCCTATTCTTCGCCAATCTTAGCCGAGTTAGGAGGTAAGGTTAAGTATGAAGATATTATTGATAAGATTACTATCCAGGAGGAACTGAATGTTACTACTGGCAGAAAAGAGAGGGTAGTAAACGAATTTAAAGGTGATTACCACCCGCAAATTCTTACTCTTTCTAAGGAAGGAGAGGTGCTTGGTTTTTATCCTTTGCCCACCGGTGCTCATATAATGATTGACGAAGGAAATGAGGTCGAAGCCGGTGATGTTATTGCCAAGACACCGCGTTTAGTTGCAAAGACAAGGGATATTACCGGAGGATTGCCTCGGGTAGCTGAGTTATTTGAAGCCAGAAGACCTAAAAATCCAGCGGTTATAAGTGAGATAGATGGTTTTATTGAGTTTGCCGAGAGCGGTGGTGAACGAAAGATTATTGTCCGTAGTTCTACCGGCATGAAGCGGGAGTATATTATTCCTACCGGAGCCCACCCAATAGTTTATCGGGGTGATCAGGTCGTTGCTGGACAGCAATTAATTGAAGGCCCGGTAGTTTTGCAAGATATTTTAAGGGTCTGCGGCGATAAAGTGTTGCAGGAGCACTTAGTTAATGAGATACAGGAGATTTACCGCTTGCAGGGTGTAAGAATCAACGATAAACACATCGAAGTTATTATTCGCGAGATGCTTAAGAAGGTAAAAGTTGTTGATTCTGGTGATAGTGTATTTTTGTCTGGCGAAGGGGTAGATAAGTGGGATTTTCGCCGCGAGAATGAGCGAATTATTAAAAAAGGGGGTAAGCCGGCGACTGCATCACCTTTACTTTTAGGCATCACCAAAGCCTCTTTAAGTACAAAGAGTTTTATCTCAGCAGCCAGCTTTCAGGAGACAACCCGAATTTTGGCTGATGCTGCTACTGCCGGTAAAGTTGATTATTTGCTGGGGTTAAAGGAGAATGTGATTGTGGGACACCTTATTCCTGCAGGAACTGGTTTGAAAAAATATAGGGAAGTTGAGGTAGAAAAATGCCAACAATAATTCAGCTGATAAGAAAAGCCCGTGTACTTAAGAAGAAAAAGGGGAAATCTCCGGCTTTAAGCCGATGTCCCCAAAAAAGAGGCGTCTGTATACAGGTAAAGACAATGACTCCTAAGAAACCTAACTCTGCTTTACGAAAAATTGCTAGAATAAGACTGACTAATGGTCAGGAAGTTACTGCCTATATTCCTGGTGAAGGGCATAATCTGCAGGAACACTCTATTGCTTTGGTAAGAGGCGGGAGAGTAAAAGATCTTCCTGGGGTAAGATATCATATCGTAAGAGGAACCCTTGATTGTCAGGGAGTACAGAATAGAAAAAGGTCACGTTCTAAGTACGGAGCTAAAAAACCTAAGTGATAAAAAGTTTTAAGGAGATAAGTTGTTATGAGAAGAAGAAAGGCGCCTAAAAGAGAGGCAAAGGCAGACCCAAAGTATAATTCTCCAATAGTGGGGAATTTTGTGAACATTATTATGCGCGATGGTAAGAAGAGTATTGCCCAGAGAATTATCTATGCCGCTTTTGATATTGTTGGTGAACGCCTGAAAGAAGATCCTTTGAAAGTATTCATTAGTGCCTTAGACAATGCTCGTCCCAAGATGGCTGTTAAACCGAGAAGAATTGGTGGTGCAACTTACCAGGTTCCTTTGGAAGTAAATAAAGATAGAGGAATTTCAATTGCTATACGCTGGATGAAAGATTCGGCCTTAAAGAAGAAGGGTAAGCCGATGAAGATTAAATTAGCTGACGAGCTTATTTCTGCGTTCAAGTTTGAGGGCTCAGTAATCAAAAAGAAGGAAGATACACATAAGATGGCAGAAGCTAACCGAGCATTTGCCCACTTTAAGTATTAGAATAAGTGAATATTATAAAAGCGACAATTATGAAGAAAGGATTAGACCAAACAAGAAATATCGGCTTTATTGCCCATATCGATGCAGGGAAAACTACTACTACCGAACGAATATTATTTTATGCCGGTAGGACATATAAGATTGGTGAGGTCCATGAAGGGACGACAATCACTGATTGGATGAGTCAGGAGAAGGAGCGCGGTATCACTATTACTTCAGCTGCCACTTATTGTCAGTGGAAAGGTAAGCAGATTAACATAATTGATACTCCGGGGCATATAGATTTTACCGTGGAAGTAGAGAGGTCGTTAAAAGTTTTAGATGGAGTAGTGGTTATTTTTTGTGCTGTAGGCGGGGTTGAATCTCAATCAGAGACTGTTTGGCATCAGGCTGATGAGTACCAGGTTCCCCGTATTGCCTTTGTTAATAAGTTGGACCGAGTCGGTGCTGATTACTTTGCTGTACTTAAAGATATGGAGGAGAAGTTACAAATTACTATAGCTCCTGTTCAGATCCCCATCTATAAGGATGAACAGTTTGTGGGGATAGTAGATTTAATTCAAGACCAAGCCTTATATTATAAGGGGGAATTGGGTGAAGAAGTTGTGACCGAAGAAATTCCGCAAGAGCTGAGAGAGTCTTCAATAAAATACAGAGAAAAACTTATTGAAAAAATGGCTGAGTTAGATGACCAGTTTATGCATAAAGTAATCAATAGCGATGAGATATCTAAAGAAGAGATTCAGGAGAGAATACGGCATTATGTTTTGGTCAATAAATTTGTTCCGGTTCTATGTGGTTCGGCTTTGAAGAACAAGGGGATTCAACAGCTTCTTGATGCCGTATGTAGTTACCTTCCTTCGCCTTCAGAGGCAAAAGAGATAATTGGATTGGAGGAGAAAAGTAAGGAACCCAGGGCAGTTATAGCTGATGCAAAAGCACCGCTTTGTGCTTTATGCTTTAAGGTATTTACTGATTCTTTTGTCGGTAAACTATTTTATGCCAGAATATATTCAGGAAAAATCGCCACCTCGTCTTATGTTTATAATGTTAGCAAGAAAGTTAAGGAAAGGGTTATAAAAATTTTAAGGATGCATGCTAATAAGCAAGAAGCGGTTAAAGAGGCTAAAGCCGGTGACATTATTTGTTTAACCGGTTTGAAGGAGACAACCACCGGAGATACTCTTTGCGATAGCCGGCACCCCATACTTCTTGAGGCCATAAAGTTTCCTGAGCCGGTTGTCTCTTTGGCTATTGAGCCTAAAACAAAAGCCGACCAGGATAAACTCCTGGGAGCTTTACAGAAGCTTTCCGATGAGGATCCTTCTTTTAAAGTTTCCTACAATCGCGAGACCGGACAGAATATAATTTCCGGCATGGGGCAATTACATCTTGAAATTATGGTTGAGAGGTTAATAAGAGAATTTAAGGTAAACGCAAGAGTAGGTAAACCCCAGGTTGCTTATAAGGAGACGATTACTCGTAAAGTCGAGTCTGTAGGTAAATTTATCCAGCAGACCGGCGGCCGAGGTCAATATGGGCATGTAGTATTACTTATAGAGCCTTTAGCGAAAGGTAAAGGTGTTGTTTTTGAAAATAAAATAAAATCAGGTGCGATTCCTAAAGAATATATTCCGGCAGTTAAGGAAGGGGTTCTTGAGGCCGCCGAGAGTGGTATTTTGGGAGGGTATCCTGTGGTTGATATAAAAGCAACTTTAATCGATGGTTCTTTCCATGATGTTGATTCTTCAGAATTAGCTTTTAAGGTTGCTGGCGAGATAGCAGTTAAAGAGGGGTTGCGAAAAGCAAAGTCTGTTGTGTTGGAGCCGATAATGGATTTAGAGGTAGTGACGCCTACCGAATACGTTAGCCAGGTTATTGGAGATTTAAATGCGCGCCGGGCAAAAATTGCCGCTATTCGGGAGCGGAAGAATCTTCGTGTAGCCAGGTCAGATGTGCCTTTATCGGAGGTTTTTAACTATGCAGATGCCTTGAGAAACTTGACACAAGGTAGGGCATCCTATACAATAGAGCCTTTATATTACGAGAAGGTTCCCGATGGATTATTGTCAAGAATATTAGGAGTTTAATTGGATAAGGAGGTGTAGTATGGGAAAGGAAAAGTTTGTAAGGACAAAACCCCATCTCAACATTGGTACTATTGGTCACGTAGACCATGGTAAGACAACGCTTACCTCGGCGATAACTGGGGTATTGGCGGTTACAGGCAAGGCTAAGGCACTTAAGTTTGAGGATATTGATAAGGCACCGGAAGAGAGAGAGCGAGGCGTAACTATTAATATTGCTCACGTTGAGTATGAGACAGACAATCGTCACTATGCTCACATTGACTGTCCTGGGCACGCTGATTACATCAAAAACATGATTACTGGAGCAGCTCAGATGGATGGGGCAATTTTAGTTGTGGCAGCTACTGACGGTCCAATGCCACAGACAAGAGAGCACATTCTCTTGGCACGTCAGGTAAATGTTCCGGCAATTGTTGTGTTTATCAACAAAGTTGATCAGATGGAGGATAATGAATTGGTTGATTTAGTCGAAGAAGAGGTTAGGGACTTGCTTGCTAAGTATGAATTTCCCGGCAAAGATATTCCAATCATCAAGGGTTCGGCCTTGAAGGCAATGGAATGTGGTTGTGGTAAGGCTGAGTGTGCTAATTGCAAGGCAATTCTTGACCTAATGAAGGCTATAGATGAGTACATTCCTATGCCTAAGAGAGATATCGATAAACCTTTTCTTATGGCCGTAGAAGATGTCTTCTCAATTTCAGGACGGGGAACAGTAGCAACCGGAAGAATTGAGAGAGGTAAGGTTAAAGTTGGCGAGGAAATTGAGTTAGTAGGAATTCGCCCCAAGACCAGCAAAACTGTAGTCACCGGAGTGGAGATGTTTAGAAAACTTCTTGATGAGGGCCAAGCCGGAGATAATGTCGGTTTGCTCTTAAGAGGAGTTGAGAAAAAAGATGTGGAGCGAGGAATGGTTATGGCTAAGCCCGGATCAATTACTCCCCACACCAAGTTTAAAGCTCAGGTATATTCTTTGAAGAAAGAAGAAGGCGGACGGCATACACCGTTCTTCGGCGGATACAGACCCCAATTCTATTTCCGGACTACCGACGTTACTGGAACATGCCAATTACCCAAAGGGGTAGAGATGGTTATGCCTGGAGATAACGTGGTACTGGAGATTGAATTGATTCAACCAGTAGCTGCTGAGAAAGAATTGAGATTTGCTATTCGGGAAGGCGGAAAAACAGTAGGCGCAGGAGTAATTACCGAGGTTATTAAATAAAAGGTATAGGCCATAACTTAGTTTGTGGTAGAGGCATGAATTATGCTTAAGTTAAGAATAAGATTGAAGGCGTTTGACCATCGGATTTTGGACCGGTCGGCTCAAGAGATAGCTGAGGTTGCTTCGCGCACCGGAGCAAAGGTTAATGGTCCCATGCCTATGCCTACAAAGAAGAAGATTTACACTGTTAATCGTTCTACCAACATTGATAAGAAGTCGCGGGAGCAATTTATGTTGGCTATCCATAAGCGGATTATCGATTTGGATAAACCGACACCAAAGACAATTGATGCCTTACGGAAATTGAACTTGCCTGCCGGCGTTAGCGTAGAGATTAAACAGGAAGTTTAATCAGGTTTTCCCGCTAAAGTTTTCAACCGAGGTGGAGATGTCTGATAGACTGGGTGAATTATGATTAGGGAAATTTACGGAAAAAAAATTGGAATGACTCAGGTTTTTGATCAAGAGGGTAATCTCTTGGCTACCACTCTCATTGAGGTAGAACCAGTCTACTTACTGGAGAAAGTAGAGTATCCTACTAAAACAAAGGCCAAAATCGGTTGTTTTAAGATTGAAGAGACAAAAATCGGAAAAGTAAAACGGCCGGTAAAGGGTTATTTCAATAAATTAAAAGTCAGTCCTTACAAACTTATTCGCGAAGTAACTATTGACAAAGATTTTCCAGAGACAGATGAGGAGTCTAAAGAGAAAGCGACGATTGATCCTCGCCAATTCGGTGTGGAGATTTTTGAGGTTGGAAGCAAGGTGGATGTGAGAGCAAAGACTAAAGGAAGGGGCTTTGCTGGAGGAATGAAGCGGCATGGTTGGAGTGGACAACCGGGATCACATGGCCATACTACGCATCGTCGTTTAGGTTCAGCCGGAGCCTCAGCTTATCCTTCAAGAATAATAAAGGGCCTTAATATGCCGGGGCATATGGGTAATTGCTTTCGTACGACTAAAAACCTAAAAGTTTTGAAGGTGGATAAAGAAAAGAACCTTCTTTTTATTGAGGGAAATATACCGGGAGCTAGAGGCGCGGTCGTACGGGTGAGAAAAGTGGACAAAAATCATGGCTAAGACAGTTAGTAAGAAAAAAACAACTAAGTTGACCAAAAAGGTTAGCAAACCAAAGGCAAGCAAGAAGACCACGACAGTTACCTCAGATAGCTTGAGCCTGCCGGTTTTAAACCTACAGGGCAAGGAAATAGAGCGAGCGGAATTAGCGAAGCGCGTTTTTGACGGAAAAGTCTCCGAAGCACTTATCCATCAAGCAGTAGTAACCTATCTGGCTAATCAGAGAAAGGGGTTGGCATCAAGTAAGACCAGAGGTGAGGTTAGCGGTGGCGGAAAAAAGCCTTGGCGGCAAAAAGGTACTGGACGGGCAAGGGTAGGTTCGATACGCTCGCCGATTTGGAGGGGAGGCGGTATTACTTTTGGTCCTAAGCCGCGTTCTTACTACCGAAATTTGCCTCAGAAGATGCGAACTTTAGCTTTAAAGAGCGCACTTAACGCTAAGTTTCGGGATCAAGAAATTTTAATCCTTAGCGATCTTAAGGTTGATTCACATAAAACAAAAGAGTTTTATAAAATAGTTAAGAGTTTAAGCTTATACGGGGTAAAGGTAAGGTTGGTAGTAGAGAAGATAGAGCCTAACCTTAAGTTAGCAACCAACAATATAAAAAAGGTGTTGTTAGCGAGGGCTTGTGATATTCATGCTACCGAAGTAGTTGATTGTAAACGATTAGTTTTGACCAAGAACGCTTTGCGTGAAATCGAAAACAGGGTTACAAGATGTCTGCACTAAAGAGTATTTATTCTATTATTAAGTCACCACTGGTTACCGAGAAAACAACCCGAGATTCTGTCTGTCGAAAGTATGCTTTTTGGGTTGATAAAGAAGCGAATAAGATAGAGATAAAGCACGCTATTGAGAAGATCTATAAGGTAAAGGTAACGCGGACTTCAGTATTGATAGTTAAAGGTAAAACTAAGCGGCTCAGGTCCAATCAAGCCGGTAAAACTACTTCTTGGAAGAAAGCCATAGTTACCTTAAAAGAAGGATTTGAAATTAAAATTACTTAAGCCATGGGAGTAAAAAAGTTTCGACCGATAACGCCATCAATGCGATTTAAGGTAACTTCTGATTTTTCCGAAGTTACCAAGAGTCAACCTGAGAAATTTCTGACCACTAGCTTAAAGAAAAGCGGAGGAAGAAATAACCGTGGCCGGATAACGGTTAGACGACGCGGCGGCGGGAGTAAAAGAAAGTATAGAATTATTGACTTCAGGCGGGATAAATTCGATATTCCGGCTGAAGTTGTTGCTATTGAGTATGACCCTAACCGGAGCGGACGAATTGCGTTATTAAGATATCCTGACGGCGAGTCACGATATATTATTTGGCCGGATAAGTTAAAAGTCGGCGATAAAGTGATAAGCGCAGCTGATTCCCAGGTTGATATTAAACCTGGTAATTGCATGAAGTTAAAGCATATTCCTATGGGAACTGTAGTCCATAATTTGGAGATGGAACCAGATAGAGGCGGTATTTTAGTCAGAAGCGCCGGTAGTTGGGCTCAGCTTGCAGCCAAGGAAGGGAGGTTTGCTCAATTACGTATGCCTTCTGGCGAAATCCGGTTACTGAAGGTTGATTGCCGGGCTACAGTTGGACAAATGGGTTTGATTGAGCATTCTTCATTCCGGCAGGGAAAAGCCGGTAAGGCGCGTTGGTTAGGCCGGCGCCCTAAGGTAAGGGGCGTAGCTATGAATCCGATTGACCATCCTCATGGTGGCGGTGAAGGTAAAGCTGGTCAGGGGAATCCTCATCCAGTTACTCCTTGGGGAAAACCTACTAAGGGTGCGAAGACCAGAAATCCGCGCAATAAAAGTAATAAGTATATTATTAAGAGAAGAGCAAGAAAAAGGAAATCTAAGAGATGAGTCGTTCGCTAAAAAAAGGTCCTTTCATTGATCCAAAGCTGTTAAAGAAGGCCCAGGCGGCCAAAGCAGCCGGGAGTCGAAAAGCCATAAAGACTTGGTCACGCAGTTCAATGATTGATCCGGAGTTCGTGGGTCTTACCTTTGCTGTGCATAACGGTAAGAAGCATGTTCCGGTTTTTGTAACTGAGTCTATGGTTGGGCATCGTTTGGGTGAATTTGTGCCCACTCGAATATTTAAGCAGCACGGGGGAATAAAAGCTAAAAAAGCAATAGCTAAAAAGTAAAAGCCGAAAGCCAAAAAAGTAAATTTTGAGAAAATGGTAGCCAGAGCTATAGCAAAATATATTAGAATTTCTCCGACAAAAGTTAGACCGGTTATCGCTTTGGTGAAGAATAAGAAGGTGGCTGGAGCAATTTCGGAGTTGACTGTGATTAATAAAAGAGGTGCTTATTACTTGAATAAGGTATTAAAATCAGCTTTAGCTAATGCAAAAAATAAAGGGTATCAGGAAGATAAACTGTTTATTTCCAAGATTGTAGCTAATCCCGGCCCAACCTTAAAGCGACATCGAGCAGCTTCTTTTGGCCGGGCAACAATGATTCGTAAACGTACATCACACATTTTGATTGAGCTGGGAAGTTCAGAAAAATTAATTAAAGGAACCAAGACAGGCAAAGGAGCAAAAAAAAGGTAAAGTTATGGGGCAAAAAGTTCACCCTTACATTTTAAGGATTGGGTTTGGTAAAGATTGGCTTTCGCGTTGGTTTTCTTCTAAGAAAAGTGAATTTGCTTCCTTTTTAGAGGAAGATGTCCGGATAAGAGAGCATATCAAGAAGAGTTACTCCCGGGGTTCAGTGGCAACAATAATTATCGAAAGGGTATCTTCGGGAATTGTGCGAATCAGAATACGAACTTCTCGCCCGGGTGTCATTATCGGCAGGCGCGGCCAAGATATCGAACGGGTAAAGTCAGAATTGAAGAGATTAGTCAACAAGGAAATCATTATCGATGTTGAAGAGGTTACTGACCCGGCCTTAGAAGCGCAATTAGTAGCTGAGATGGTTGGGTTTCAGCTTATTCGCCGGATAAACTTCAGAAGAGCAATGAAAAAAGCGATCCAACAAGTAATTGCCTCTGGCGGTGAGGGGATAAAACTAAAGTGTTCCGGCCGCTTAGGAGGAGTAGAAATTGCGCGTAAAGAGTCTTATAAATATGGTAAGGTACCGCTGCAAACATTTCGGGCAGACATAGATTACGGATTTTACGTTGCCAAGACTACTTACGGTACGATTGGAGTTAAGGTGTGGATTTATAAGGGTGAGAAGAGATTAGGACATTATTTAATTAGAGAAGAAGAGCAACAAAAACGTTAAGTATGCTTATTCCCAAAAGAGTAAAATACAGAAAGACCCAACGGGGAAGACGTAAGGGGCTTGCAGTCAGTGGTTCTAACGTTAATTTTGGTGAATACGGGATAAAAGCTTTAGGTGCAGGATGGCTCAAAAATACGATAATTGAAGCCGCAAGAATTATTTTGACTCGGCGCCTGAGAAGAGGCGGTAAACTTTGGATAAGAGTTTTTCCTGACAAACCAGTAACTAAAAAACCGGCAGAGTCCCGGCAAGGCAAGGGTAAAGGTGAAGTTGAGAGCTGGGTGGCGGTTATAAGAAGAGGTAGGGTCCTTTTTGAATTAGGAGGGATTCCTGAGGATTATGCCCGGGCATCTTTCCGGTTGATTGCCTATAAGTTACCGTTTAGGACCATGTTTGTAACCAGAAAAAGGTAGTTAAAAGATGAAAACTAAAGAATTGCTGGGATTATCAAAACAAGAATTAGAGGATAAGTTAGAGGATTTGAACAAACAGCTTATGAAATTACAATTCAAGCGCCGCAGCAGTGTGGAAAAACCACACCTTTTTAAAGTGGTAAAGAGAGATATTGCCCGTATTTTTACGGTTTTGAACCAAAAACAAGGAGCTGATAGTGAGAAAAGGTAAAATTTTAGAAGGCCAGGTAATTTCTGATGCCTGTGATAAGACCATTACGGTTTTAGTAAAAATGAAATTTTCACATCAGTTGTACAAGCGGCCGTTGGTAAAGAAGAAAAAGTTTAGGGTTCATGATGCCAAGAACCAAGCAAAAGTTGGCGACAGAGTGAGAATAATTGAATCACGTCCTTTTTCCAAAAATAAATATTTTGAATTACTTGAGATTACAAAATGATTTATCTTCGAAGTAAATTAGATGTGGCCGATAACAGCGGGGCAAGAAAAGTCGCTTTTATTAGTGTCATCGGCAGGAAGAATAAGGATCATGCTGATATCGGCGATGTGATTACTGCTAGCGTAAAAGTAGCTACACCTAATGCTCCGATAAAGAAAGGAGAGGTTGTAAGGGCTGTAGTAGTGAGAACTCACTATCCAATTAAGAGAAGGGATGGTTTGGCGATTAGGTTTGATAAGAATGCTTGCGTAATCATTGATAAGCAAGGTAACCCCCGGGCAACAAGAGTATTCGGCCCGGTAGCCCGTGAGTTAAGAGATAGATTTAGCAAGATATTATCGTTAGCTCCAGAGGTGATATAATCAATGAGCTTAGAGATTAAAAAAGGCGATAAGGTAGCAGTAATTGCCAGCAAGAATAAGGGAAAGGTTGGCAAGGTTTTACAAGTTCATTCCAATTCGAAGCGAGTGATTGTTGAAGGTGTTAACTTAGTCAAGAAACACATCCGGCGTCGCTCAGAAGGCGAGACCGGAGGAATAAAAGATATCCCTCAAAGCATTAACCGTTCCAATGTAGCTTTATTTTGTAGTAATTGTAATAAGGGAGTAAGATTCGGGGTGAAAATATCCGATGATAAGAGTAAGGTAAGGATTTGCAAGAGATGCCAGAGACCGATTTAGAAAAAAGCCCACGGCCACGTTTACTTAAGATTTACCGGGAAGAAATCATTCCGCAGCTTGTGGAAAAACTCCATTACAAGAATAGTCTTGCTGCCCCCCGCTTAATAAAGATTGTCATAAATATGGGCCTTGGCGGGGCAACCTCTGATTCAAAGATTGTTGAGAAAGCGGCTGAGGAGTTAGCGTTAATTACCGGGCAAAAAGCCAAAATATGCCGTTCCCGTAAACCAATATCGAACTTTAAGTTAAGAGAAGGGCAGGCCATAGGTTGTTGTGTGACTTTACGAAAGAAAATGATGTATGAGTTTTTTGACCGTCTTATTACAATAGCAATGCCCCGGATTCGTGATTTTAGGGGATTTCCTGCGAAATCTTTTGATGGAAACGGGAATTATACCTTTGGATTACAGGAACAAGGCATCTTTCCCGAACTTAACCTTGATAAGATAAGTAGAACTCACGGTATGAACATTTGTATTAATACCAGTGCCAAGAGTGACGAAGAAGCAAAGGAGTTGCTTAAGTCGTTTGGATTTCCTTTTAGGAGGTAGAATGGCTACTACAGCTAAAATTGAGAAGTGGAAGCGTGAGAAGATAAAATCAAAATTTTCTACCCGTTATAAAAATCGTTGTCGTCTATGTGGTAGACCTAGGGGGTATATCCGGGATTTTGAACTTTGTCGAATTTGCTTCCGACAGCTCGCTTGGCAGGGGTTAATTCCCGGCGTAAAAAAAGCCAGCTGGTAAAATAATCGATATAAGTTATGAGGTATGCGATATGAGTAGAACAGATTTAATTAGTGATGCTTTTACAGTAATAAGGAATGCTGCAAGGGCAAAGAAAGAAGAAGCTTACGTTCCTTACTCTAAATCCGTATTGAGAATTTGTGAGATTTTAAAGCAAGAGGGGTATTTGGAAAATTTTAAAGAAGTCGATCTGGAAAGATTTAAAAAAGTAAAGGTTTATTTGAAATATGAAGGGAAAACCAGCGCGATTAGTCAGCTGGAGAGAGTTTCTTCTCCGGGAAGAAGAGTTTATGCTAAGCGAAAAAGTATTCCCGCTGCTCTAGGTGGCTACGGAATAACTTTAGTTTCTACTTCGGCAGGGATTATTACTGAGAAGTCAGCTCGTGAAAAAGGAATTGGCGGAGAAGTTATCGGAATGATTTGGTAGCCCTTGCTGTTTACAGCACGAGCTTGATTACAGAGATTAATAACGATTACACCGATAGATATAGAATCGTTGTAATCATTTTTAAAATCTATGCAATCAAATTAAATTTATTTAATTATGTCACGGATAGGGAAACAACCATTAGTAGTGCCTAAAGAAGTCAAAGTTACGATTGAGGGAAACCTTTGTCTTGTGGAGGGTTCTAAGCAGAAATTAGATCTAGCTATTCCCAATGGTATTAAGCTAGAGCTAACCGGTGATACTTTGGCGGTTAAGCGAGATAATGATTCTAAACAACTAAAGAGTCTTCACGGAACAATACGGGTTTTAATTGCTAATATGATTAAAGGTATAACTAAAGGGTTTAAGAAAGAGTTGGAAATAATTGGTGTGGGGTACAAAGCTCAGATCAAAGGGAATAAGCTTTCTTTAAATATAGGTTTTTCTCATCCAGTCGAGATAGACATACCTTCAGAGTTGAAGGTTTCTACTCCTCTACCTACCCGCATTGCGATTGAAGGGATTGATAAGCAGAAAGTCGGCGAATTCGCCGCTAAAATAAGACGGATATACCCCCCTGAGCCGTATAAGGGTAAAGGGATAAGGTATGTTGGGGAAGAGGTACGTAAGAAGTTAGGAAAGGCGTTAGCGAAATGAAGCGGATAGGAAGAGAAAGAAGACACAAGAGTATTGCCCGCAGAGTCAGGGGCTGCGAATCCCGGCCGCGTCTGGTAGTTTTTAGGAGCAAAAAACATATTTATGCTCAGATAATTAATGATGACTTGGGAAAAGTAATGGTAGAATTCTCTACCTTACATAAGGAATTCAAGGCTATGAAGATAAAGGCTGCTGATCAAAAAGGCGCCAATGAGGTGGGCAAGATGATTTCTGAGAAAGCACAAAAGTCAGGGATTAAAAATGTTTGTTTTGATCGAGGCGGCTATAAATACCACGGAAGAGTAAAGAAATTAGCTGAAGGCGCAAGAGAAGGAGGTTTGAAGTTTTGAGGAGCGAAAAGAACGAGAACAAAGAAGCAGAAAATAAGGGGGAAGCCTTTATTGAAAAGGTTCTTTTTATCAATCGGACTACTAAGGTTACCAAAGGGGGCAAGAACTTAAGCTTCACAGCATTAGTAGTTGTAGGGGATGGTGAATCTCGGGCTGGATTTGCTTTAGGTAAAGCTAATGAAGTTGCTGATGCTATACGAAAAGGAATAAATAAGGCCAAAAAGGAAGTAACCCTGATTAAGAAGAAGGGAACAACTATTGCCCACAAGGTAGTTGGAAAGTTTGGCGCAGTTAATATCTTGTTTAAACCAGCAGCAGAAGGAACCGGTGTTATTGCTTGTTCTCCGGTAAGGGCAGTTTGTGAATGTGCGGGGATAAAGGATATTTTGACTAAGAATATAAAAAATTCAACCAATCCGGTAAATGTGGTTAAAGCAACGTTTGAAGGCTTAAAGAGTTTAAAGGGTTAGAGATGGATTTGTCAAATATTAAAAAAATAGGAAAGAAAAACAAAAAACCCAAACGATTAGGTCGTGGAACAGGAACTGGTACGGGTAAAACTTCTGGCCGGGGCCACAAAGGAGCTGGTCAGCGTAAAGGAAAAAAACTTCCTTATGCCGGGTTTAGAGGCGGTAACCTTCCTTTAGCCAGAGTGCTTCCCAAACGGGGTTTTACTCCCTTGCGGAAGACAGAATATCAAATAGTTAATTTAAGGGATATCCAGAAGCGGGTAAAGGATAGAGACGAAGTCAACCCCAAAGTTTTAATGAAACTAAACTTAATAAAAGACGAAAAGAAACCGGTTAAGGTTTTAGCTGTTGTGGAAGGAAAGCTATCCAAGAAGTTAGTGATCAAAGTAGATAAAATTTCCTCAAAGGCTAAAGAGTTGGTTGAAGCTGCTGGAGGACGCATAGAGTGTTTGGGTCGATAAGTAATATATTTCAGATAAGGGAGTTAAGGCGGAAGATTTTTATAACCTTGTCGTTGTTGATTGTCTATCGTGCCGGCTGTTTTATTCCTACTGCCGGGGTAGATACTTTTGCTTTGACCCAATTTTTTGATAATCTTGCTAAAACCCAAGGCCAGGGCCTCTTGGGTATGGTTAATCTTTTTACCGGTGGGGCTCTAACTCGTTTGAGCATCTTTTCTTTAGGGATCATGCCTTATATTTCAGCATCAATTATTATGCAGCTTCTTACCGGAGTCTTGCCAGCTCTTGAGCGGATTGCTAAAGAAGGTAAGGCCGGTTATGAAAAGATAAACCAATATACCAGATATCTTACCTTTGCATTATGCGCGGTTCAGGGATTATTCTTGTCGTTATGGCTGGAAAATCCGGCGAATTTTAATAATATTATCATAGTTCCTAACCCCGGTTTAGTGTTTAAGCTAATAACTATACTTACCTTAACTTGTGGGACAATCTTTGTTATGTGGTTAGGAGAACAAATCCAGGAGAGAGGTATTGGTAATGGGATATCAATAATCATTACTACCAGTATTATTTCACGTATCCCTTCTTCGTTAAGCCAACTTTGGATACTTTACTCTCCTTTTGACCCTTCCAAGCGGCAGATTCCTACTCCGATAATAATTGCCTTGGTAGTCTTACTTTTTGCAATGATTACAGCAGTAGTCCTCTTTACTCAGGCTCAGCGGAGAATCCCGATTCAATACGGTAAAAGAGTTGTCGGTAGGCGTGTTTACGGCGGCCAGAGTACTTATTTACCGATAAAAATAGATATGTCAGGGGTAATCGCAATAATTTTCGCCAGTGCCCTTATTTCCTTTCCAGCTACAATATTAATGTTTTTTCGCCAAAAGGGAGGGTTTCTTAGTTTCTTGCAGATGATAGTTCAGCAAAGAGGAGTGTGGTACAATCTCATTTTTGTTGCTTTGATTATGTTTTTTATGTATTTCTATACTGCCATGGTATTTAATCCTTTAGAAATAGCTAATAATTTGAAAAAATACGGAGGGTTTATCCCCGGAATAAGACCAGGGCGGCCTACGGCAAATTATCTTGACTTTGTAGCCTCGCGAATTGTTTTTATTGGTGCGATTTATATTGGTTTTATTGCCATCTTTCCCAACATTGTTATGTATATGTTTAAGGTACCTTCTTATGCTCTGGCTTCACTTTTTGGCGGAACTACCCTTTTAATTATGGTTGGGGTGATTTTGGACACCATGAAACAGATTGAAGGACAGTTGCTGGTCCGTAATTACGACGGTTTTATTAAAGGTAGTACCCTTAAGGGGAGAAAATAAGATGCGGGTAATTCTTTTTGGTTCACCCGGTTCAGGCAAGGGTACGCAGGCAATGCTGTTAGCAGGCTCCTTAAGTATCAGGAAAATATCATTGGGAGACATTTTAAGAGAAGAGGTTAAAAAGGAGAGTAACCTAGGCCAGGAAGTGAAGAACTATATGGAACGAGGCGCTTTGGTTCCTGATGAGTTAGTTTCCCGGGTGATTGAAGAGAATATTGGTCAAGAAGGGTTTCTGCTTGATGGCTATCCGCGAAACCTAAACCAGGCTAAAAAACTGGATGAAATTTTAAATAAAAACAATAGCGATGTAGATGTTGTTATTTATTTGGATATTGATCAGCAGACAATAGTTGACCGTCTTTCTAACAGAAGGGTTTGCAAATCTTGCGGGGCTAACTATCATTTAGTGAGCCTGCCTTCAAAGAATGCCGGTATCTGCGATAAATGCGGCAGCGAGTTAACACAGAGAGATGATGATGACCCGGAAGTCATAAAAACCCGTTGGCAGGTATTTTCTCAGGAAGCTAGTAAAGTTTTGGATTTTTACCAGAAGAAAGATAAACTAATTAAAGTTGACGGTCAAGGAAAGATTAAAGAGGTCTTTGAAAGAATAAAAAATAAACTGTGATGAATGGGTCTTTGAGCCGCCAAGAATTATTAACAATGCGGAAGGCTGGCCGGGTGGCGTCAGCAGTTTTAAAGAAACTAAACGGCTTTATACGGCCGGGAATCTTAACAAAAAATATTGAAGAGTTCTTTGAGAGTGAAATTATTAAGTATCCGGGAATGGAAGCAGCCTTTAAGGGGTATAGGGGTTATCCGGCCTCATGTTGTGTCTCGGTTAATGAAGAAATAATCCATGGAATTCCTTCTCAACGAGTAGTTAACGATGGAGACATAGTGAGTGTAGATTTGGGGATTAGGTACAAAGGCTTGTTTGTGGATGCTGCTTATACCTATATTATAGGTAAAGCTTCCCTTTTGGCCAGAAGGTTAGTAAAAGTTACCCGGCAATCACTGAGACAAGGGATAATGCGAATAAAACCCGGCCGGAGAGTGGGAGACTTGAGTTCAGCTATTCAGAAAGGCGTTGAAAAAAACGGCTTTTCAGTGATTCGTAGATTCGTAGGCCACGGAATAGGCCGGAGCTTGCATTTGCCACCGGAAGTTCCTAATTTTGGCGAAGCCGGTAAGGGAGCTGAATTGTTCGAAGGTTGTGTTATTGCTGTTGAACCAATGGTTTCAGTTGGTAGTTCCGAAGTGGATATCCTAAGCGATGGCTGGACCGCCAAGACCAAAGATAATTCTTTAACCGCTCACTTCGAGCATACTATAGCAGTAACCAAAAATGGGTCTTGGGTACTAACACAATAGCATGTAGGGGCAGGGCTTGTCCCTGTCCGTTATCAAAAATAAATAATGACAAAAGAAGAATTGATCGCGGTTGAAGGTGAGATCGTAGAAGCTTTACCAAATGCAATGTTTAGGGTAAAACTAGAGAATGGGCATATTGTTCTGGCTCATGTTTCAGGTAAGATGCGAATGCATTTTATCAGGATTCTTCCCGGCGACAAGGTGAAACTAGAGCTTTCTCCTTACGATTTAACCCGAGGAAGAATAACTTATCGCGAGAAATAGATATTAGAAGAGGCTGATTACAATGTATGCAATCTCGCGAAGCGAGCGGTTGAAGCCAATCCTCAACCAATATTGTATCCATTCGGAAGTAATATCTAAAATAGAAAGGTTAGGAAAAAGGAATACGTAAATAGAACAAGGTAAACTAGTGGAATTGAAAAGATGAAAGTTAAAGCGTCAGTTAAGAGAATTTGTGATAAATGCAAGATAATAAAGAGAAAGAAGATTGTAAGGGTTATTTGTAAAAATCCTAAGCATAAGCAAAGACAGGGTTGATTCAGAAGACAGAAAACAGATGATAGAAGATCTGATTTATGACATCTGCCATCTGACTTTTGAAAACTGAATGAACAAAGTGAGGTTGAAATGCCAAGAATTTTCGGTGTAGACATTCCTAAAGACAAGAAGATAAAGATTGCCTTAAGATATATTTACGGGATTGGTCCAACAAATTCGATCAAGATTCTTAATGATGTGGGAATTGATCCCGAGAAAAAGGCTTCTGATTTGAGTGAAGAAGAGGTTTCTCAAATTGCCTCATTTGTCCAGTCCCATTATCGAATTGAAGGAGAATTACGCCGGGAGAACACTCAAAATATACGTAGGTTAATTGATATAGGCAGTTATCGGGGTATCCGGCACAAAAAAGGTCTTCCGGTTCGGGGACAGCGTACTCGCTGCAACGCCCGTACCCGTAAGGGCCCTAAGCCAAGAGTGGGTGGAATTAAGAAGTAATACCAGGAGCAAAAATGGCAAAAAAGAAGAAAAAAGACAGAAAGAAAAAGAGTCCACTGCTATCTAATATCGGGGTAGCTTACATTAAAGCTACCTTTAACAATACAATAGTTTCAATAGCTGACTTAAAGGGAAATGTTTTAGCTTGGTCTTCAGCTGGAGCAGTAGGATTTAAAGGAGCTAAAAAATCTACTCCTTATGCCGCCCAGCTTGCTTCTTTAAATGCTGCTAAACAGGCCCGAGAAATGGGATTGAAAGAATTAGAAGTCTTAGTTAAGGGTCCTGGACCGGGGAGAGAATCAGCGATTAGGTCTTTGCAGGCTGCCGGTTTAAGCGTGAAAAAAATAAAAGATATTACTCCTATGCCGCATAATGGATGTAGACCGAAGAAGAAGCGGAGAGTCTAATAGCAGTTTTAAATCGTAAATTATACCCTCACGGGCACAAGTAAGTTTTAAGCACAATCAGGTAAATTAGGAGAAAAGATAAAGATGGGAAGATATGTCGATGCAAAATGTCGATTATGCCGTAGATCCGGAGCGAAGTTATTTTTAAAAGGGCCTAGATGCATAACAGAAAAGTGCGCATTCGCTAAGCGTCCGACACCTCCAGGGACTTCTACCCGCCGATTTCGGTCAAAACCAAGCAACTATGGTTTACAGCTAAGAGAGAAGCAGAAGGTAAAGAGAATGTATGGTATGCTCGAGAGACAGTTTAAGCGATTTTTTGCGATGGCCAATAAAACCCGGGGAGTTACCGGTAGAGTATTAATCCAATTGCTAGAGAGACGATTAGATAATGTTATTTACCGTGCACTTTTTGCCTTTTCACGCAACCATGCCCGGCAAATAGCACAGCATGGGTTTGTGTTTATTGACGGGAAGAGAGTAAATATACCGTCATATACAGTTAAGGAAGGCCAAACTCTGGAGATAAGAGCAAAAGACAGTTTAAAAACAAGTTTAAAGGAAGGTATTGAGATAAACTCAAAAGAAAGAAGTGTTCCTACCTGGATGCAAGCCGATAAGAATAATCTTAAGATAAAGATTATACGCCTTCCGGAAAAAGAAGATTTAGCTATCGCAGTTGATGAGCAATTAATCGTGGAGCTTTATTCTAAGTAGATAGAAAAAATAAAGATACTTCGGGCATTTCATGCCTTTAGTATCAATTCTCCGCCTAAGGCGGATCATTGAGGAGGTAAACGATGGGGATAACCTGGCGGGATTTTCAATTTCCTAAGCGAATAGTAGTTGACCAAGAGTCATATAGGCCAGACTATGGTATTGTTATAGCTGAGCCACTGGAGAGAGGTTACGGGGTAACTTTAGGCAATACTTTAAGGAGAGTTCTCCTTTCTTCAATCGAGGGTGCTGCAGTAACTTCAGTAAAAATAGACGGAGTATCTCATGAGTTTTCAGCTATAGAAGGAGTTTTAGAGGATATCCCGGAGATTATTATGAATATCAAGAATCTTGTTCTACGGTCTTATTCACGTTCTCCCAAAAAGATTTATATCAAGGAAGAAGGTGTTAAGGAAATAAAGGCGAAAGATATAATAACCGACGAAACCATAGAAGTCATAAATCCCGATTTGCATATCGTTACCATTACTTCAAAGAAAGCCAAACTCAATATTGAGATGGAAGTAGGTAGGGGGCGAGGGTTTGTTCCGGCCGAGGTTAATAAACGTGAAGGAATGCCTTTGGGGATTATTCCCGTTGATTCGATTTTTACTCCAGTTAAGCGAGTAGCTTTTAAGGTCGAAAATACCCGCGTAGGTAAACGAACCGACTATGACAAGTTAATTTTAGAAATTTTTACTAATGCCAGTATTGAACCCAAAGAAGCTTTAATCTATGCGGCAAAGGCGATGAACAAGCACTTAGAACTTTTCTTCACACTTGGTGAGCTTCCCGAAGAAGAGTATGAAGATTTGACCCCGGAAGAGGTTTCTCTTTACGAGAAGTTGAAGCTTCCAGTTTCTGAACTGGAGTTATCGGTACGGAGCAATAATTGCTTACGAGAGGCGGATATTAAGACTCTGGTTGATTTGGTAGAGAAGACCGAGCCGGAGATTCTAGCTTACAGAAACTTCGGTAAGAAGTCTCTAAATGAAGTTACGGCGCTTCTTAAGACCATGGGGCTTTCTTTGGGAACAAAAATCGATCGGAATAAGCTGAATATAACATGAGACACAGAAAGAAAAGCGAAAGACTCTCGCGTCCACAGGCCCAGAAGAAAGCTTTGGTTAAATCGTTGATCAGAGCTCTGGTTATCAATGAGCGGATAATTACGACCACCTCTCGGGCTAAATATCTAAGAGGTCAAATTGACAAACTGATTACTTGGGCTAAAAAAGGAACTTTATCCAGTAAGCGCCTAGTCTATCGTCTCTTGGAAGACCATGTTTTGGTAAAGAGGCTTTTTGATGATATCGGGCCACTTTTTAAAGGTATAAATGGTGGGTATACCCGGACATTGCGGGTGAGTAACCGTAAGGGTGATGGAGCTTCCCTTTCCCTTATTGAGTTAACAAAGATTGTAAAGAAAGAGAAGGTGAATAAGAAAAAGATTAGCGGGGGCAAGCTTAAAGATACTGAGAGTGTGGAAATCCCTACAGAAGAAAAGCAAGAAAAAATTCCTCCCAAGAAAGTTGAAAAACCTAAAAAGGGGTTTGTTTCTGGAGTAAGAAAGATCTTTAAAAAAGAAAGAGATGCTCTTTAGAAACGCGGTAGGTGTTTAACATTGGAATAATAGTTGATAAGGGAGGATAACAATGATCAACCCTCATGTTGCGTCGCTTGATAAGTCAGCTACCTTAAAAATAACTGCCCTAACCAAGAAATTAATCAGCGAAGGCAAAGATGTTATAAATTTTGCTGCTGGCGAGCCAGACTTTGATACTCCTTTTTTTATAAAAGATGCAGCTAAAGCCGCCATCGATAAAGGGCTTACCAAGTATACCCCTTCAGCCGGAAGAGTTGAGTTAAAAGAAGCAATAGCTGCTAAGTTACAGCGGGAAAATAAGATAAATGCCTCAGCTAACAATATAATTGTTACCTCAGGGGCAAAATATGCAATATTTGCCGCTATGTTTACCCTCCTCTCGCCCGGTGATGAGGTAATAATTCCTGCGCCTTACTGGGTAAGTTACCCACAGATCGTTAAGTTAATCAGGGCAAAAGCAGTGTTCTTGCCTACTAAGAGGTCAGATAACTTCAAGATTGATAAGGAAGAGTTAAAAAAAGTTATAACCGCTAAAACTAAGCTTTTAATTCTGAACTATCCCAGTAACCCTACCGGAGCAACTTATTCCGGCCAGGAATTAGAGGATATTTTAAAAGTAGTTAAAGAGAACAATATTTTTGTTCTTAGTGACGAGATCTATGAAGTTTTGACTTATGATGGCCGCAAACACGTAAGTTTTGCCGCTTTACCGGAGGCATTCAGTTCAACTATAACTATAAATGGTTTTTCAAAGACATTTTCGATGACCGGTTGGCGCATTGGTTATTTAGCAGGGGATCAGAAAATAATTGATCAGGCTTCAAAAATAATCGACCACACTACTTCTTGTGCATCCTCCATATCTCAGAGTGCGGCTCTAGCTGCTTTTGGTAACGATCAGTGGCAAGACGAAATAAGGAGTAAATTTCAGAAGAGGCGTGATGTTTTATGGGAAGGTTTATCGGCGTTTAGTGAATTGGAACCGATTAAGCCGCAAGGTACGTTTTATATGTTTTGCGATATCCGCAGAACTGGAATGAAATCTTTTGATTTTGCGGCTAAACTGTTAGAAGAGGCGCTTATTTCTTGTATACCTGCCGATGCTTTTGGGCAAGAGGGATATGTGCGTTTTAGTTTCTCAACTTCCCTGGAGCAAATTGCCAAGGGTATTGAGCGAATCGAAAAGTTCTTAAGAGAGTTGTAACTAGATATTTAAGCTATGCCTAAGACAATAATCGAAAAGATACTTTCACGCCATGCAAACTGTTCTTTGCGTGCACAGGATGTAGGGATATGTAAAGTTGATTTTTGTTTTTCTCAGGACGGAACAACTTCTTTGGTTTTGGACAGCATTAGTGCAGCAAAAAAAACTCTTCTTAAACCTGAAAAATACGCTATGTTCATTGATCACAGTAGCCCCTCTCCGAATCTGGGAGTATCGCGAATTCACTCCCGGATGCGTAAGTTTGCAAAAAAAAATAAAAATTTATTCTTCGATGTCGGTTGCGGAATATCCCACCAGTTAGTAATTGAGCAGGGGTTTGCCTGGCCGGGAGCACTTATCCTGGGGGCTGATTCTCATACCTCAACTGCCGGAGCAATCGGTGCGGCCAGCTTGGGAGTTGGTTCTACTGATTTGGCTGTTACCCTTACTACCGGCAAGAACTGGTTCAAAGTTCCCCCGACTCAAAAAATAATTATCAAGGGTAAGCTACCCAAGGGAGTTTACAGTAAGGATATTATTCTCAACATTATCAATAATCTAGGCGCTAACGGGGCAACTTATAAGTCGGTAGAGTTTTCTGGCCAGGTGATCGAAGAATTATCTCTAGATGCAAGATTTACTATCACTAATATGACTATTGAGTTTGGTGCCAAGTGCGGCTTAATCGCAGCGGATAAAAAAGTTTTAACATTTCTTAAAAAACGCCTGAGAAGAAAATACCAGCCGGTTTATCCTGATAGGAATTGTACTTACGAGCAAGAGATTGAGTTTGATTTGTCTAAACTGTCACCACAGGTAGCGAAACCACACTCTGTAGATAATGGAGCTTCTGTTGAAGAAGTTGAAGGCCTAAAGATTAATCAGGCTTTCTTAGGTACCTGCACTAACGGCCGCTTAGAGGATTTAGAAATTGGAGCTAAAATTATAAAAGGCAAAAAGGTGCACAGGGACATCAAATTGTTAGTCGCGCCGGCTTCAAGGGAGATTTTTTTAACGGCTTTACGCAAAGGTATAATAAAAGTATTTATTGAAGCCGGAGCAATCATCTTGCCGGTTGGCTGTGGCCCTTGTGTGGGGACACACCAAGGGGTACCGGCCGACAAAGAGGTGACAATTTCTACAGCTAATCGGAATTTCAAAGGACGGATGGGAAACCCTAAGAGTTTTATTTATCTTGCTTCACCGGCGACAGTCGTGGCCTCGGCGATAAAAGGTAAGATTGCTGATCCTAGGAAATATTTGTAAAATTACTAGTGTTATTGTATCTTATAGGTAAGATATAAGAAAAATAAACAGAGGAGGTAAATAAGATGGCCAATATAGCTGCTTTACTTAAAATAGCCCAAGAGAAGGGTGCAAGTGATTTGCATATAACTGCCGGTAATCCGCCAGTATTACGTATCGACGGCCAGCTTACGGTTGTTGATTCGCCTGCTTTGGATAAGGAAGCAACCCGGAATTTAATCTACAGCATGTTGAATGATGAGCAAAAAGCTATTTTTGAGCGGGATAAAGAGTTAGATTTTTCTTTCTCCCTTCAGAATATGGATCGGTTCAGAGTAAATATTCATCTTCAAAAGGGCAATACTGAAGCAGCCTTGAGGCGGGTTCCCCGGAAAATTCCCGTGATTGATGAGTTGGGATTGCCGGATGTAATTTATGATTTTATTCAAAAACCCAACGGCCTAGTTTTGGTTACCGGACCCACAGGAACCGGCAAGAGCACAACCTTGGCTGCAATGATTAATTTTATTAATGAATCACGTCAAGATATGATTGTTTGTATTGAAGATCCGGTTGAATTTATTTATACTAATAATAAGAGTATTATAAAACAACGCGAATTATATTCCGATACTCATTCTTTTCCCGAGGCTTTAAAAAGAACCCTTCGCCAAGATCCGGATGTAATCGTTGTAGGTGAGATGCGGGACTTAAGCACGATTGCTACTACCCTTACTGCTGCTGAGACCGGGCATTTGGTTTTAGCTACTTTGCATACGCCTGATGCACCTCAGACTATTCAAAGAATAATTGATGTTTTTCCTCCCTACCAGCAGCGGCAAATTACTGTTCAGCTTGCTGAATGCCTGCAAGGGGTAATTTCTCAAGTCTTGATTCCCCGGGCTGATACCAAAGGAAGAATTTTGGCAACAGAAGTTATGGTTTCGACTCCTGGGATACGGAATTTAATCAGGGAAAATGATATTGCTCAGATTCCTTCTTTACTTCAGATGGGAGCTCAATACGGAATGCATACTATGGATAAATCTTTAAAAATGCTTTATAAAAAAGGCATTATCACCAAAGATGCTGCCTTGGGAAAAGTTAAGAGTGTCAGCGAATTTGATAGTTTATAATTATGGTTTTAAAGGGGCGAGTATTTAAGTTTGGCGATAATATTAATACTGACTGGATAATCTCGGGAAGGTATAAGTTCTCAATCACTGACATGAAGAAGCTTGCTCAATATCTTTTCGAGGATATTCGGCCAAACTTCTACCGGGAGCTGATTTCCGGTAAATCAATCATCGTTGCCGGAGAGAATTTTGGCATGGGTTCTTCGCGGGAACAAGCTCCTTGGGTTATAAAAGAGGCGGGAGTAATTTGTGTAGCAGCCAAGAGTTTTGCCCGGATCTTCTACCGCAATGCTTTCAATATTGGCTTGGCGCTAATAGAGGCTAATACCTCTTCTTTAAAAGAGAAGGCGGTCGTCAGTATTGATCTTGATAAAGGGATAATTAAAACAGAAGGGGGGAATTCGATAGAGTTTAATCCCTGGGATAAGTTTCGTAAAGAATTAATTAAATCTGGGGGAATTTTAAGTTATCTTAAAAAAAACAAAGGTTTTAAAGTAGGTTAGCTATGAGTTACAAAATTACCTTAATCCCCGGTGATGGTATTGGTCCGGAAGTAACAGATGCGGCCTTAAGCTGTATTGAAGCTTTAGGGGTAGATATTAAGTGGGAGATAGTTTATGCCGGTGAGTCTGCTTTGAAAACTTACGGAAAATTACTCCCCGATGAAACTTTAGCTTCCATAGCTAAGAACAAAGTCGCCCTTAAAGGCCCGATTACCACTCCGGTAGGTAAAGGATTCCGTTCGGTTAATGTTGCCATAAGGCAAATATTTGATCTTTATGCCTGTATGCGGCCAGTTAAATCTTTTAGTATCCCTACCGTTTTTCACAAAAATGTGGATCTGATAATAATCCGGGAAAACACCGAGGATCTTTATGTTGGCATCGAGTTTGCTGATAATAATCCTCAGACTGAAAAAATAATCGAATTGATGAATTCTTTATCCGAAAAAAAGATTCGCCAGGGCAGCGCTTTGTCGATTAAACCGATATCACACTTTGCATCGGAGAGAATTTCCCGGTTTGCTTTTGACTATGCCATAAAGAATGGCAGAAAGAAAGTTAGCTGTGTGCATAAAGCCAACATAATGAAGTATACCGACGGTTTATTTTTAAATACTTTTTATGAAGTGGCGAAAAAATATACTGGAAAAGTTGAAGTCAATGATGTTATTGTTGATAATTTATCGATGCAGTTGACTAAATGTCCCGGGAATTTTGATATTTTAGTCTTGCCTAATTTGTACGGTGATATAATTTCCGATTTAAGCGCAGGGCTCATTGGCGGGTTAGGGTTAGCTGCCGGAGCCAATATCGGGGAGAAAATAGCTGTTTTTGAGCCAACTCACGGCAGTGCGCCGAAGTATACCGGTAAAAACCGGGTGAATCCTATTGCCACTATCCTTTCGGCTTGCCTGATGCTAAAACATATTGGTGAGCAAAGAGCCGCAAAAATTTTAGAAACAGCTATCGAGGATGTAATTAAAGAAGGCCTGGCTGTAACCTATGATCTTAAACCTAACCGAGACGACCCTACTGCCGTAGGAACTAAAGAAACTGCTTTGGCAATTGTTCAGAGGATCAAGGAGCTAAAAAAGTGAAGCCAGTCAAGAAAATATCCATAATCGGTACTGGCGGTGTTGGTTCAAGCTTAGCCTTTAATGTTCTGGCCTGGCTTGCTCCCGGGGAATTGGTGCTGGTTGATATCTCTAAAGGGTTGGCTAAAGGAATTAGTTTAGATTTGGAAGATACCCGGGGTTTTTTAAATTTTACTACCCGGATAAGAGGCGGAGAGGATTACTCTTTAATTAGGAATTCAGACATAGTAGTATTTACTGCCGGTATTGCCCGGAAAAAAGGGATGACCCGCATAGATCTTTTAAGGATTAATTCTCAAATCGCCAAAGATCTATCCCGGAAAATAAAAAAGTATGCGCCGGCTGCTATAGTAATCGTAGTAACTAACCCTTTAGACTTTATCACTTACCTCATCGCCCGTGAAACTAAGTTTAAGCCTCAGAGAGTAATTGGGATGGGTTCATCCTTGGATACCAGCCGTCTTCTTAATATTATTTATAAGGCGACTAAAGTTCCGGTAGCTTCCTTAGAAGGTTTTGCTTACGGACCGCACAGTAAAGATATGATTGTGCCTTTACAGAGGATAAGGGTCAGAGGTAAACAGCTTTCTAAAGTTTTGAACAGTAAGGAGTCCCGGCTGATACGAGAACGCACTCAGCAGAGAGGGGCGGAAATCCTCGGGCACTTAAAGAATAGAAGTGCTAATTTTGCTCCGGCCTTATCTTGCTGTTCCTTGATTGAAGCAATCATGAAAGATGCTAACGTAATAATCCCGGTTTCGGTGTACTTACGAGGCGAGTACGGGTTAAATAATATTTGTTTGGGTGTTCCCTGTATAATTAATCGCAAGGGTGCGGATAAGATTGTGGAAACTAAATTAAGCGTTCAGGAGAAGAAAGAATTAATAAAGGCCGCTAAACTGTTTAAACAATGTATGAACTAGCAATAATTGGTGCCGGAGCTGCCGGCATTACCTGCGCCAAAGAAGCAAAAAAAGCAGGGTTACGGACAGTTTTGATTGAAAAAGAAAAAGATAGTTTAGGCGGAACTTGTCTTAATCAAGGCTGTATTCCTACCAAGTTTTTTCTTAAATCCAGCCAGGCGCATAAAACCTGGCCGGATACTTTTAACCAAAGCCAGACACTCACTAAAAAGATAAAATTATCCTTGTTGGCACTATTAGAGAAGCAAGGGCTTGATCTAGTTTGGGGAAGCGCACAGCTTTTAGGCAAAAATAGTTTAGTTGCAGATGGTAAGACTATCAAGGCAAAAAATATTATCATTGCTACTGGTTCTTCTCCCAAGCCAAGTCTTAAAAGTCCCCGGGTTATTTTTGCTGAGGAGATATTTTCTAAAGAGACTTTTGGGGATAAGATTCTTATCATTGGAGCTGGTTATATTGGAGTTGAGACAGCATCACTTCTGCAGGGATTTGGCAAGAGTGTTTATTTAGTAGAGAAGGAAGAGCAAATCTTACCTTCTTTTGATCCTTACCTGGCCCAGCGCTTGAGGGTAATTTTAGAAAGCAAAGGAATAAATATTGCTACCGGTCAGGATATTGATGGCTATAATCTAAATGATTTCGATCTGGTTATCTCGGCAGTGGGAAGAGTCCCTAATTTAGAGGGTTTAGGAGCTGAAGCAATTGGTTTAGTCAAGAGTCCCCAGGGATGGCTTGTGGCCAATAAGTATTTAAGGACAAATATAAAGAATATTTATGCCTGTGGTGATATTACCGGCAGAAAACTTCTTGCTTATGTTGCAGAATATCAAGCCGGTATCTGCATTGATAACATTAAAGGTAAGAAGCGTAAAGAGGATTACCAGGGGCTTAGTGAGTGCGTGTTTTCTTCTCCTTCTTTAGCTAAAGTAGGAATATTAGAGGAGGAGGCTAAAACCAGAGGCATAAAATACAGGCTGGTAAAGTCAAATTTCTTAAGATTCTCTTCAGCCTATGTTTATGGCGACACTGATGGCTTTATCGAAATTCTTATTGACAAAAGGAAGAAGATTATTGGTGCCGGGATAATCTCGCAGGCTTCGGCTGAGCTGATTAGTATATTTTCCCTTTGTATCAGGAATAATCTAAGCTTAGATAGTTTAAAGAGATGCCTTTTTATTCATCCCACACTTTCGGAAATTATACCCCAGCTTTTAAATTCTGAGCTGGCTGTTGGCAGACAGAAACAACATTAAGAGGAAGGAGGATTCAGGATGTCATTAATTAATTATCCCTTAACTGAAGACCAGGAAATTTTACGCGATTTATGCCGTCAAATTGCTGAGGAAAAGATAAGACCGCAGTCGAAAGAGCTTGATGAGAAAGAAGAGTTTTCGGCTGACATTATCAAGACTTTAGGCCAAGCTGATCTTTTTTCGCTATGTATACCTGAAGCCTACGGGGGGATGGGAACCGGCCTCTTAGAGTTATGTCTTGCTACCGAGGAAATCTCCCGTGTTGACGGCGGGATTGCTACCACTTATGCGGCGTCTTTCTTGGGAATGTTCCCGATATTGTTTTTTGGCACTGAAGAGCAGAAGAAGAAATATCTTCCTGACATCGCATCGGGGAAAAAATTAGCTGCTTTTGCCTTAACTGAACCGGAAGCCGGTTCTGATGCCGCCGCTGTAAAAACCACCGCCAAGAAGGAGGGAGGCCACTACATCCTCAACGGGACCAAGCATTTTATTACTAATGGCGGAGATGCTGAAGTTTATACTGTGATTGCAGTTACTGATAAAAGCAGGGGGCCGCGCGGGGTATCAGCTTTTATTTTAGACAAGGGTATGAAAGGATTTACCTTTGGTAAGAAGGAAGAGAAGCTGGGGATCAGAGCCTCTTCTACCGGTGAGCTGATTTTTAATGATGTTAAGGTTCCCAAAGATAATCTTCTGGGAGCTAAAGAAGGCATAGGTTTTATTGCCACTATGAAAACTTTTGATCAGTCCCGTCCGGGTGTGGCAGCTCAAGCCGTAGGCATCGGCCAAGGGGCCTTAGAGCTTGCTATTGCCTACGCCCATCAGAGAGTTCAATTTGGCAAAACCATCAGTTCTTTTCAGGGGATACAATGGATGCTGGCTGATATGGCTACTAAAATAGAAGCAGCCAGGAGTTTAGTCTATAGTGCTGCTTCAATGGTAGACCGGGGCCTGAAGAATGTGGGGCCGGCTTCTGCTGCAGCCAAGCTTTTTGCTTCTGATGTGGCAATGGAGGTAACCACTAATGCGGTCCAGATTTACGGCGGCTACGGCTATATGCGGGATTATCCGGTGGAGAAGTTCATGCGGGATGCAAAAATAACCCAGATTTACGAAGGCACAAATCAAATCCAGCGGAATATCATCGCCCTTGCCCTTATAAAGAAGTACGGAAAATAACCAAAATCCTTAAAAATCACTCCTTTTTCTCGGTCTGAAAGCTTATTTTTACAGCCAGAGCAGCTTTTACTACCATCTAACTTGACAAACTCTTCAATTGCCTTGATAATATAATACTTGTGTATACAATTTCGGCCCAAGGCCGAGTCGGTTGAGGCTTAGCCTCAACCGCAGGCAAAAAGGACTATTGTAGCTAAGAGATGTATATAATCTTGCGAAGCAAGACTATTGAGGCGAAGCCTCAATAATATATTATATCCATCATTACCAGTGCTGGACAACAAAGCTTTAAGATGAGGGAAAGAGGTAATAGGAGCATAGAAGAACCATTGTAGCTAAGAGATGAAAAATATCTATTTAGTAGGGTTTATGGGTAGTGGTAAGACGGTTGTCGGACAAAACTTGGCTACGACCTTGGGCCGGGAGTTTGTAGAGATGGATGCCCTCATCGAGAAGGAACAGGGCTCCAAAATTGCCGATATATTTGCTAAAGAGGGGGAGACTTACTTTCGTAAGCTTGAGAAGACATTGCTGGGAGAGTTGAGTAAAAGGGAAGGCTTGGTGATTAGCTGCGGCGGTGGGCTTATCTGTGATCAGGGAAACCTCAAACAGCTTAAGGAAACCGGGGTAGTATTTGCCTTGACAGCATCAGTTTCGACAATTTACCAAAGAACAAAAGAACATACCCATCGTCCGATTCTCAATGTTGATAATCCCCAAGAGAAGATTAAACAATTGCTTGAGAAGAGGGCTTCTTACTATGCCCAGGCTGACTACTCAATTGGTACCGACAACCTATCTCCGGAAGAAATTGCTAATAAAATTATAGCGATTTTAAACAATGGCTAAGAAAGGTACGATTCTGCTCAACCTCTTAAATTTAAGCCCGGGGAAAATTTCTGGCATTCTTTCTTGCTTCGAAGATATTGATTGGATATTTAAGGCCGGGGTTAGTGATTTTAAGAGTATTGCTTACTTTCAGGACGAAGATATTAAAAGAATCCTGGCTTTAAGAGCTTCCGCAATTTTCGGCCGGGAATTGGAGTTAATCGCCCAAGAAAAGGTAGATTGTATAGATATTTTTGATTCTGATTATCCCCAGCTGCTGAAAGAAATAAGCAGCCCGCCGTTAGTGCTTTATCTTAAGGGCAGCCGGGCGATTTTGGATAAATTTTCATTGGCTATCGTCGGTAGCCGTAAGCCTACCAGTTACGGTATCTCGATAACTAAAGATTTTACGGCTCAGCTTTGCCGGAAGGGTATGGTTATCATATCAGGTTTAGCCAAAGGAATCGATACTGCTGCTCATCGTCAGGCAATCCAAAACGGGGAAACTATAGCTGTTCTTGGTAGTGGTTTGTTAAATATTTATCCTCGGGAAAACACAAGGTTAGTTGATGAGATTATTGCCAGAGGAGCAGTTATTTCGGAATTCCCCATGCTTACAGCACCTTTGAAGGAAAACTTTCCCCGCCGGAACCGAATCGTAAGCGGGATGTCCCGAGGAGTATTGGTTGTAGAAGCTGGTTCGCGTAGCGGCGCGCTGATAACTGCCCATCTAGCCTGTGAGCAGAATCGAGAAGTTTTTGCTATTCCCGGGAGTGTAAACTCTCCCTTAAGTAAGGGTACACATATCTTGATCAAGGAAGGGGCAAAGTTAGTTGATTGCGTGGAAGATATATTGGCAGAGATGGATATAGCAGGAGTTAGACAACCGGTAAGTGTAAATTGAGAGCATGAAACATGAGTAAATACTTAGTAATTGTCGAATCACCAACTAAAGCCAAGACGATTTCTTCGATACTGGGCAAAGAGTATGAAGTAACTTCTTCCATGGGGCATTTAATTGACCTGCCAGCCAATAAACTCTCGGTTGATATTGAGAATAGATTTGAACCAGTCTATCAGATTATTCCCGGAAAGGAGAAGATAATCAGCCAGTTAAAGAAAAAGGCTAAGGGTAAAAAAGCTATTTATCTGGCCACTGACCCTGATCGGGAAGGTGAGGCTATTAGTTGGCATATAAAACAAAGATTAGCAACTAAAAACATGAAGTTTTATCGGGTTGTTTTTCATGAGATAACCGAGGAGGCCTTAACCAAGGCATTTAAGAAGCACAGCCAGATAGATATAGACAAGGTTAATTCCCAAATAGCCCGCAGGGTCTTAGACCGGATAGTGGGTTATCGTTTATCGCCGCTTCTTTGGAAAAGAATAGTGCGAGGTTTATCTGCGGGAAGAGTACAGTCAATTGCTTTAAAATTTATCGTTGAGAGAGAAAAGGAGATTAGGAATTTTCTGCCTAAGACTACATTTTCCTTAGAAGCAACATTTAGGGCTGGTTCCAGTCTATTTAAGGCAAAGCTTAGTAAATATAAGAAGAAGAAAAGAGTTTTTGAAAGCAGGGAAGAAGCAGAAGAGTGTCTTAAAAAACTAAAAAGCGAGAGTTTCTTGATAAATGAGCTGACCAGAAAAGAAATTAAACGCAAACCCCCGCCACCCTTTATTACTTCTCTGCTTCAGCAAGAAGCCTTTAATTATTTAAGGTTGTCGGCCCAGAAGACAATGTTTTTAGCTCAGAAGCTGTATGAAGGAATTCAGATTGGGAATAAAAGCGTAGGGCTGATTACTTATATGCGTACTGATTCTTTCCATATAAGTGGAGCTGCCAGAAAAGAAGCCAGAGAATTCATCAAAGATGAGTTCGGCGAGGGCTACTTATCGTTACATGAATACCATTACCGGAAAAAAAAGGGCGCTCAGTTAGCTCATGAGGCAATAAGGCCAACCAGTATTTTTCGTCAGCCTCAAGATATAGCAAAACTGGTTGTTGCTGATGAAGCTAAATTATACGAATTAATTTGGCGAAGATTTGCAGCTGGGCTGATGAAGGAGGCAATACTGGAGTCTAATAAAGCCCGGATAGTATCCGAGGACGGGGAATTTGAAGCTATAGGTAAGAGGGTTTTATTTGAAGGATTTTTAAAGGTTTTGGGCCTGGGCGGAGTTGAGAACCCGCTCCCTCCGCTTAAACAGGGCCAGGAAGTCAAACTGGAAGATTTAGCAGTTACTGAACATACTACTAAGGCACCCGCGCGTTATAATGATGCTTCTTTAGTGAAGTTGTTGGAGGAGAAAGGTATTGGCCGTCCGTCTACTTATGCTCCGATTATCTATACTCTTTTTAGAAGAAATTATGCCCGTAGGGAAAAAAGAGCATTTTGGCCTACTGAGCTGGGAATAAAGGTTAGCGACCTCTTAGTAAAGTTTTTCCCTCAGGTTATGGATGAGGGGTTTACTGCTTCTTTAGAGGGGAAACTGGATATAGTTGAGCGGGGTAAACTTGAGTGGCATAAAGTTTTAGAGGATTTTTATCCAGACTTTGATAAAAAGGTGGAGAAGACCTTAAAACTGGTTAAGAAAGAGGTAGAATACTCGGATAAGACCTGTCCGCAATGTCAGGGAAGATTAGTGATAAAGTGGTCCCGAAGAGGGCGTTTTTTAAGCTGTGAACATTTTCCCCGCTGTCGTTATGCCGAAAGTATTACTAGCGGGGTTTCCTGTCCTGAGTGCAAAGAAGGCCAGTTGGTTGAAAGAATAAACAGAAGAGGACAAAATTTTTACGGGTGTAGCAAATTCCCTGGCTGTACCTATACCAATCGGATGCTACCGGAAGCAGAAGCTGAGAAGGGAGCAGGGTAAGAGATGATCCCGTTTACCCACTATATCGATAAGTTTTTAAATTATTTAAATATCGAGAAGAATTACTCCGCGCATACCATCAATAATTATGCAGCCGATCTTAGGGAATTCGGGGAATTCCTGGATTCTCGGGGTGGGAAGGACATCAAGCGGATTGATTACTTTCTGCTACGGAAGTTCTTGAGTCTGCTCAGTGAAAAAAAACTAAATAAAAGAAGCATCTCCCGAAAAATCTCTACCTTGAAGAGTTTTTTTAGATTTATCCTTAGAGAAGGATTGGCGAAAAGCAACCCGGCTGTTTCTTTAATTTATCCCCGGCTAGATAAACTGTTGCCCAATTTTTTAACTGAACAAGAAGTCAGCAATTTTCTTAAGATACCTAAAGGAAAGGAGCTTCTGGATTTGAGGGATAAGGCAATCCTGGAATTTCTTTATTCTAGCGGAGCCAGGGTCGCTGAGATGGTTGCTTTAAAGAAGGAGAATATAGATTTTATAAGCGGAATTGCTAAAGTTAAGGGAAAAGGGCGAAAGGAGCGCTTGCTTCCTTTGGGTGAACCAGCCTTGAATAGCTTGAAAAGATATTTGGACAAACGTACTGATAACAATTATTCATTGTTCGTAAATAAACGAAGCGGGACTTTGACTGATCGAGGGGTGAGGGACATTATTTATAAATATATGCAAAAGTCTGCTAAGGTTTTAAAGATATCTCCCCATACCTTTCGTCACTCCTTCGCCACTCACCTGCTTAATCGAGGGGCGGATTTGCGTAGCGTGCAGGAACTTCTGGGACATTCCAGTATATCGACTACCCAGATCTATACTCATTTAACTATCGATTCACTTAAGAGTGTCTATCAAAAGGCCCATCCAAGAGCGAAATGAGCGAAATATTATTTTTAATTTATGATGTTATTTTTTGCCTGGGGTTAATAGGTTATCTTCCTATGCATCTTTGGCGTAAAAAGATGACTGCCCGGGCTTTAAAGGAGAAGCTGGGCCTTATTGGCCCAAGCGAGAAACGAAAGTCTATCTGGATACAGGCAGTAAGTGTTGGTGAAGCAAATTTAATCGGGAATTTGTTAAAGCGCCTAAAAGAGGCTCATGATTGTCCGATAATAATTTCAACAACAACCTTAACCGGCAATAGAATAGCGAGAAAAAGATATTCACATCTTGCAAAAATAATTTTCTTCCCCTTTGATATTTCCATTGTGCTTGAACAAGCATTAAAGGTGATTAAGCCAAAAATATTTATTGCAGTTGAGACTGAAATCTGGCCCAATCTTTTCTATCGTTTGAATAAAAGGAGTATACCGATAGTTATTATTAACGGAAGAATTTCTGATGCGGCATTTAAACGCTATCGGTTAATAAGGCCATTGATGAAGAAAGTCCTTAAAGAGTGTAATTATATCGGTGTTCAAAACCTGCTCTATAAAGAGAGATTTCTTTTTCTCGGCGCTGACCCCAATAAAATTGTGGTTAGCGGTAACATGAAGTTTGAGAGTATCTTTGTAAATGAGGAGGCTCTTCGGGATAAGAAAGAACATTACATCCCGATATTAAAAAAGGGCGGTAATCAACTTCTGATTGCAGCGAGCACCCATGAGCCTGAAGAGGAAATCATTGTCGATATCTATAAAGATGTCTTTAAAGAACTGGGAGGCGTTACTTTGCTGATTGCTCCGCGCCATCCCGAACGAACTCCTCAGATTGAGAAGATTATTCGCCTGGCCGGTTTTAATCCGGTAAAAATGAGTGAAGTTAGGGAGAATCTTGAGGATAGACGAAGTGTTTTTATAGCTGATACCATTGGTGAATTATTATACTTCTATAGTATTGCTGATATTTGTTTCGTCGGCGGAAGCTTATCAAATAACGGCGGGCATAATATTTTAGAGCCGGTATACTTTCGTAAACCCACTATTTTTGGTCCCAATATGGATAATTTTCCTGATGTGGAGGAGATTGTTTTGGCCAAAGGAGCCGGCATCAAAGTAAGGAACCGTGAGGAGCTGGGGGAAATATTGCTGAGCCTGGTGAATGATACGGCTTTAAAGAATAATTTACATAATCGCTGTAACGAAGTATTTAAAGGAGAGAAAAAAAGCTTGGAAAATAACTTAGCTATAATTTCAAAGTGCTTAGCTTAAGGTTTAAGCGAAAAAATTAGTCTAATGCTGAAGCTAAAACAAGGCTATTTAACCTTCATCGAGAAAGACAAAAAAAATGTTTTCGAAGCACTGGCTTATGCTTTGCTTTGTTTCTTCTCCGGGATTTACGGGGCAATAGTATTTTTGCGAAATTTTCTCTATCAGCGAAAAATTATTCCTGTCTTCTTTTCCCGAGCAAAGGTTATTAGCGTGGGAAACCTTTCTTGGTCTGGTTCCGGAAAAACCTCCTTATGTTTATGGCTTTATAATCGTCTATCGCTTGAGCGTAAGGTAGCAATATTGCGTCGTGGTTACGGAGAAGATGAAGGCAAATTGCTTAAAGAAAAAATGGTTATTTCCAACGGGATGACTGCCTCTGGTGTTTTTTCAGCATCCAAGCGGAGCAAGCTAGCTAAGCAATTGGAGGGCTCCTTCGATCTTTTTATTCTTGACGACGGCTTCCAGCACCGAAGCTTAAGAAGAGATGTTGATATTGTTATAATGGGGTCGCGTGATTTCCGCAGAAAACAAAGGTTAATCCCGGCTTATTTTTTTCGCGAACCCTTGAGTTCTTTAAGCAGAGCTGATATTTTAATTTTAAATTACAGCGAGGAGATGGGTGACCGAGAAGCTGTTAAAAGGGCAGTTTTAAAGATTGCCCCCAAGCTTAGGGTTTACTTTTCACAATATAGGCCTAAAGGTTTTGTAGATTTGGCCGGTAATAGGTTTAAAATCGATTTTCTGGCTAACCGGCGCTTAGGGGCATTTGCAGCCATCGGCTACCCTCAAGGATTTTTTAATAAGTTAAAGGAACTTAATTTCAACCTGTCGCAAAGAATAGTTTATCCTGACCATCATGAATTAAGCTTTTCGGAATTTGGCAAACTGGAGGATAGTTTAATCAAAAATTCAATTAATGATTTAGTAATTACCCATAAAGATAAATACCATCTCCCTTGTTTAGAGAGCCGGTTAAACATTTTTATCCTTGAAGTTGATCTGGAGATTGAAGATGAAGCAGGATTCATGGCGGCAGTAGAGAAAAAGTTAGCCAGAGGAGTTGATTAAGGTTTTTGCTTAAAGGCAGAGATGATCTATCATCTGTTGAAATTAATACGGCGGGTTTTATTGAGATTGCCTTTAGGGGCTGCGCTTTTGATTGCCCGGGCAATTGGTCTATTGTTCTATTCTAACCGGCGTAAGAGGAGAGTTGCTTTCCGGAATATCAAGACAGCTTTTCCTGATAAGACTAAGCGGGAAATAGATTCAATTTTAAAAAGAAGTTTTAACCACTTTGGCTTAACAGTAGTTGAGAATTTGATCGCTCCCCGAATATATGAGTACGTTAGCTTGAATGAGAAAACAAACCTTTATCCTGGGGGTGGGATATTCGTAGGGATTCATGCCGGAAATTGGGAACTTTCAATGTCTTATTGGGCCCAGAGGCATAAATTTGCTGTTTTTGCCCAGCAACAAAAGCATAGTGGATTAGATAAATTATTAAATGAGCTGCGGCAGGGAGAGAAGATCAAAGTATGTTTTACCTTAAAGGAGTTAATTAAGGTTTTACGCCAAGATGGCATGGTCGGTGTAGTAATCGACCATGGAGCTGAGGCCGACGCCTTAGAGATAGATTTTTTCTCCCACTTGGTTCCGACCCCTAAAGGCGCAGTTTACCTGGCCCGAAAATTTAACAAGAAAATATACACAACTTTTTGCCGCCGTCAGAAAAACTTTTCGCATAGCTTAGAGATAAGTAAAGCTATTGATGTTGGGGATAAAGATGACCGGCAGGTTTTAACTGAATTAAATAAAATTTATGAGGATATTTTGCGTAAATATCCTTGGGAGTATTTTTGGTGCTATAAACGGTTTAAGCGTAAGATAAATCGTGATGTTCTAATTATCAGTGACGGCAAGCCCGGGCATCTGAAACAAGCAAAAGCTTTTCTGTCGTTGTTGAGCGAAGAAGGACAATCGATAAGAAGCAAGATTATCGAAGTCAGATATAAAGATAAATTTAAGCGAATACTAGCTGATATCGCAGTTTGTTTTAGCCCCAAAAATTGTTTAAGTTGCAGTACCCCCCTGGCTTATTTGCTGGACGAAGAGAGCTGGCAGGCATTGGATCGAATCTCGGCTGACATCGTAGTAAGCGCCGGAAGTTTTATTGCTCCGGTAAATAAGCTCTTTTCATCATACTTGGGAGCAAAATCAGTTACAATCTTACGGCCCAATACATCTTTACGGAAATTCGATTTAGCAATTATTCCCGAACATGACCGGATTCAGGCTGATAGTGCAACAATGATCAAAGGTGCGCTCTTTTACCCGGATGATTTTCAAGCTAAAAAGAAAAAATGCCGGGAATTTTTCAACCTAAGCAGCGATAAGAAAATTTCGCTCTTTCTTGGCGGCCCGATATTAGAGCCAGAGAGTTTTATAGATAATTTGCGGATTCTTATATCCAAACTAAAGGAATTTTCCTTAAAAAAGGGCTATAAGCTTCTGATTAGCACCTCTCGGCGTACACCTAAGGAGGCGGAAAGTTATTTGGAAGAGGAATTGGCCGATTTTAAAAACTTAGAAGCCTTGGTTATAGCCAATAGGAATAATTACGATTTTGTTTTTGAAGGGTTCGGATGTCTAGCCGATATCGTTCTGGTGAGTAGTGAGAGCATTTCAATGGTTTCAGAGATTGCTTCTTTGCGGAAGCCTTGTGTCTGTGTGTCTTTAGAGCTTGAAGATGATAAACGGAAAGTTTTCCTGGAGTCGATGAAAGAAGAAATTAGCTTTTTAAGGAAGCCATTTGATTTGGACTCAGTAAAATTAAAGACATCGTTAATTTTTGACCGGAATAAAGAAGTGGTAAAGAAAGCTTTGAGGAAATTATTATGAGAGTATTACAGGTTCTTCCTCGGATGGATGTCGGCGGTGTTGAGCGGGGAGTTTATGATTTGGCGAAGTTTTTTAAGAGAAAGAGCCTTACCACTATTATTGTCAGTGGCGGAGGCCAATTAGTTCCTGAGTTAGAGGCTATAGGGATTAAACACTATACTCTGCCGGTTTATCGAAAGTCACCTCTGGGGTTATTTCTTATCGGGAGGCTAAAGAAGATTATTAAAGACGAAAAAATAGATATTATCCATGCCCGTAGCCGGGTACCGGGATGGATAAGCTTTTTTGCCTCACGTGCCACACTCAGCCATTTTATTACCACCGCCCATGGGATTTATAAAAATCGTTTCTTCAGTGAGGTTATGGGTTGGGGAAAATTTGTTATTGCTCCTTCCCAGGTGGTGGCCCGCCACATGAAAACCAGATTCGGAATTCCGGAAGAAAAGATAAGAATTATCAGCCGTTGGGTTGATTTAGATAATTTTAATTTCACTGATTATAAGAATCGAAAAGAGCTTAATACTATCGTTAGTGTCGGCCGGATTTCTCCCAGTAAGGGCTATGAGCATTTAATCAAAGGGTTTAAAAAGGTGGTCAGGTTTAATCCCTACCTGAAATTAAAGATAGTGGGTGCGGCGGATAAGTCAAAATCAAGGTATTCGGCCTACTTAAAGACTTTGGTTAGCCGCTTCTCGCTACATTATAATGTAGAATTTGTGGGTTTTACCCAAGATGTTGAGCAAGTCTTGGCCGGGGCCCGTATTCTGGTTGCGCCTTCGGTGATTGAAGAGTCTTTCGGAAGAGTAGTTATTGAAGCTTTTGCCTGTGGGGTTCCGGTTGTGGCTACGGCTGTGGGCGGATTCAAGGAGATAATAGATGATGAGAAGGATGGCCTTTTAGTTGAAGCTGGCAATAGCGAGGCTATAGCTGACGGTATTCTAAGGATACTGGTTGACTCTAAGCTTGCCGAAAGGTTAGTAAAACAAGCCCGGCAGAAAGTAGAGCAAAAGTATACCATGGATGAGTGTTTACATAAGACCGAAGAAGTTTATGCTGAGACCGTAAATACCCAGAGGATTTTAGTAATTAAAATTTCTTCTTTAGGTGATTTAATCTTAAGTTTACCTTCTTTAAAAGCGATCCGTGATAAATTTCCGCAAAGCTCTATCGTTCTTCTAACCTTAAAGAAATACCACGCTCTTTTTTATGATTGTCCCTATATTGATGAGGTTATTACTCTGGAGGAAAAATATAAAAAGTTTAAGAATATCCTTAGGGTTGTGGGTAATTTGCGGCGCCGTTCCTTTGATTACATAGTGGATTTACAAAATAGCCGTTCTTCGCATCTAATGGCTTTTTTAAGTTTTCCCCGCTACTCCTTTGGTTATGCCCAAAAGTGCGGTTTTTTACTTACTAAAAGAGCCAGGTTTAACCGCCAGGATTCTCCCTTGGTTTCTCAAGAGAGAGTATTACAGTTTTTGGGCATTAAATTTAGTGAGAAGAAATTGGTTTTCTGGCCCCAGGAGCCGGAACAGCCGATTGTCTTGCCGCAGCTTGAGCTTATTGGAATAAACATAGCAGCTTCCCGAAAGTGGCAGTCAAAAAAATGGCCTGGTGAACATATTTTAAAGTTAGTTAGTTTAATTCATAAAAACTTTCCCAACTCCCGGGTAGTTCTTCTCGGTGATAAGGAAGTAGAGGAGGAGGCAAAAAAAATCGAAAGGTCTGTTTTACCGCCGGCACTTAATCTCTGCGGAAAGACTACTTTACGTACCTTACCTCAGGTAATTAAAAGATTAAGCGTATTTATTACTCCTGATACTGCTACTTTGCATTTAGCTTTAGCCTTAGGCATCCCGACTATTGCCCTTTTTGGCCCTACTTCGCCTCAGCGGCACACAGTTAAAAGCAGCAACCTCTATGTTTTTTATGAAAAAATGCCTTGTTCTTTCTGTTATCGGCCAAAGTGCGGACTGGGGGAGCCAAGCAGTTGTTTGGCTAAAATACCGCCTCAGAGAGTTTTTGCAAAAGTTAAGGAAATCCTTAAGCGATGAATATCTTAATTCTCACCACCCATTTTAATCCCGGAGGTATTTCCCGTTATGTTCTTAACTTAAGTCAAGCTCTTAGACGGCAAAAGCATAATGTTTGGGTTGCCTGTTCTGGGGGAGAGTGGGTTCAGAAATTAAATAGCAGCGGTGTGGATTACAAGCAAATTCCGATTAAAACTAAGTCTATTTGCAGCATAAAGATTCTTTTATCATTCAGGGCGTTAGCTAAACTTATCACTCAAGAAAAGATCGATCTAGTGCATTGCAATACACGAGTGACTCAATTTTTAGGTTTTCTTATCTCTAAGCGATTCAAAATTCCTTATATCAGTGCCTATCATGGTTTTTACCGCCCCTCAATCTTTCGGCGATGGCTTAAATTCTCCGGCACAATAGCTATTGCGGTAAGTGAGGCAGTAGCTGAACATTTAGTAAGAGATTTGGGTATAGCTAGGGAAAAGATAAAAGTTGTTTATAACGGCATTAATCCAGATGATTTTTTGATTAAAGAAGCTAAAAGGAGCGACTGGGGTTTTAGCAAAGATGATTACTTGATTGGAATTTTAAGCAGGATTTCTGCAGAAAAGGGACATTTTTTGGCTGCTGAAGCAATTGCTAAACTTAAGCTTAAGTATCAAAACATTTATCTTTTAGTTTCCGGTAAGGGTAAGCGGGAGAATCAGCTCAAAGAATATTTAAAAAAAGCAGGGATAGAGAGAAGAGTTAAGTTTATTAATTGCCAACCTAACCAATTTTTTGATATTATAGATTTACTTCTGGTACCTTCCCGGAAAGAAGGTTTTGGTTATTCAATTATTGAGGCTTTTATTAAAGAGGTTCCGGTGATTGGTTACAATACCGGGGGGATTGCTGAGATTATAAAAGACCGTGAGAACGGAATTTTGTTCTATCACTATAATAGTTTTACTTTAGCCGGAGCGATAGAAGAGATTATTGTCAATCCGAAGTTGGCGAGAGAAATTGTAAACCAGGCCAAGAAAGATGTCGGTTACTTTTCAGCGGACCGGATGGTAATCGATACCGAAAAAATCTATCAAGAGCTGTGTTAATGAAAAAACTGGTAATATTTTTACTTGTACCGGCTGTCTTATTCGGCTCATTGGTAATTTATCTTAATCAGAATTATGCAACTCCCATATTAATGTACCACTCGTTGGATAAAGCCCGGGTAGAAACTTATGCCGCCATAGACCCTGAGGTATTTCGTCAGCAGATGGAGTTTATTAAAGCCGGCGGATATAAAGTAACCCCCTTTGTTGACTATTGCCATTTGCTCAAGATGGGTAAGCCGGTCCCCAGGGATTTAGTGGTAATCACCTTTGATGACGGTTATCGAGACAATCAGAAAGCAATCGCGATACTAAAAGAGTTTGGCTACCCGGCGACAATTTTTCTGATTGCTGAGGAAATAGGAAAAAATGGCTTTTTATCGAAAGAGGATATAGCATCTTTTCTTAATAATGCCGGACCCGGTATTGGTTCACATACTTTAACTCATGCTTATCTACCGGATCAGGGGATAACCGGAATGCAAAGGGAAATCCTTCAATCAAAGAAGCTACTGGAAGAATATTTTTCGCAGAATATAGAACTAGTCTCTTATCCTATAGGTGGTTTTAATCAGGCGGTTTTAACCGCAGCCCAAGCAGCCGGTTATCTCTGCGGCTGCACTACCAATCGGGGCTTCTCCCGGGAAATCGACCCCTTTGCTTTAAGAAGAATTAAAGTTACCAATCGGGATTTAGGGTTTAGGCTCTGGGCTAAATTAAGCGGATTCTACAATGCGTTCAGAAAGCCCAAGAATCCTTATTAATTCCTTAATAGGGGGACGGTTCTCTCGCTTGTTACCTATTGCCTGTCAGCTAGTTATGAACAGACAATTATTGGTTTACTGTTACTATTTCATTCTTTCTTTTTCAATCAGCTGATTTTTATTAAATAATGGTGTGTTTATAATTTATTGTGCCAGTAAGGGATAGAGCAATGAGAACCGTCCCCCTATGCCTTTGACACATCACCAATGTTATGAGATAATCCCACCAAATGGGCTATGTGTGGGCTATTAATGCATACTATGTATATTAATTGTTATGGGAGGATAAAAATGAAAATACCAATAATTCTTACTTTTCTATTCCTAGTAATAGGGTTAGCGGCACATTTAGCCATTGTAAACTGCTCCACTCTGAATCATAATCGAATATCAAACATTATTCAAGTGTGGGCATGCATCGCAGCATTTATTTCTGCTACATTCGTTATTTATAGTTATTGGATAACCAACCAGGCTTTTTTCCTCAGTCAAAAACCTCGTCTAAAAGTGGCTATTGTCGATACATACCCCATAGACGAAAGCACGAAAGAAAAAGTTCATTATACACGTATCAATTATGCAAATGTATCTGACAATGCATTTGAGGATTTAACAATTAAAATCAATCTTATTTATAATAATACAACTTTTTCTCTTGTTCTATTTGATGAAAAAATGTATATGGCTCCTCGTGATGTTCGCGACAGATATTTCCCAACAAAGAAAGACCTAAAAGAAAAATATGCTTTTAGCCTTGAGGAGGCAGAAAAAACAGGAAAAGAAATTCTGCTTACAACCGAATGCGAATACACTTTTTGTGGCAAAAAGGAAGTTGTAAAAATGCAAAAATATATTTGGGAAACAGACAAGCAACGATGGGTAATAAAATATCCAAATAAAAACCTATAACAAAGCAATCCAGCGGACGCTAACGCGCCGCTGATTTTTGTGTTAGATGTAAAATATAAAAATGGGAAATACATTTAAATACCGTAAAACAAGAAGATTAAAGAGTCACGATTATTCAAAACAAGGGTATTGCCACGTCACAATCTGCACATATAACCACCTAGAAATCTTTGGTGAAATAGAGAATAATAAAATGATATTAAACCAATTCGGAGAAATTGCAAAGAATGCCTGGTTAGACCTGCCTAATCATCATAAAAATATAAAATTAGATGAATTTATTATTATGCCCAATCACATCCACGGAATAATTAACGCCGTTGCAGGGGCCGGGCCTGCCCGGCCCTCTAATAAAAATACAAAAAATAATAATTTATCAATAATAATCGGTTCGTATAAATCCAGCGTTACCAAACAAATCAATAGATTAAATAATAATTCATTTAAATGGCAACGTTCGTTCCACGACGAAATTATTCGCACCAGCAATCCCTCGCTCTATAATACTCGTAAATATATCATAAATAATCCCACAAATTGGGATATTGACAAAAATAATATTAAAAATTATTCTGTAAAGGGCGAGGCAGGCCTCGCCCCTGCAACGACGTTTTGATAAAATACAATTGGATAAATTAAACGTCTAACAAATTAATCCAGCGAGATCTCGCCAAAGGCGGACCGCTGATCTTTATGTTAAAAGATGAATAGAATATTAATAGTCGGTGTAAATTGGTTAGGTGATTCCTTACTCACTACTCCGGTATTTAAAGCTTTGAAGAAGAAGTTTCCCGGCTCTTACTTAGGGGTTATGGTTGTAGAAAGAGTAAGGGAGGTTTTTGAGGATAATCCTTATATCGATGAGGTAATAATTTTTGATGAAAGAGGCCGGCAGAGGAGTTTTTTTGCTAAGTTAAAATTTATTCAGCTCTTAAGAAAGAAGAAATTTGATACGGTTTTTCTTATCCACCGTTCATTTACCCGGGCCCTGATCTGTTTTTTAGCCGGCATAAGGTTAAGAATCGGATATCGGCGGCTTAAAAATTCTTTCATTCTCAATAAAAAGATAGAGCCTTCTCAAGACCTGGTGCATCGTCAAGATCACTACCTTTATCTCTTTGAGAAAACTGGCATTGCTATTGAGGATAGGTTACCTAGTTTTTTTATACCTGAAAATGTCAGGGGTAAGGTTGATCGGGATTTAGAGCCATTAAAAAAAGAGCAGGCTTGTCTTATCGGTATAAATCCTTCAGCTAATTGGGAGCTTAAACGTTGGCCAAGGAGCTATTTTGCTAATTTAGCCGACTGTTTAGCCAGGGATTTTAAGGCGGCAATTATTTTTATTGGAACCGAAGCCCAGCGAACACTTATCGAGGGAGTTAGAGCCAAGATGAGTCAAAACTCCTTTAATTTCTGCGGTAAGACCAGCCTTAAAGAGCTAGGAAGTTTAATGCAGAATTTAAAGCTTTTTATCTCTAATGATTCCGGGCCAGCGCACTTAGCTGTGTCTTTAGAGGTAAGTACTTTAGTTATTTTTGGGCCTACTTCGCCTTTAGCTACGGCACCGCGAGGAAGAGCGGTTA